>JAFSGU010000038.1 GCA_017440665.1 Clostridia bacterium
GGTAAATACAGAGGGGAGCCCTTCCCTTCAAGCTTTGATACGGACGATTTCTTCGAAGCCGCCCTTGCGAAAAGCTACAGTGAAGCAGATAAGATAGACGACAGTGATACCTGAAAGGAGGTAACAGATGCCTACAGACTTCAGAAGCGTGTATGCAAAATGCCCGTTTTATGACACCGAGGATAACACGAAGGTCACCTGCGAGGGGATAACGAAGGAATCCGCCCTGGTCATCCGTTTCAGGGGGCGTGCCCACAAGGACAGACATACCAAGTATTTTTGCGACGACATGTACGAGCGGTGCATGATATACCGTATGCTGATGGAGAAATATGAGGAGTGATGAAAACGGGATGAGGGTTGAACGCTCGTACGTAAGGAGAACCACACGGCGTGGCGGAGTTGTGCGTTCGCAGCCGCGGGGATGGTGCCGTCGGCAAGGTGAAATCGTGCAGGCACGATGAAATCTTCCGCCGCGGGCAAATTGCGGTCGTGGGTCAGCTTTTTATCAATAAAAAACCGACAAATCCGCCAAAATAATTTCGGTTTTAATATTGATTTACAGCATAATGTGTGATAAAATATAATTGTTACCGTAACATACGGAATATGCGACCGAAAGGAAACAAAACCAATGAGAAAAGTTAAAGTAGGCGTTGTCGGCTGCGGCGGTATCTGCCGCGGTACATATATGGACAACATGATGTACAAGTTCAATATTATCGACGTTGTTGCAGTTTGCGACATCATCGATTCCCGCGCTCAGTACATGGTAGACAAGTACGGCGTTAAGAAGATGACCTTCGAGGAAATGCTCGCTTCCGACGAGATCGAGATCATCGTTAACCTTACATATCCCGAGTCTCACTTTGAGATCTCCTCCCGCGCTCTTGCCGCAGGTAAGCACGTGTACTGCGAAAAGATGATGGCGCCCACCTTCGAAGAGGCAAAGGAGCTTGCGCGTCTTGCTGAAGAGAACAACGTTCTCTTTACAACAGCCCCCGACACCTTCCTCGGCTCATGGGAGCAGTCTGCAAGAAAGTATCTTGACGACGGTATCATCGGCAAGCCCGTTACCATTCACGCTCAGTGCACATCTCACTACGAGCCCGGCACACCCTTCTTTGACCTTGCCCCCAAGTATTTCTTCTTCCCCCTCCATTACGGCGGCGGTTTCCCCTTCGACCTTGGCGGCTACTACATCCATGAGATGATCAACCTCCTGGGTTCCATCAAGAGAGTTTGCGGCTTCGGCGGCAACCTTAATCCCGTAAGAAAGTACACCAACCCCAAGCACCCCAAGTACGGCGAGGACTTTATCGTTAACACTCCCACCACACTTATGGCTGCTCTCGAGTTTGAAAACGGCGTTGTAGGTACGTTCCACATCTCCTCCGACTCTCAGGGCACACACGCATTCCAGATCACCGGTACAGACGGTGTATTCCATCTTGGCGACCCCAACAGCTTCCGCGATACCATCAGCGTAGAGCGTAACGGCGCGGCTCCTCAGGGCGAGGGTATGCGCGCAGGCGAAATGCCTAAGTCTGAGGTTGGCGTATACGGCGACGACGGTACGGATAACCAGAAGCTCGGCGAGCCTATTGAGTCCGCAAGAGTTAACCTTCCTCTTCTCCACGGCTATTATTCCTCCAGCCGCGGCGTAGGTCTTGCAGATATGTGCTATGCTATCGTAAACGGCAGACGTCCCCGCTGCCACTACGATATCGGTCTCCACGCTATCGAGGTGATCCACGGAATTCAGGAATCCTGCCAGTCCGGTAAGATCTATGAGATGACTACACGCTGCGAGCGTCCCGCTCCCATCCGTCCCAGCGCAGTATCCGAGACCGCTCAGGAAGCGACCCTCGACGACTAAGCGAATAATAATTTAATATAAAATGTGTCCCGCATCAGCGCGACACGTTGCGCGGATGAAGATTTCCACCGTTTGGAGATAGTCATCCGCGCGTTTTTTATATGCATACGACCGTATCTGCAACGAGACACAAGGATCAAATATCGTTTTGTCGAAGTGAATAACGCCGATAAGGAAAAGCCGAGACGAGTGTACCGAGATAAACATTTGACTATTAAGGCGAAAGAAGGACGCACTTCGTCGAAGACGAACGTGCTCTTTCTGAGTCTTTTCGTAAAGCCTCAATGAAATAGAAAAAGCACCCGATTGGGTGGATAAATGATGTATCGCCATGGGGCGATATGATGTTATGCTCCGCATAATGATGTCGCTCCCGATGGTCGCAATGATGCGATGTTTGCCCTTATGTGCCTGCAGGCACACATCATTAGGCGAAGCTGACATCATTTGCCGAAGGCAAACATCATTGAAAAAGGGGCTGTCGCACTAAGGTAAAAATGCACAAACACCTGTAGGGGACGACGTCCTCGGCGTCCCGTTTCTTGGAATTATAGACATATAATATGGCTATAACCCTATAAAACGGACCGTATCGTTTGCTTTGCAAACAGTGACGCCGGTCCCTACATTTACATTGGCGTTTTGCCGATTATTCTTCTAAATGCGACAGTTCCTTTTTCTTTCAGGTGCACTAAGACTTTTGCCTTAGGGCAAAAGCAGGCACACGCCCTCGAAAACAGTAACCTGTCGGACTGTTTTCGCCGCCCGTACCGGATGCGGACGCACTTCGTCGAAGACGAACGTGCTCTTTCTGAGTCTTTTCGTAAAGCCTCAATGAAATAGAAAAAGCACCGCAAGCGGTGCTTTTCTATTTCAGGGGCACTAAGACTCGAACTCAGGACACGTGGTTTTGGAGACCACTGCTCTACCAACTGAGCTATACCCCTGTGTCTGTTGACAACGGTGATATTATATCACGGGAGCGGTGTGTTGTCAAGTGCTTTTCTCAAATTTATTTTACATTTTTCTTTATTCTTTTTCAAAAATTATTTCAAATAGGTATTGACAAACAGGAGAAAGTGTGATATTATATATGAGCATTCCGAACACGGGATGAAATGCGCTACTAGCTCAGTGGATAGAGTGCCCGGCTACGCACCGGTAGGTCGCAGGTTCGAATCCTGCGTGGCGCGAAAAATAAAAAAGGAAGCCGATTGGCTTCCTTTTTTGTTTTCTGTGCCACTTTTGCACAGGATTCGAAAGCCGGTATCCACATCCCGTAGGGGTGGACAAACGCACTGCGTTTGCGGCGTGGATCTCGTCCGATGTTAGCACTTGCTTCATCACGAGCATCTGACCCAATCGGGTGTTTTTTTTGTTTTGCTCGTGCCACTTTGCACAGGATTCGAAAGGGGTTTGCCGCATTACTTCCGCCTCAATAGTCGAAATCTGCACCTTGGTACACTCGGCTTGATTTCTCCTTTTCGGCGTTACACACTTCGTAAAAACGATAATCAATCGTTTTTACTCGTTCACAGTACGGGCGGCAAAATGCGTCAGCATTCGCCCCGTGGATCTCGTCCTACTTCCGTTTACGGAAGTAGTCTGTTCGCACCCTCTTCATCACGAGCATCTGACCCAATTGGGTGGTTGTTTTTCAATGAAGCGCGCCTGTGGCGCATGAAGAATGAAGCAGCCTTTGGCTATGAAGCGTGGCTTCGCCACATTAGGACGTGCGCTTCGCTTCATGGCGGAAAAACCGCCGCTTCGTGCAAGCCTCCGGCTTGCGCTTCATGTTTGGGAAGTAAACGCTTCATTTCGTTCCTCTTGCTCTTCACTCGGATTTATGTTATAATAAACCCAAGAAAGGTGGTGAGGTGATGGATAATTATTTGATGATCGAAAGGCTAAAAAAAGCAGGAGTTCACTTTGACACAGGCCTTTCCTCTCATGAAATAAAAGAAATTGAAAGTACATTTGGATTTCGTTTCCCTAAAGAAATAGCCTCGTTTTTGTCTTGTGCTTATCCTATCGGAGACCGTTTTTTTGACTATCGGGATACCTCACAGAGAAATGTAGATAAGTTTTGCGACTTCCGAAAAAATATTGAAGATTCATTTGTTTTTGATATAGAATATAATATGGGTTCATTGCAAGCAATGCTGAAAGATTTTTTGGGTGAATTTACATCCGTTTGTAAATTCAAAGAGGCTGTTATGCAATCCCTTGAAAGCAGCCCTAAGCTGGTTCCTTTTTATGGCCACCGTTGCTTTTTCGACGGCATGGATGATATGCCTGTAGTATCTTTTGAGCAGGCAGTAGATACTATAATCTACGGATATGATCTTGAAAATTATCTTGAAGCCGAGTTTTTTACCAAAAACGATGATATCATATCCGAAGAGATTTACGATAGTATCGACAAGAAATTAAAAGCGACAGGAATTTGGTATTATATCATTGATTAGTACATAGTTACACCTGCGTGTACGGAGTTGTGCCGACAAACTTTTGCCGCTGTCATCGCCAAGGGTAAATCTAAGCTCTACCTTGAAACGTTCATGTTTTTATGTTATAGTGAAATAAGGGGCTGTCGCACTAAGGTAAAAAATGTACAAATACCTGTAGGGAACGACGTCACTGTTTGCGAAGCAAACAGTGACGTCGTCCCCTACGGTTTTGTTTGTCGTTTTGCTGATTATTTTTCTAAACGCGACAGCTTTTTTGTTATCCTCAAAACAGCTCGAGGAAGAATATCCCTTCCCTGTCCACCTGAAACTCACGTCCCTTAAGGTAGCGTATCTCTTCCTCATCGGAGTCGAAGCGGAGCTTGTATGAGCACAGCGCCTGATACTTGTAGCCGCGTCTTCGGTCCTCTGCGTTCACTCCGTACTTGCCGTCGCCCACCAGCGGATGTCCGATAGACGCCATGTGCGCTCTTATCTGATGGGTGCGTCCCGTGAGAAGCTCCACCTCAAGAAGCGCCATATCCTCTTTATAATTCACGTCCACCGTCTTATATGCCGTGACGATCTCCTTGGAGCCCTTCACGTGATTTTTTGTGACCGTCACCTTGTTCGTCCTGTGATCCTTGAAAAGGAATCCGCGAAGTGTGTCAGAACGCTTTGCGGGGATGCCGTGGACGGCACAAAGATAGTATTTCCCAAGCTCTCTTTTGCGGATAGCCTCGTTGACAGCTCTGAGGGTGCCCGCGTTTTTCGCCGCGATGACGATACCGCCCGTGTTTCTGTCGATACGGTTGCAAAGGGCGGGAGCAAAGGAGCTTTCGTTTTCGGGGGAGTACTCACCCTTTGACACAAGATACGCCTTGATGGCGAAGATGAGCGTGGTCCTCTCCGCCTCTGCGGTGCGGTTGGGGTCGCCTTCGTCACCCGTGTGGACAAGGACGCCCGGCTTTTTGTCAACAAGAAGGATGTTCTCGTCCTCGTATACGATATTAAGCTGTACCTCTGCACGGGTGTACTCGGCAGCCGACGTCTTTTCCGTGAAAAACTCGTCGGGGATGTACATTTCAATAACGTCACCAACCTCAAGCTTCTGACGCTCCTCGGCGCGCTTGCCGTTTACCTTTATCCTCTTTTTTCGTATGTATTTGTACATCAGGGACATGGGCAGCCCCTTCACCGCCTTGGTGATGAACTTGTCAAGCCTCTGTCCGCTGTCGTTTGTGTTTACCGTAAAAGTTTTCATCTTTTCTCCATGACGTTTATTTTTGTATGCCGAACCGTCTCGTGATGACCCTCTCACCGCTTTTCGCGTTTACAAGTACAAACTCGGCTGTAAGGAGGTCTCCTTTAACGTCCACAGCCACGTATGACACGCATCCTGTGGGGATCTCCACGATATCCTTGAAATATCCTGTCTTTTCTGCGTCCATTTCGCATTCGACAGGTCTGTTCTGGTTGCCTGCGCATCCGGGAAGAACGTGGACGGGTCCCTCGGGTCTTACCGCAAGGCGGTAAAACCTGCCGTTTACACGCTTTACGATATACTCTGCATCATGGTCCGCTCTGCCGTCTCTCAAAATCGGGTAGCTCTCCGAGAAGATGTGGTCGTGACCCGATATGACAAGATCGACGCCCGCGTCTGCGAAGATTTCGTTAAGCTGTGCTCTCAGAGAGACAGGCTGGCTTTGGTGCCTCTCTGCAGAGCCGTATTTTCCGGGGGAATAGAAGGGCGTATGTATCACTACCACCTTCCACGGCTTGTCTGTGGAGGCAAGGTCGCGCTTCGCCCACTCGATCTGCTCCGCTTTAAGTCCGTGCCGCTCCGTATATTCGTAGTCTCCGGAGCAAAGCATGGTGAAGTGGACGGGGCCTGCATCTGCTGAGTAGTACATGAGGGGCTCGGGCTTGTCTTTCGGAGGCGTGACGTTGAAGTATGGGTGCATCACGCTGTCTTTTTCCTCGAAGTGGTCGTGGTTCCCAGTTACGGGAAGGACGGGAGTACCCGAGAAAAGGCCTCTGCCGTGGCGCATCATCCGCTCCCACAGCCTATGCTTCGTTCCGCTGTCTACCACGTCTCCGCCGTGGATGGTAAGGTCGGTACACGGGAAATGAGCCTTTGCATCCCGCCATGCCGCAGACAGCCATTTGCCGAAATGGGCTCTGTCCTGACTGTCGGAATATACGGTGAAGGTCAGCTCTTCCCCGTCATCTCTTATTGCAGTCATGACCTCGGACGGAGAAAATACTCCGCACCTGTCACCCACCCGCCATCTGTAACGGGCGCCCGGCTCAAGGTCTTTCAAAACAGCCGTGTTTCTCGCTCTGCCGCCGTAGTCACGGACCTCTGCCGAAAGGGTGACGCAGTTTTTGAATCTCACGTCGTCCTCACAGGTGTACTGTACTATCGGCTCGCCTGCGTCTTCCGTATACCAGCATACGCCGTAGGCGGAGGTATCTCTGCCGTATAGGGTGAGAGTCACAGTCTCGGGAGTGAAGCGTCCCTTCATCACAGGATCTCCTGACGGTTCATGACCAGGTTAAACTCAAGTCCCAGGGCGGACGCCGCCTTTTTGCAAAGGAGCATACGCTCAAGGAAAATCTCAAAATACTCCATAACGGAGCTGATGGTCGTGTCGATGGTGAGGGAGAGTGTGATCTCGGAGTGCATCTCGTTTATTGTGAGGCTTGATTCGGTGACGGAGTAGTTTACTCTGTCGTGGATATCCACCGATACCTCGTCCACGTTGCGGACACGGCTGCGGCGCACGTCCGACTTATCCGCAAGGATAAGTGCCGCGGCAACTGCGTTTACGGGAAGGCCGCCCGTCTCGTCGTGGTTACCGATGGCGGAGACCACAAGGGCGGTGTCTGCCGCGGAAAAGCCCAGCTTATCCAGGATGCGGAACGCCATAACGCCGCCTGTGTAGGCGTGGTCTCGGCGGTTGACTAAGTTTCCGATATCGTGGAGGAATGCGGCTATCTGCGCAAGCTCCACCTCATGCTCGGAGTAGCCGAGAGTTTCAAGTATATATTTTGCGCTTGCTGCCACCTTGGTAACATGTCCGAAGCTGTGTTCGGTAAAGCCGAGTGCGCCGAGGGTGGCGTCTGCCGCCGCAACGTATGTGCGGACGTCTTCGTTTTTCTGTAATTCTTTATATGTGAGCATTTTTGTCTCCTGTTATATATATATTATATTGTACATTAGTTTTCGTTCATCTACAATAGGTTTTGAGTAAAATTTGCGTAAAAATAAAAAAAGGGCGATCCGAATTGCGGTTCGCGATCCGTTTCACGGAAAAGAAACGGGACTCTATAGAATGATACTCTAAAGGACAGTTTTGCAAGAATACGGTATATATCGAAAGAGGTGTGCCGTATTTTGCTTTTGTGTCCACAAAAGCAGTGCTTCGTATGTATTAACTAAAGATGCAAATCCTTAAATTTATAGGAAACCCGGTAGGGGCGTGTTAATTGAAGCCTTCCCCAGTGGGGGAAGGGGGACCGCGTTAGCGGTGGATGAGGTGTCACTAAACGCAAAACTAACTCCTCATCCGTCCGCCTTCGGCTGCCACCTTCTCCCACAGGAGAAGGCATTTTGTTGCCTGTTCGTTTTCACAAAAATCAA
>JAFSGU010000039.1 GCA_017440665.1 Clostridia bacterium
CCGCCGCATCCGTCACGGCCTGTAGCTCCGCCGAGAAGGATAACAACGTCACCTGCGTCGGGTCTTTCACGGCGAACGTTTGCCGCGGGAGCCGCCGCAACTACTGCACCGATCTCCATGCGCTTAGCCGCATAGCCGGGATGGTAGATCTCGTCTACTATACCCGTTGCAAGACCGATCTGGTTACCGTATGAAGAATATCCTGCCGCCGCTGTGGTTACGATCTTTCTCTGAGGAAGCTTACCGGGGATGGTTTCAGCTACGGGCTTTAAGGGGTCAGCCGCACCGGTAACACGCATAGCGCCGTAAACGTAGGAACGTCCGGAAAGGGGGTCACGGATAGCACCGCCGATACAGGTAGCCGCGCCGCCGAAGGGCTCGATCTCGGTGGGATGGTTGTGTGTCTCGTTCTTGAAGAGAAGGAGCCAGGGTTCAGTTACACCGTCAACCTCAACGTCGATCTTGACCGTACAAGCGTTGATCTCTTCAGACTCGTCAAGCTTTTCAAGCTTACCCGCCTTCTTAAGGTGGCGAACAGCGAGAGTTGCGATGTCCATGAGGCAGATAGGCTTTGTTCTGCCGAGAGCGGCTCTTGTAGCCACGTACTCGTCGTATGTCTTCTGAAGAAGCTCGTCCTCGAACTTAACGTCGTCGATGATGGTAAGGAAGGTGGTGTGACGGCAGTGGTCAGACCAGTATGTGTCGATCATGCGGATCTCGGTGATGGTGGGATCGCGGTCGATAGACTTGAAGTAGTTCTGGCAGAATGCGATATCTGCATTGTCCATTGCAAGACCGTACTGCTTTACGAAATCTGCAAGACCTGCCTCGTCGAGGGTGATGAATCCATCAAGTGTCATAACGTCCGTGGGGATGTCGTACTGCATAGCGAGAGTTTCAGGCTTTTCCATTGCAGCCTCGCGGCACTCAACAGGGTTGATAACGTACTTCTTGATCTCAGCGATGTCTTCTGCGGAGAGGTCGCCGTAAAGCGCGTAGACCTTAGCGGTACGAACTGTGGGGCGCTCGCCCTGAGAGATGATCTGGATACACTGAGCCGCGGAGTCTGCTCTCTGGTCGTACTGACCGGGAAGGGGCTCCACTGCGAATACTACGGACGCGCCGCTTGCCGTAAACTCATCGTAAACGATGTCTAGCTGAGGCTCGGAGAAAACGGTCGTCTTTGCGTAAGCAAACAGATCCTCTGCGATGTTTTCAGCATCATAGCGGTTGAAAACGCGCACGTCTGTGAGATTCTTGATACCGAGAAGGCTGACGGCATCGGAAAGGAGGGCACGCGCTTCGCCTGCAAGCTCCTTTTTCTTTTCAACAAATACTCTGAATACCATATGTATGATGATTCCTTTCTCTAAAGCGGATTAGTTTTTAGCTGCCATTGCGCGCGCACCGATGTCGTGTCTGTAGAACGCGCCTTCAAAGGATATCTTTTCAACCATAGCGTAGGATGCGTCGATCGCTTCCTTAAGGGTGGGAGCAACAGCGGTCACGCCGAGAACTCGTCCGCCGCTTGTTACGGGAACGCCGTCCTTCAGCTCTGCACCTGCAACGTAAACTGAGGGCGCTGCTTCCTCGGGAATGGAGATGGGGAAGCCCTTCTTGTAAGCGGTGGGGTAACCGCCTGACGCCATGATAACACAGCAAGCGTTCTTGTCAGCGAACTTTACCTCACACTCAGCGAGAGTACCGTTTGTGGTTGCCATCATTACTTCAAGAAGATCGCTCTCAAGGAGGGGAAGCACTACCTGAGTTTCGGGGTCCCCGAAGCGGCAGTTGTACTCGATAACGCGGGGACCGTTAGGTGTAAGCATAAGTCCGAAGTAGAGGCATCCCTTGAAGGTTCTGCCCTCTGCGTTCATAGCGTTTATGGTGGGGAGGAAGATGTCTCTCATGCATTCCTCAGCGATCTCGTCCGTGTAGTAGGGGTTGGGAGCAACCGTACCCATACCGCCTGTGTTGAGACCTGTGTCACCGTCTCCCGCTCTCTTGTGGTCCATAGAGGAGATCATGGGAACAACACACTTACCGTCTGTGAAGGAGAGAACGGATACCTCGGGACCTGTCAAAAACTCCTCAACTACAACGCGGTCGCCGCTCTTTCCGAATGCCTTGTCACGCATCATGGAAACTACAGCGTCACGTGCCTCGTCTCTTGTCTGCGCGATGATAACACCCTTACCGAGAGCAAGACCGTCAGCCTTGATTACGGTGGGGATGGGACAGGTCTCAACGTATGCGAGAGCCGCGTCGATATCGGTGAATACCTCGTATGCGGCTGTGGGAATACCGTACTTCTTCATAAGGTCCTTGGAAAATACCTTGCTACCCTCGATGATAGCCGCCTTTGCCTCGGGACCGAAGCAGGGAATACCGATCGCGTTCAGCGCATCAACTGCACCGAGAACCAGCGGATCGTCGGGAGCAACTACCGCGTAGTCGATCGCGTTTTCCTTGGCAAATGCTACGATACCGTCGATGTCTGTTGCCTTAACGGGAACGCAGGTAGCGTCTGCGGCGATACCGCCGTTACCGGGAAGGGCAAAGATCTCTTCAACGGACTTGTTTTCCTTTAATTTTTTGATGATGGCGTGTTCTCTTCCGCCGCCACCTACTACCATTAATTTCATATCTAATATAACTCCGTTTCTTTCACATTCCGCTTTGCGGAATATTTCACATTTCACCGTGTGGTGAAATATTTCACACAGCGAAGCTGTATTTCACTTTCCAATCGAAAGACTTCGATTGGAAAATATCACTTTTTCTCCCCTGACAAAGCAGGGGAGAAAAAATCTTAGTGGTGGAACAGTCTCATTCCTGTGAACGCCATTACCATGTCGTACTTGTTGCAGCAGGAGATAACAACGTCGTCTCTGATGGAGCCGCCGGGCTGTGCGATGTACTTAACGCCGCTGCGGAATGCTCTCTCGATGTTGTCGTCGAAGGGGAAGAATGCGTCGGAACCAAGCGCTACGCCGTCGATGGTGTCAAGATATGCCTTCTGCTCCTCGCGTGTGAAGGGAGCGGGCTGCTCTGTGAAGTACTTCTGCCAGTTACCGTCAGCGCAAACGTCTTCCTCGTTCTGGTTGATGTAGCCGTCGATAACGTTGTCTCTGTCGGGTCTGCCGAGAGTAGGCTTGAAGGGAAGGTTCAGTACCTTGTCATGCTGACGGAGGAACCATGTGTCAGCCTTGCCGCCTGCAAGACGTGTGCAGTGTACTCTTGACTGCTGACCTGCGCCAACACCGATAGCCTGACCGTCAACTGCGAAGCAAACGGAGTTGGACTGTGTATACTTAAGTGTGATGAGGGCGATGATAAGGTCGCGGGTAGCCGCGTCTGTCATAGCCTTGTTATCTGTAACGATGTTCTGAAGGAGAGCTTCGTTTATCTCGAAATTGTTTCTGCCCTGCTCGAAGGTGATGCCGAATACCTGCTTGCGCTCGATCTCAGCAGGGATGTAGTCGGGGTCGATCTCAACGATGTTGTAAGAACCCTTTCTCTTGCCCTTAAGGATCTCAAGTGCCTCAGGCTCGTATCCGGGAGCGATGATACCGTCGGAAACCTCACGCTTGATCATGAGAGCGGTGGTAACGTCACACACGTCTGAAAGAGCTACCCAGTCACCGAAGGAGCACATTCTGTCAGTACCTCTTGCTCTTGCGTAAGCACAAGCAAGGGGAGACTCGTCGAGGCCCTCGATATCGTCTACGAAGCAAGCCTTCTTAAGCTTTTCGGAAAGGGGAATACCAACAGCCGCGGACGTGGGGCTTACGTGCTTGAAGGAGGTTACTGCAGGAAGACCTGTAGCCGCCTTAAGCTCACGAACGAGCTGCCATGAGTTGAACGCGTCAAGAAAGTTGATGTAACCGGGTCTGCCGCAGAGGATCTTGATGGGAAGCTCAGCACCGTCCTCCATGAAGATGCGTGAAGGCTTCTGATTGGGGTTACAACCGTATTTAAGTTCAAATTCTTTCATTTTTAATATACCTTTCAAATATTACCCCATCCGTCACGAACAGCTTGTCTGCGACAAAGTGCGTGCCGACTCTCTTTTGGGCGAGACGGGGAAGGGGAAGTTTTACGTTCTCGGTTTATTACTGATGCTTGTTGATGATGATCTGCTCGGTGTCGCGGGTCTCAAGGTCTGTGTAGCGAACAAAGAGGGAGATCTTGTTGTCTTCGTTAAGGCTCTTCCAGAGCATATCTGCAAACTCGTCGGCAGTGTCGGGAATAGTCACTCTTTCAGGCTCGCCTTGGAACGTGGGGATAACGGGATTGCCGTCGCAAACGTATGTGTGGATGAAGTGACCGATGCCTGCTGTGGCGGGATATTCGTAGAAGTATCTTGCGCAAGCGCTGCCTTCAGCGTCAGCCGCCTTAAGGATGGACATTTTGTAGCTGCCGTCGCGAGCCTGGATACCGGAGATACGGGGAGTCCAGTTGGGACGGTCATCCTCAAACTGACGTGTGCGGAGAGCTGCCTCCCAGCTTTCGCCCTTTGCGAGGAATTCCCAGATGGTGTCGGTCTGGTCGCCGTTGGTTACGATAAGTCCCTCGCCGATCTCGCGTACGGGATGGTAGATGATGAGGTGGGGATCCTCCATGAGAGAGGGATCGTGTGCCTCTGTTCTGATGCCGTCGGGCTCTTCGCAGAACACGCGGTTGCGGCTGTTAACGCTTCTTCCCATGATGAAGTAAGCGGCAGCAGCCTTCTTGCCGTCAGCGGTGATGCCGAGGACGATGCCGCGGCCGGGATATGTATTACCGTCAAGGCGCTCTGCCATTGACATAGCTTCGTATACGTTCATTGTAGCCTCCATTCAGCATTGCTGATGTACAAATAATTATGAAACAAACACGTATTTGACAACGTGCGATCACATCTCGGAGCAGACCTTTTCAACGGATGCGGGGAGTATCTTCCACTCCGCCTCTTCCATAACTCTCTTTTGGAGCACCTCGGGAGTATCTCCGTCTTCGATGTAAACTGCCTTCTGCATGATGATCTTACCGCCGTCGGGGATCTCGTTTACGAAGTGGACGGTAGCGCCCGTCACCTTTACACCGTACTCAAGCGCCGCCTCGTGTACGCGGAGACCGTAGAAGCCCTTGCCGCAGAAGGAGGGGATGAGTGAGGGGTGAACGTTGATGATGCGCTCGGGATAGCGAGAGGTGAAGCTTTCGCTGAGGATGGACATGAAGCCCGCAAGGACGATCACGTCGATGCTGTTCTCGGTGAGCAGGTCTACGATAGCGCCTTCAAACGCCTCCTGTGAGCCAAGCTCGCGCTTCAGGACCACAGCTGACTTGATATCAGCCCTTGCCGCTCTCTCAAGGGCGTATGCACCTGCGTTGTTGGAGATAACGAGGGTGATCTTACCGCTTGTGATGATGCCTGACTTTTGGGCATCGATGAGAGCCTGAAGATTTGTGCCGCCGCCCGAAACGAGAACGGCTATATTCTTTTTATTGTTCACTTTAGTGACCGTGCCTTTTCTTTGATTTACTATTACTCGAGGATGATCTTCTCGTCGCCCTTTACGATCTCACCGATAACGTATGCGTCCTCGCCGTGTGCCTTGAGGATCTCAAGAGCTGCGTCAACCTCGGATGCGGGAACTACGATGCTCATACCAACGCCCATGTTGTAGGTGTTGTACATATCGCGCTCGGGGATGTTGCCTGCTTCAGCGATCGCCTCGAAGATGGGGAGTACCTTAACTGCAGACTTGTCGATCTTAGCGCAGAGGCCGTCGGGAATGCTTCTCGGGATGTTCTCGTAGAAGCCGCCGCCTGTGATGTGGGAGATACCCTTAACGTCGACCTTCTCGAGAAGTGCGAGAACGGGCTTAACGTAGATCCTTGTGGGAGTGAGGAGAGTCTCAGCGATGCTACGGCCGCCGAGCTTTTCGTTTGGAACGTAAAGAGAGTCGGGATTGTTGTCGATGTCGAATACCTTACGGCAAAGTGAAAAACCGTTGGAGTGAACACCTGTGGAGGGAAGAGCGATAACAACGTCGCCCTCAGCCATTCCGGTGTTGTCGAGGATCTTCTTCTTGTCAACGATACCTACTGCAAAGCCTGCAAGGTCATATTCCTCCACGGGCATCATGCCGGGGTGCTCAGCGGTCTCACCGCCGATAAGAGCGGCACCGGACTGAACGCAGCCCTCAGCAACACCGCCAACGATAGCGGCGATCTTTTCGGGGATGTTCTTGCCGCATGCGATGTAGTCAAGGAAGAAAAGGGGACGTGCGCCGCAGCAGATGATGTCGTTTACGCACATTGCAACAGCGTCAATACCGATGGTGTCGTGCTTGTCCATGAGGATAGCCATCTTTACCTTTGTTCCGCAACCGTCTGTACCGGATACGAGAACGGGCTCCTCTATGCCTGCCATGGGAAGACCGAAGCAGCCGCCGAAGCCGCCTACGTCGTCGAGGCAACCCTCGTTCTTTGTGCGTGCAACGTGCTTTTTCATAAGTTCAACTGCCTTGTAGCCGGCGGTAATATCAACGCCTGCAGCAGCGTAGCTTTCGCTTTTGGAATTGGAATGCATAACTTTTACTCCTTCATATCAGTTGTATTTATGGTGAAAATATTTTTAACCTATATTATTCTTTACCCGTCCAGCAGTAGGTGCACAGCTTGCAGGGCTCAAGGCCGATAGCCTTGATGATACCGTTAAGTGACTGGAACTCAAGGGATGAGAAATTAAGCGTTTTGCAGATGTGGTCTCTGAGGCGTCTGCCGCGCTCGGTATCGGGGTCAGAGTACTCCTCGATGTACTTCATGCCTTCCTCGCCTTCAAGCTCCATGATGGTGCGGCGGGCGATAAGCTCCATTTCGTTTCTTCCGCGGGTGAAGTTGAGGTACTTGCAGTTGTACATGATGGGGGGGCACGCGCTTCTCATGTGGACTTCCTTCGCACCGTTGTCGTAGAGGAAGTCGACTGTCTCCTTAAGCTGTGTTCCGCGGACGATGGAGTCGTCAACGAACAGAAGCTTCTTATCGCGTATGAGCTCCGGTACGGGGATCTGCTTCATCTTTGCAATGCGGTTACGGTCAACCTGCTTTGCGGGAGTGAAGCTTCTCTGCCACGTGGGGGTGTACTTGATGAAGGGACGGGCGAAGGGAGCCGCGTTCTTATTGGCGTATCCGATGGCGTGGGGGGTACCCGAATCGGGAATACCGCTGACGTAGTCAAGGTCCTGAGCAACGCCGCGGGACGCGTCGTACTCTGCCATGATCTCGCCGTTTCTGTATCTCATGGCCTCAACGTTTACGCCCTCGTAGTTGGAGGAGGAGTATCCGTAGTATGACCAGAGGAATGAGCAGATCTTCATCTCACATCCGGGAGCGGCAAGACGGGTCATTTCGTCGGCTGAAAGCTCAACGATCTCGCCGGGACCAAGCTCGTAGTGATCCTCGTAGTCAAGCTTCTGATAAGCGAAGGACTCGAAGGATGCGCAGAAGCCGCCGTCATTCTTACCGATGAGGATGGGCGTTCTGCCAAGCTTGTCGCGGGCGGCGATGATCTTGCCGTCACCCTTGAGGATGAGGAGGGAAAGGCTGCCTTCGATGTTGTCCTGAATGAATTTTATACCCTCCACAAAGTCACTTTTGCGGCTTATAAGAGCTGCTACAAGATCTGTGGAGTTTACGGCGCCGCCGGTCATCGCGTTAAAATGACCGCCTGCCTCGGTGAAGTACTTGTCTATAAGCTCGTCGGAATTATTGATGGCGCCCACCGTACAGATGGCGAATTTGCCGAGGGATGAGCGCATCAGCAGAGGCTGAGGATCGCTGTCACTTATGCATCCGATGGCGGAGGTGCCGCACATATCGTCGAATATCGTTGAAAACTTGGTTCTGAAGGGGGAGTTCTCAATATTGTGGATATCTCTCTGAAGTCCCCTCTCGGAGTCCCATGCCGCCATGCCTCCGCGGCGCGTGCCAAGGTGCGAATGATAATCGGTTCCGAAGAAGACGTCTTCTATGGCGTCATGCTTACAGACTGCTCCGAAAAATCCTCCCATAATTAATCTGTCCTTTCTTTGATCCGCAGGAGATTCACCCGTCCGGAGACGGTCCATATACCGCTGCGGTGAAGAATTATATGCTTACGTAAATAATCAGTTAAACTGAGCGGAAACTGCCGCGTCCTTAGCGAGGACTGCAGCCGCGTCGGATGCTCTCTTTGCGTCCAGCTTAGCGGCAAGATCAGCGTCTGTGACTGCAAGAATCTGAGCCGCGAGGAGAGCAGCGTTGGCGCCGCCGTTGATAGCAACGGTAGCTACGGGGATACCGGAGGGCATCTGTACAGTTGAAAGAAGAGCGTCAAGACCGTCAAGGTTTGTGCTCTTGCAGGGGATACCGATAACGGGAAGGGTAGTGTTTGCGGCAACAGCACCTGCAAGGTGAGCCGCCATGCCTGCAGCGGCGATGATAACACCGAAGCCGCGCTCGCGCGCATTAACAGAAAAATCTCTTGCTTCCACGGGAGTTCTGTGCGCAGAATACACATGTACCTCATAGGGAATTTCAAGAGCTTTCAGTGTGTCTATGGATTTCTGGAGGATAGGCAGATCGCTGTCGCTGCCCATAACGATACCGACTTTTTTCATGGTGTTACATCCTTTCAAATTTATGCTTTTTATAAGTATTGACTTGTTTTTCTTAGCCGATGCGTATTCCGCAGGTGTCTAAAAAGATAAGGGCACACTTGCTCCTGCCGGAGTAAATGTGCCCAGACGGTCGGCTGAAGCCGGAAGAAAAATCCCGGCACATTCTTTGTTTCCACGTGGTGCTCCACATTTCCGTCAGTCGCAAAGAACGGTGTACAACAACAATTTAAGTATATCACAAACAGCGCTTTATGTCAAGGTTTTAACGTCATTTTATTCATATTTGCGAGGAATTTCGCGGGCGCTTTTTTCGTTTGAGTAAAGGGGGATTTCACAGCGTGTCAGCAGTATGACGGGGGGCGTAAAAACTACCAGATCGCTACCGCCTGACTGTATATCTGAGTGTATGCCGCCTCCACCTTTTCGATGGGGTATTCCACCTTTCCCACCATAGGGTCGCAGATGATGAAGCTGTCTCCCTTTACGCCTGTAATGAGCACGCAGTGGGAAAGCTCGTACCAGTATACTCTCTCACCGTCGAAATACCATGAGTCGAGCACGCCCGATCTTTCCATACCAAGGGTTCCCCAGATCACGACGGGTACGCCGCTCCAGATATAGCCCAGAATGTCGTACATGGACGATCCGCTGATGTCGTGGGCGCGTCTTTTTGAGCCCCGTCTTTCCAGAAATTTGTTGGCGGTCTCCACGACGCAGGGGGCATAACAGCCGTAGCCTGTTCTGTTTTTTGGACTGCCGATATATTCGTAAAACGGGTTTGCCTCGCCGTATTTGCCCTTGGGCATAAATCCCTCAAAGAGGATACGCGCATCGATGTCAAAGCCGTAATAGCCCAGCACCATGGCAAGGGACACCGCCTCGCAGCCGTAAGGCATACCGATATCCTCCTGCATTATGTTCTCGATGTCCATGGTGGCAAAATTTGCCTGATAGAAGGCATGAAATCCTTCACGGAAGTCGATATCAACGGAAGTGGGGGACGATACGGAAACGGACTCTTCGGTTTCGGGGAAGGTCTCCTCATCTACGGTATCGGAAGTTGACGCGAGCCGGGACGCGGGGGCACCGTAATCGGTCTCGGTATCGTGGATATGCTCAGTATTATTACAGGATGAAAGTAAAGCTGTCAGCAAAGTGAGCACAAGTATAACTGAGATTAGCTTGAGTTTTATGATAAGCACCTCCGTGTGAAAAAACGTATATTCGCATATATTTTAACATATTTTAGTCGGATTGTAAAGGAAAAAAGAAATTTGTGTTGAAAAATGAAGGTATCCTACTATCTGTGCGGATATAGATAACAGACGCCACCCCCGCCGCATGGGAGGACTCGCCTCATGACTGCCGCCCAACGAACGTCTGAACCAACCGCCCGGACCTGCTTCCCATTTTCAATTTCGCTTTACCGCAGAAAAAAACGGTATGCCCCGTGTGAAGCATACCGCATATTTACCTATATACTCAGCCGTTTATTGCAGACATGATGAGCCTGTCGATAAGCTCGCTGTAGCTGATGCCCGTATGTATCATAAGCTTGGGATACATGGAGATGGGCGTAAATCCGGGGATGGTATTGATCTCGTTGAATACGAAATCACCCTCGGGAGTGTAGAAAAAGTCAACTCTTGAAAATCCGCGGCAGTCAAGCTGACGGAAGATGCGCTCTGCACTGCGGCGGATAAGCGCGGTCTTTTCCTCGGAAAGACGTGCGGGAATGTAGTAAGAGGACGCGTCGCTCACGTACTTCGTCTCGTAATCGTAGAAGTCGCTTCCGCCTACGTCGATCTCTGCGGGAACGGATACGGTGTAACGTCCGCCTTCCTCAAGAACGGCAACCTCCATCTCACAGCCGGTGATCATCTCCTCGATAAGCACCTTGGAGTCCTCCTTGAGAGCCGTCTCCATTGCCGCGAAGAATTCCTCTCTTGAGCGTACCTTGCTGATACCAACGGATGAGCCTGCGCAGGCGGGCTTTACGAACATGGGATAGCCAAGCTTTACCTCACACTCGTCGCATACCTTGGAAACGTCGTCTCCCTTGCGGAGAGTTACGGAATCTGCCTGACGGATGTCGGACAGCTCGCGAACGATCGCCTTGGTCATTGCCTTATCCATGGAAACTGCGCTTGATGCGTGGGGACAGCCTACAACGGGCACGCCCATTACGGAGAAAAGTCCCTGGATCTGACCGTCCTCACCGAATTTTCCGTGTAACATGGGGAAAACTGCGTCGAGTGTGATGGATTCAACACCGCCGTCGCGGAGAACGAACAGCTTGCGGCTGTTGTTGTCGGGGGACACCATGATGGGAGTTACATAGTCTGACTCGTGCCATGTGCCGTTCTTTATAAGGGAGATGTCTCCCTCGAACAGGTACCACGCGCCGTCGCGGGTGATGCCTATTGTGTAAAGGTTATACTTTTCTCTGTCGATGTTGGATAAAAGAGCAAAGGACGAGGAGAGAGATACCTCGTACTCGGAGGATTTACCGCCGAAAAGGACTGCGATGTTATGCTTCATGATCGTAACCGTACCTTTCTTTAATTAGTCTCTTATTAAAATATGTATGTATACCGTATGGGTCATTCGCCTGCCTGCATGAAGGTAACTCTTTCGTTACCGCTCAGGTCGCGAAGGGTGGTTGACACGTGCCCTGCCTCGAAGAAGAGCTTTCGTACAGCCTCGCCCTGAGTGCTTCCGTGCTCTACGGCGAAGATGCCGCCGCTTGAAAGGAACACGGGATAAATGTGTATCATCTCGCGGATAAGGGAAAGTCCGTCTCCCTCGTCGGTCAGCGCGTGACGCGGCTCCCGTGCCAGCTCAGGCTCAAGCTGCTCCATCTCGCTTGCCGTAACGTAGGGGGGATTTACCGCGATGAAATCGAATTTTTCGCCGCCGAAATAGCCGAATGCGGCAAGGTGGCTGGTGGCGTCTGCCTCGACGAATCTTACTCTGCCGTCGCCTAAAATATCCTTGGCGTTACGCTTTGCCACAGCAAGGGTGGCGGGATATTTTTCGAGCGCGGACACGTCAACGTCGGGACGGTGGTGCGCCATGGATATGGCGATGCATCCGCTACCCGTGCAAAGGTCGAGGAAGCGTCCGCCTGCGGGAGTTTTGTCTATCGCAAGTCCGCAAAGCAGCTCCGTGTCGGCGCGAGGGATGAGACAGTCGGGAGTTACGTTGAAGGTAAGACCCATGAAGTCCCACTTACCGATGATGTACTGAAGGGGCTCGCGCAGGACGCGTCTTTGTACTGCGTCTGCAAGTGCCTCAAGGGACGCTGTATCCGCCGTCAGCTCCTCGCCTCTGTCGCAAAGCAGGAGCGCTGTGCTCTTGCCCGTGAAGTGGGAGGCTAAGATACACGCCTCATTGGTTGCCTCGGAAATTCCTGCATCTGCAAGGGTGATTATAATTTGGTTCAGTGTCATTCGCGAGATTCTCCTTCGTCGATATTGTCGGCGGAGGGGATATCTTCTGCGGTGTCGTTTGTTTCGTTTGTTTCAGCTTCTTCGGGGAATTCTGCGGGGATGGCGCCCTTGAGAGCGGCGATCGCAACCTCAAGCTGACCGTCGTCAGGCTCCTTGGTGGTCAGCTTCTGCATCCAGAGACCGGGCGCGGAAAGGGCACGGGTGATGAAGTTGTCGTGCTTGCCCGCGAACATGATGAACTCAAAGCCAATGCCGATAGCAAGAGGCATCAGGAGAAGCTTTACGAGAGTTCTGAGGAGGGTATGGTCGATATGGATGAACATTGTGATGAAAATAGAGATAAAGAGCATTACGAAAATAAAGCTCGTTCCGCAACGGGGGTGGAGACGGGAGCATCCCTTCGCGTTTTCAACGGTAAGCTCAAGTCCCTTCTCGTAGCAGAACACGCACTTATGCTCAGCGCCGTGGTACTCGAAGGTACGGCGGATGTCCTTCATAAGGGAAACAGCCGCGATGTATCCGATGAAGATCGCGATCTTCAAAACGCCCTCGATCGCACTTCTCAGCGCCCAGTGCATCTCACCGCCCATAAGGTACTTGATTCCCTTAGTAGCATACGTGGGGATGAGGAAGAAAAGACCAATGCTGAGAGCAACGCCAAGGATGGTTGCAAGTGTCATGATCACAGCCATGAGCTTGTCGCCAAGCTTTTCGGTGAGCCACTTTTCGAATTTGGTTTCGGGCTCAGCGTCGTCGATGCCCAGCATCTCCGCAGACGCGGTGAGAGTAGACATGCTGAGCATCATCATCTCAACGAAGTTGACCACTCCGCGGAGCACGGGAATATTAAAAAATTTGTTCTTTTTTCTGAGGGATGTAAACTTACTCTTGCGGGTAGTGATAACGCCGTCCTCGCCGCGTACGGCAAGGCAAGTGTCGTCTCCCGACTTCATCATTACGCCCTCAAGAACAGCCTGACCGCCAACCTTGCCAAGGCGGCAGAATTGATCGTTGTTCTTTTTCATAGGAGCAAAGTTCCTTTCAAAAAATGTATTGTAAAGCCGTGTATGGCCATAAATGTCCATCTTATAACAGTATACTACATTTCATTTGATTTTGCAATAAGAATAGTTTATAATTTCCGCGGGTAAATATGATTTATTTTTGGAGGTATATTTTAAAGGGTAAGGGGTAGAGAAAGAGGAAAGCGGAAAATGAAGGGTGAGGGGACGTCATCCTCTTAAAACGTATGCCTTGTGCAATTTTTACGGGTACGCACATTGTTCACCGGACCTTGTAGGGCGGGGGACCCATCCCGCCGAAAACGAACGCCTCGCACCCGACGGGGGACAGACGAAGAAATAATACGATACGTATGTGAACGGACGCGTGATACACGTCCATGTATACCATGCGGGTACGTTGCCGTACAGATCCCGCAATACATTCGTTTCAGAGAGACGGTTGCCGTGGGTTTACGGCAATGCCCCACACCGATAAAATATTTTTCGCACTTCTTTGTGTAAAATTGTGCAGAACCACTTGAAAAAATCACGATTATGTTATATAATAAAGTGAATAATTTTATTATGCATACTTTGAAAGGAGATGCCACCCGTAAAACGGGAGGCACAAACTTATTATGGTAACAGCAGGCGATTTCAAAAACGGTATTACCTTTGACATGGACGGCCAGGTTATGCAGGTAATCGAATTCCAGCACGTTAAGCCCGGTAAAGGCGCAGCTTTCGTAAGAACCAAGCTGAAGAACGTTATCACAGGCGCTGTAATCGAAAAGACATTCAGCCCTACAGACAAGTACGAGAACGCTATCATCGAGCGTCGTGAGATGCAGTATCTCTACAGCGACGGCGACCTCTACTACTTCATGGATATGGACAGCTTCGAGCAGATCCCGATCGGTCAGGATCTCATCGGCGACAACTTCAAGTTCGTTAAGGAAGAGATGATGTGCCGTATCCACTCTTACCAGGGCAAGCCCTTCACAGTAGAGCCTCCCATGTTCGTATCTCTTAAGGTTATCGACACCGAGCCCGGTGTACGCGGCGATACAGCTACAAACGTAACCAAGAACGCAACTGTTGAGACAGGCGCTGTTGTACGTGTTCCCCTCTTCATCAACGAAGGCGAGACCATCAAGATCGACACTCGTACATCCGAGTATCTTGAAAGAGACAAGGGCTGATTCTGCCTTTCTGTTTTGAATTTTAATTTGCGAAAGGAAATAAAACCATGAGCATTATTGAAAAGAGCGCATATTTGAAGGGCCTTCTTGACGGCCTTGACCTTGATATGACAAAGCCCGAGAGCAAGCTTCTTGCAAAGATCGTTGACGTTCTCGCTGACATCGGCGAAGAGCTTGCAGAGATCAACGAGGATCTCGACACATGCAACGATTACATCGAAGAGATCGATCAGGATCTCGGCGAGGTTGAAGAGATCGTTTACGATATCGACGACTGCGACTGTGACTGCGACGATGACGATTGTGATTGCTGCTGCGACGACGATTGCGACTGCGATTGCTGCTGCGGTGACGACGATGAGCCTGAGTTCTTCTGTGCTATGTGTCCCTCTTGCGGCGAGAAGATCTACTTCGACGAGACATGCGATCCTGAGGAGGTTGTTTGCCCCTCTTGCCACGCTCCCCTCATCGATGACGAGGATCTCGAGGACGAGGAATAATTTAATATTCTGTCATTTGGGAGACGGTATTTTGCCGTCTCCCGGTTTTTTTGCACGGGAGGTTAAAATGAAAGTTACTATTATCGGTGATTCGATTGCTATGCAGTACGGTCCCAAAGTTAAAGATCTTTTAGACGGCGAATTTGAAGTTTGGCAGCCTGATGAGAACTGCCGATGCTCGAAATACACCCTGCGCGGTCTTTTCGATTGGGAAAGGAGTATGCGGGGTTCAGATATCGTGCATTGGAACAACGGACATTGGGATCTATGTAACCTTTTTGGCGACGGTCCATTTGCCTCGGAGGAAGAATATGTCCGCAATATGCTGCGAATTCTTGATATTCTGCAAAAAAGGCACAAGGTCATCATCTATGCTACCACCACCCCGCTGTTAAAGGACGGATACAACCGCAACGTGGATGTCGAGAGATATAACTCTGTAATAGTTCCTCTGCTCAAAGAAAGAGGCGTTATCATTAACGATCTTCATGTACTTGTCATGAGTGACATCGGCAGATATATTGACGAGGAGGATCCCATACATCTTAACCCAAAGGGAATAGAGGTATGCGCATCCCAGGTGGCAGAATATATCCGCGCCGCGGCGAAGAGCATCGAAAAGGGTACAAGTGAGAGCAGTGTCGATGACAGCGAGACCGACAAAACGGGCGCGCCTGTGCTGATCTGAAAACGTCAATTTAACAATCGTCCTTTTTGTAACAAAGAAGGGTCTGTCGCATTAAGGTAAAAATGTGCACATACCTGTAGGGGACGACG
>JAFSGU010000040.1 GCA_017440665.1 Clostridia bacterium
GCCTCCTGTGGTATTGTTTTATTTATTAAAACACTGTGTGGGGAAGGAGCGCAAGGCGCCGCACAGTCCCTTTGTGCATTTTACGGGGGATACGAGGATACGGTCTGCTTTTATCAGTCGCTTCGCTTACTGGAAAAAAGCTCCGCAAAAACTTTTCATAAGGGGAAGTGGCTTGAGTGATGCTTGGCGTTCCATCGTGTAGCTTGGTTGTTAGATAGCTTAGGTGGAACGAGTGGTAACAGTGAATAATGAATAGATACGGTGTGTTCGCAGGGTTTTGATAAAATCAATTTTCGCGTGCGAAAATTTACCGAACCTCTTCACTTTTCACTCTTCGCTCTTCACTTCTTATAAACGACCTTGCCGTCCTTGTAGGTAAGGTAACAAACGCCTGCGAGAGCGTTGCCCTCGAAGGGAGTGGCACGTCCCTTGGTGAGGAACTTTGCGGGGTCAACGGTGAAGCACTCGTCCGTGTTCCAGATGGAGAATCCGGGGTCGGAGGTGATACCGAAGCGGCGACGGGGAGCGTCTGCCATAAGGCGGACGATGTCGTCCATGGTAAGTATTCCCGTTTTAACAAGGTGTGTATTCATTACGGGGAATGCTGTTTCAAGACCTACGATGCCGAATGCGCTCTTTTCAAGTCCGCGTCCCTTTTCCTCATCGGAGTGAGGCGCGTGGTCTGTTGCTATCATGTCGATGGTGCCGTCGAGCACACCCTCCAGAAGAGCTTTTCTGTCAGATGCGTCGCGGAGGGGAGGATTCATCTTGAATCTGCCGTGCTCCTGCAGGTTGCTGTCGTCCAGGACAAGGTAGTGGGGAGCAGTCTCGCAGGTCACGTCAACGCCGCTCTTTTTGGCGTCGCGGATGAGAGACACAGTTTCCTTCGTTGAGATGTGGCACACGTGGTAGGCGCATCCCGTGTCAGCGGCAAGCTTTAAGTCGCGCTCTACCTGAGCCCATTCGCTCTCGGAGCAGATACCGCGGTGACCGTGTTCTGCGGCGTATCTTCCGTCGTGGATGTAGCCTCCGTGAAGCAGGTCGTTGACCTCGCAGTGTGCTACGATCATCTTTCCGAGGGACTTTGCGATCTGCATAGCTTCGCGCATCATACCCTCGTCCTGCACGCCGCGTCCGTCGTCGGAGAACGCGATGGCGTCTCCTGCCATAGCCGCCATGTCGGAGATGACCTTGCCCTCCTCGCCCATGGTGATGGCGGCGTAAGGGTAAACGTCGATGACAGCGTCGCGGCGAATGATATCAAGCTGTTCCTTCAGATGCTCTGCGGTGTCGGGGACGGGCTTTAAGTTAGCCATGGTGCAAACGGCAGTATAGCCGCCTGCTGCAGCTGCGGCGGAGCCTGTTGCAACCGTCTCTTTATAAGAAAAGCCCGGCTCACGAAAATGCACATGCACATCGCAAAAACCGGGAAAAACAGTGTAATGCGGAAAATCGAAAACGCCGAAAACGTCTGCTGTTTCGGGAGCAGACATAAGGCCTGAAATAAGCTGTTCAAGTTTCGGTACAGACTGGGAGGTGATGATCTGCGCGGTCGTTCTGTTTGTCATAATCCTACTCCTTAATCATTGTAAAAATCTTTGTGCCGGCGGGTACCTGCACACAACTTTGCAAGGCGTCCACCTTACCCTATATTCTATCATATAGTAGTATTTTTGTCAAGAAGATGCGTAAATAAAGACGTTTTTTGTAACATACAAAATTGACAAAATTGAACGGGCGTTTCTGTGAAAAATAACGATTAACTCGAACGCGTATGCGACGCACGTGAAAAGCGGTGGGTTTGCATGGCTTTTTTTGGAAAAACTTTTCGTTTTGGGTTAGAAAAGGGCTGAGATATTATGATATCATGGCATCAGATCAAAAACAAATCAGATATCAAAGGAGAAAACTATGGCAAGAGAGTATATTAAGGTTTTTAACAGCTACCGCGGGGCAATGGAGCCGCTGAGCGACGCGGAGAGGGGCAGGCTTTTTACGGCGATGCTTGATTACAGCATAACGGGAGAGGTGCCCGAGCTGAAAGGGAACGAGAGGTATGTTTTCCCTATGTTCAAGATACACATAGACCTTGAAGCGGAGGCGTACCGTAAAACGGTGGAAAAGAACCGGATCAACGGCGCCAAGGGCGGCAGACCCCGCAAAAACAGGGGAGAGGATGCAGTTTGCGGGGAGGAGATATGTGAAGAAGGTGAAAGCTAAAAAACCGAACGGGTTTTGTGAGAAACCGAAAAAAGGCAAGACAAAGACAAAGACAAAGACTAAGACAAAGACAAAGACAAAGACAA
>JAFSGU010000041.1 GCA_017440665.1 Clostridia bacterium
CTGGGGATCATCGGACGTTCATTCGTAGCCGTATGGATTGTACGGGACGTTTTTCGTTGTAGGGGAGGATATTATCCTCCCGCCGTGGGGACGGTGAAATGTGCACGCCCGCGGGTGACCGTCGCATTTTGCGTAGCGAATGTATTATCGTCCCTGCCTAGGGGTGATGTTTAAGTAATAGCCGTGGAGGATTGAGCGAGGCGTTAGTTTGCGGGAGGCTGATAGCCTCCCCTACGACGCTGGGGGTCATCGGACGTTCATTCGTAACCGTGGTGACGGCGCTTTTTCGTACCGTCCTCACGCCATTTGTGAACAATTTGTAAACTGCATAAATATTCGAGAAAATGACTTGACAAACATTTCTTAAGTGTGTATAATGTGTGCATACGTTTTTCAAGAACGCGAATAAATATACATTGAGGTGAATAATTATGAGAAAAGAAGATATAAAGAAGGTCGTCCTCGCATACTCCGGAGGACTTGACACATCCATCATGATCTCTTGGCTCAAGGAGAACTACAACAACTGTGAGGTAATCGCTGTTTCCGGTAACGTGGGACAGGCTGACGAGCTTGAAGGACTTGAAGAAAAGGCTCTCAAGACAGGCGCTTCCAAGCTCTACGTTCTCGACCTTACCGACGAGTACGTTGACGATTACATCATCCCCACCATGAAGGCAGGCGCAGTTTACGAGGAATACCTCCTCGGTACCAGCCACGCACGTCCCTGCATTGCAAAGGGTCTTGCTGAGGTTGCTATCAAGGAAGGTGCTGACGCTATCGCACACGGCTGCACGGGTAAGGGTAACGACCAGGTCCGTTTCGAGCTTACTCTCAAGCATTTCTGCCCCGATATGGCTATAATCGCTCCCTGGCGTGAGTGGGAGATCAAGTCCCGTGAGGAGGAGATCGAGTATGCCGAGGCAAGAGGCATTCCGCTTAAGATAAACCGTGAGACAAACTACTCCAAGGATAAGAACCTCTGGCACCTTTCCCACGAGGGTCTCGACCTTGAGGATACAGGCAACGAGCCTACTTATGAGAAGAAGGGCTTCCTTGAAATGGGCATTTCTCCCATCGAAGCTCCCGACGTTCCCACTTATATCGAGCTTGATTTCGTAGAGGGTACACCCGTAGCACTCAACGGCGAGAAGATGAGCGCAAAGAACATCGTCCTCAAGCTGAACGAGATCGGCGGCGCTAACGGCATCGGTATCATCGACATCGTTGAGAACCGTCTCGTTGGTATGAAGTGCCGCGGCGTATACGAGACTCCCGGCGGAACCATCCTCTACAAGGCTCACTCCGTTCTCGAGTCCGTATGTCTCGACAAGTACACAATGCACGAGAAGCAGAAGCTTTCCGTTACCTTCGCTGAGCTCGTTTACAACGGTCAGTGGTTCACACCTCTCCGCGAGGCGCTCTCCGCATTCGTTGACAAGACTCAGGAGCGCGTAAACGGTAAGGTAAGACTTAAGCTCTACAAGGGTAACATCATTCCCGCAGGTATCTGGAGCGACTACTCCCTCTACAGCGAGGAGCTTGCTACCTTCGGTGAGAGCGATTACGACCAGACCGACGCTACAGGATTTATCAATCTCTTCGGTCTTCCCATCAAGGTTCAGGCAACCGTTGATGCGGCTATCGCTAAGAAGCAGGGCAAGTAATTTCTGTCTGAGACTACTTAAAAAATCCAATACGACTGTCCGTCCCGTGGAAGCCTCCCGGGACGGATGTTGTGGTATTTTGCACCTTTGACGGGTGCGCGGGATTTTTATAATATAGTATAAATATTCACTGAATTATTATTGCAGGGAAGCGTTTGTGACGTTTTTATAGGCTTTTTCGAGCACGTAAAAACGTTCCAAACGAACACTCTCTCCGCCACATGGCAAGACGTGTGCGTGAGAGGTCAATCTACACATGAAAAGGAAGTATCATCATGGCTAAAATGTGGGCAGGAGTCACCTCAGGCGTGACCGACAGCATCGCGGACGATTTCAACTCATCTATCCGCTTTGACTGCAAAATGTACAAGCACGATATCATGGGCAGCATGGCCCATGCGGGAATGCTCGCTTCACGCGGCATCATTACAAAGGCTGAGGCTGACACTCTTTGCGACGGTCTCGCATCCATCCTTGAGGACATCGACGCAGGACGTCTGGAGTTCGACATGAGCGCAGAGGACATCCATATGTTCATCGAGCAGGAGCTTACCGACAGAGTGGGCGACGTTGGCAAGAAGCTTCACACAGCAAGAAGCCGCAACGACCAGGTCGCGCTCGACATCCGTATGTATTTGAGAGACGAGATCGACGAGATCACCTCTCTCCTTCGTGAGCTTACCTCTGCCGTATGCGAAAAGGCTGAGGAGTACCGTGACGCAATCGTTCCCGGTTACACACACCTCCAGAGAGCACAGCCCATCACCTTCGGACATCACCTTATGGCATACGCCATGATGCTCCTTCGTGACATTTCAAGATTTGCGGGCTGCAGAGCGAGAATGAATTATTCGCCTATCGGCTGCTGCGCCCTTGCAGGTACCACTTACGACACCGACAGACATTACGAGGCTGAGCGCCTCGGCTTTGACGGCATCTGCATGAACAGCATCGACGGCGTGTCCGACAGAGATTTCTGCGTGGAGCTTGCCGCCGCTATCGCAACCGCTATGATGCACCTGTCCCGCTTCTCCGAGGAGCTTATCCTCTGGTCAAGCTGGGAGTTCCGCTTCGTTAAGCTTTCCGATTCCTTCACAACAGGCTCATCCATCATGCCTCAGAAGAAGAACCCCGACATGGCAGAGCTTGTCCGCGGTAAGACAGGCAGAGTTTACGGCGACCTCATGGCGCTCCTCACAGCGCTTAAGGGTCTTCCCCTTGCGTACAACAAGGATATGCAGGAGGATAAGGAGGCAATCTTTGATTCTGTTGAGACCATCAAGATGTGCCTGAAGGTATTCGTTCCCATGATCCGCACCATGACGGCGAGCAGAGAAGAGATGCTCTCAGCGGCTCAGCGCGGATTTATCAACGCTACCGACCTTGCAGACTACCTTGTTAAGAAGGGACTCCCCTTCCGCTCCGCTTACAAGATATCAGGTCAGATCGTTGCGTACTGCATCGAGCACGGCACCGTTCTTGAGGAGCTTCCCATGGACGTATACAAGTCCTACTCCGAGCTGTTTGACGGCGACGTTTACGGCGAGATCGACCTTCTCACCTGCGTTGAGAAGCGTATCAGCGAGGGCGGCACCTCCGTTGCCTCCGTTGAGCGTCAGATCGCCTACGTTAGAGAAGCTCTTGAGGCGTAAGGCGGGAGGAAAGTATGAAAAAGATATTTATTGACGGCTCTGCGGGTACCACGGGTCTCCGCATCCACGAAAGACTTGCCGACAGACGCGACATTGAGGTGGTAACTCTCCCCTATGAGATGAGACGCGACGAGGCGGCAAGACGCGAGGCACTCAACAACTGCGACATCGCATTCCTCTGCCTTCCCGACGCGGCGGCAGTTGAGGCTGTCGGAATGATCGAAAACGACACTACCGTAGTGATCGACACCTCCACCGCGCACCGCACGAACGATGCATGGGCGTATGGCTTTGCCGAGCTGTCGGACGCGCACCGCGATAACATCAGGAACGCCCACAGGATCGCAAACCCCGGATGCCACGCAAGCGGATTTATCGCGTGCGTATATCCCCTGGTGAAGGCGGGCATCATTCCCACAGACTATCCCCTCTGCGCATACTCCCTTACGGGCTACAGCGGCGGAGGCAAGAATCTTATCGCCGAATACGAGGACGCAGACCGTGACGTGCGCCACGAAAGCCACAGAATTTACGGCACAACTCTTACTCACAAGCATCTTCCCGAGATGAAGAAGATCTGCTCCCTTGAGATGCCTCCCGTGTTCTCCCCCATCCTCGGTGATTTCCACTCAGGCATGGCGACAACTATAATGCTCCCCGGATATTCTGCAAAGGACGTACACGAGTGCATCGCGGAGCATTACAAAAACGCGCGGCTTGTCAGCGTGGCTCCCCTCGGCGGAGATGAGAGCGTTATCTACGCATCCACTCTTGCAGGACGCGACAGCATGAGAATTGCAGTTTGCGGACACGCGGAGCAGACTACCGTTACCGCCATCTTTGACAACCTTGGCAAGGGTGCGTCGGGCGCGGCAATACAGAACATGAATATTTCACTTGGAGTCGACGAGACGACAGGACTCGTATTATAAAAAACTGGAGTATTGAACATGGAAAACATTAAGCTTATCCCCGGCGGCGTATGCGCCGCACGTGGCTTTAAGGCAGGCGGCATCCACTGCGGTATCCGCAAGAACCGTACCAAGAAGGATCTTGCGCTCATCGTAAGTGATACCATGGCAAACGCGGCTGCCGTATATACAACAAATCTGGTTAAGGGCGCGCCTCTCAGCGTGACCCGCGAGAACATCGCAGACGGCAAGGCACGCGCAGTTATCTGCAACAGCGGTAACGCAAACACCTGTAATGCTGACGGCATCGAGGTTGCCCGCCGTATGTGCGCGCTTACAGCAGAGGCTGTAGGATGCGAGGCGTCTGACGTTATCGTTGCCTCCACGGGCGTTATCGGACAGAGACTTTCAACGGATCCCATCTCGGCGGCTCTCCCTGCACTTGCCGACGGAATTTCATATGACGGCGGCGCCGACGCGGCTGAGGCTATCATGACCACAGACACCGTTTCCAAGGAGGTTGCGGTCGAGTTTGAGCTTGACGGTGTGAAGTGTCGCATCGGCGGTATCGCAAAGGGAAGCGGTATGATCCACCCCAACATGGCGACCATGCTTGTGTTTATCACCACGGACGTGGCTATCTCCTCCGATATGCTCCGTCTTGCACTTTCAAGCGACATCCGCGACACATTCAACATGGTAAGCGTTGACGGTGATACCTCCACAAACGACATGGTTTCCGTCCTTGCAAACGGCATGGCAGGTAACTGTGAGATCACCTCCGCTGACAGCGAAGAGTTCAAGATATTCATGAAGGCGCTTAACACCGTGACCGTAGGTCTTTGTAAAATGATCGCAGGCGACGGCGAGGGCGCTACCAAGCTTATCGAGTGTAAGGTAACGGGTGCTGATGATATTGCTACAGCTAAGACCGTTGCAAAGAGCGTTATCTGTTCAAGCCTTCTTAAGGCGGCAATGTTCGGTGCCGACGCTAACTGGGGACGCGTTCTTTGCGCTATCGGCTACAGCGGTGCGAAGGTTGACACGACCAAAATAGACGTGGCGTTCCGCTCTGCGGCAGGCGAGATCACCGTTTGCGTAGACGGCGCAGGCGTTGACTTCTCCGAGGAGGTTGCAAAGGAGATCCTTCTCGAGCGTGAGATAGAGATTCTCGTATCCCTTGGCGACGGCGAGGCAGTTTCCACAGCATGGGGATGCGACCTTACATACGATTACGTTAAGATCAACGGCGATTACAGAACCTGAGATTAAATGAAGAATGAAGAATGAAGAATGAAAAATTGCGGTAAATTTTCGCCGAGGCGAAAATTGATCAATAAAATCGTTTATTGATCCCTGTAGGGGCGGATTCCATATCCGCCTGAAAACGAACCCATCATTCATTTTCAATTTTCAATTTTCCCGGCATGAGTAGTGAATCAACGTTAAACATCCCCGTGAAACGGACGACCGATGGTCGCCCCTACGGCATACGTAACGAAAGCGTATTCTTCCCGTGAAACGGGACTGTAGCTTATCTTCCCACAAAAAAGGACACGAACATGGAAATCAATTTTACAAATCACGACAGAGCTGAGGTACTGACTCAGGCTCTGCCCTACATACAGAAATTCAACGGCAAGACGGTCGTTGTAAAATACGGCGGCAACGCCATGATCAACGAAACTCTCAAGCATCAGGTCATGGAGGATATCGTCCTGCTGTGGCTCATCGGTATCAAGGTGGTCCTCGTACACGGCGGCGGTCCCGAGATAAACGAGGTCATGGACAAATTCGGCAAAAAGCCCGTATTCGTTGACGGACTCCGCGTTACCGACCGCGAGACTATGGACATCGTACAGATGGTACTTGCAGGTAAGGTGAACAAGACCCTTGTCAATCTTCTTGAAACTAACGGGGGCAAGGCTATGGGTATCTCCGGTATGGACGGCAGGCTCATCGAGGCTGAGTGCAAGAACGAGGCGCTGGGCTACGTGGGACGCATCACAAAGGTGAACATCGCTCCCGTCAGAGACCTGCTTGAAAAGGGATATATTCCGGTTATCTCCACCGTTGGCTGTGACAAGGAAGGAAACACCTACAATATTAACGGCGACACGGCGGCGGCGTATATCGCAGGCGCAATGGGCGCGGAAAAGCTTATCATGATGACTGACATCGCAGGTATCCTCCGCGATAAGGACGACCCCTCCACACTTATCCCGAGACTTACCGTGGAAGAGGCGGAAATGCTTTCCGAAAGCCACATCATCTCAGGCGGTATGATCCCCAAGGTGAACTGCTGTATCGAGGCTATTAACAAGGGCGTTAAAAACGTTACCATCATGGACGGACGTGTGTCCCACTCCATTCTGATGGAGCTTCTCACCGACGAGGGCGCAGGTACACTCGTGACGGGTGAGGGTGTCAGAGAAAGGTTATAATTATGAGCCATATTACCGATTACGATAA
>JAFSGU010000042.1 GCA_017440665.1 Clostridia bacterium
CGAACAAAAGACACGAGGAAATTAATTGTCAAAGTCTCGGAGGGGAGCGCAAGTAAATAGCCATTAAAGTGGAAATCCGCCGATTTTTTTCGGCGGATTTCTCCATTTTATGTGTCTTTTTAGCCGCGATTTTGCTCTCTACCGTACCGAGTACGCCGACGAGAACAAAATCACGACTTCTGCATCTAAATGCGACACCCCCCTTTGCTTGCTAACGTGTAGACTCAATTTCCGGCGTACAGCTCAAGCCGACCGAGAAAGCGGTCTTTTTTTCGGAATACTTTTGTAATGTATTTAAGATGCTTTTCACTGAAAGAATAAGTTTCGGGAATTGGTTTTTCCGACGTACTAAGGCAAAACAGCAGGTCGTAAAGGGGAGTGTATTTTTTCGCGTTTCCTTCAAAATACATACCGAAGCTGTACGCGATAGTATTCAGAAGATTCCATCTGTCAAGCATACGGCTATAGTCGATCGGATTTTCAAGTGGAAGGTCAAAGTCGTACTCGTACACTTCCCCGTCCGGCTTTAGTCCGCGGCTGTCACAGAATACCGCCATGGATTCTTCCGATGTGAAGTAAATGAGATTTTTCCCGCCGTCATGCAAAACGGCGTCTCCGCGTTCCGTATAATAATATAAGGTGAGATAGCTTACCCCGCGTTTTTTTATGACGATGGGATAGACTGTGTTGTCTGTAATGTTGTTATCTATACGCATAGATTTCTCCTTGCATTTTATCAAAATACAGTTCTATGCGTCAAGCTCGCTTAATTGGTATCAGCACAAAAACTCCAGTGATAATACCGTACCGACAAAACCTATAATAAAAGAAAATACGGTAACGTAATGTCCCAGATATTGGTCATGTATGATCAAAAACAGATTACAAAGTCCGATACTTATACCAAACGATGATATCCAACCGAGGATCCAAACGGTAAGCTCGGAGGAAGAAATACTATCTGCATGTAAAATACGCGAACACAGATATATATACGCTATAGGAGCTGCCAACAGCAAAATAAATATTACAACCACCGTGAGGCAATACATAACGGGATGCCTTGATCTGTAATCGTCATCGTACCGGGGGTCAAAATATTCCCATGCGTTTTCAGGCAATCTCCAATTATCGGTTTTGGCCTTGTTTTTCTTCTTTCGTTTGTCAGCCATTACTAAACCACCTGCCATATTGCAGTATATCCGCAGACAGAGCACTGACCACGGATATACGTTATTTATTTTATGCTACAAAGCTTCTGTGGAAGCGTGCGAACATGGTCGCACTCTCGCATCTCTGCGCGTTGTCAAGGGGAGCGAGGAGCGCACCGCCTGATGAGGTCTTACCCGTGATGATGCCCACGCCGTTTGCCCATGCTACAGCCTCGGCAAAGCCGCTGTATGGACTGATCTTATCTGCGTCGGGGAATGTTGAAAGGTCAGCACCCTGTGCCATCTCTTCTCCCTTATAGTCCTTCATAAAGCGATAGAGGAACACCGCCACCTGCTCGCGCGTAACGAGGTCGTCGGGAGAGAAAGTCGTTGCGGACGAACCTGTGGTCACACCGTTTTCGAACGCCCAGATAACTGCGTCGGCATACCACGCATCCTCGGCAACGTCGGTGAAGATGGAATTATATTCAACCGCGGGTCTGCCCTCCATGTTGTAGAGAAGCTGAACTATCATGGCTCTGGACGTGGCAACAGAGGGAGAGAATGCGGTGCCTGACGTGCCGTTCATGAGAGAATATTCGTAAGCGTATCTGACGGTGTCGGCATACCAAGCGTCGCCTGCTACGTCAGCGAAGGGGAGAGTGATGTTAGCCTTTGCAGCATCATGATAAAGTACCTTAACTTCATCTTCCGTAACCATACCGCCGTAAAGTCTGAATCGGTTGATCTTCGAGCCCTTTTCAAGCAGGAAGTTTTCACCTGCAGCGGCGCGTCCGCCAAGGTTGATGATATGGGTTGCCGCCTCATCGGGATTCCACTCGTGAGAAAGGCCGCCGCTGTGACGAACGGTCGACATAAGCGTACCGTTTACGTACAGCTGAATGTCTTTGCTGTTATATACCACTACTGCGTGTACCCACTCTCCTGCATTGATGCTTGCGGAGGAAGGAGTGGTCTTGTTAGTGTTTTTTACGTAGAGAACAGTGCTGAGCTCGCCGTCTTCGACGTAAAGCTCAATACCTGCCGCGTCGAGAAGGCTGACGATAGTCTGCTTTTCGTCGACATTTACAAGCTTGAAGTACGCTTCGAGAGAGAATCCTTTTTTGATACCTGCAAAATCCTTTTCACCGAAAGCATAGGTGTTGGTACGGAACTTGTTGAAGGTCATGGCATTCTGCCCAACGGTCTCGTCATATTCCATTTTTGCAACGTAGGAAAGCTCAGCGGCGTGGCCGAATGCGTCATCTGTCTTGCCGTATGAATAGTCAATGTCGTAAAGCATTTTTGCCTTGGGGAATACGGGAGTACCTATCTTGATGGTCTCGGGAGCGGAAATGGATTTGCTGTTTACGCCGTAGCTGGTCTGTGCGTATACGGTGAATTTATATTCCTTATTCCAGTCAAGCCCCGTGATGGTGGCTGTATGAGTCGTCTCTCTCTTGTCATCCGGGCGGAAAGCATCGTTTACCACGTTTACGGTTACTGCAGTACCCTCACCGTCAACGGGAGTTGCCTTTACGCGGTAACGGCGGATGAAGTCGTGGTTGTTTTCCGACGCAGAGATTGCGTTGGTGGTGAAGGTAACGTCGACGGAATCAAAGTCGCCGTTGTCCTTTACGCTTACCCACGCATCTGCGGGGAAGGTAGGTGCCTTCGATTTGTGGGTGTATGAATCGGGATTCGTAGCATTGTCCTTGCTGTTGAAGTAGACGAAATCCTCAGGCTTGTCGGACGCGTCAAGTGTCCACTGCTCGTGTTCGTAGAGAAGACGTCCGTTCTGGAGGTCAACACGGTGTATCTCGGTAGTACCGTCGGACTTCACGTCGAAAATAACCACGCCCGAGCCGAGAGCTTCAGGGTCATTGTCATAGTCTTCGCCAACGATGCCGTCGGTGACGGATGTGAATCCGAGAGTCTGGTCGATAAAGGTAGGATTGTTGATCTGCTGATGTGAGTGCCCCGAAACGTGGATGAGCTGAGGATATTTCTGCAGAAGCTTTATGGTCTTCTGTGCAAAAGGCTCGTTTTCCGCATTGGGCGCGCCCACCACGGTTCCGCCCGTTGCCATGTGGGATACGAGGAAAATGTGTCCCTTGTAGCCCGTGGCATCGATCTCATCAAGAGAAGCTTTAATAAAGTCGTGCTTTGACACGAAATTATCGGTGTACGTAGAGCTTGTCATACTGATCTTGATAACGGGAACAGCTCCGGCTACCCAGTAAAGCTTATCGAGAGCCTGACCTGAATAATCCATAAATCTTGACTGTGCCTTCTGCGGGTTGTCATAGTATTCGTGGTTGCCCATTGCCAGGATTGTAGTCTTGACGGGGGCACCTGCTCCCGCGCCCTGACCTGTGAAGCCTTCGTTATCAACGGTAAGGCTTTCGGTGTTTTCGGAAACGATACGCATAAGCTCCTCGTACTGAGCGGTGCGTCCGTTATTGGTGAGGTCTCCTATAAGGATAAACGCATCGGCTCCGCCCAGCTGCCCGATGGCATTATAAGCGTTTGAAAGCTTAGGAGAAGCGTTTACCGCTCCGATGTGAACGTCGCTTCCCATAACGAGACGGGCGACAACGTTTTCGTCTCTGGGGATCGCGGAGTAGACCTTGTTTGTGGGTTCCCAATCGTATTTAGCATCTCCCATAGCGAAGACAGATACCGCACTTGACGCCATGATAAATACAACCAGGATAGCTGACAGTAATTTTTTCATGTTTTTTCTCCTTATACGTTTTTATTTCACTGTCTTTATTGTACTTAAGCAAGCTTATTATGTCAATACACAAAGGGATATTCACCTAAAAAAGTAAGGGTGTACGGTGAGTACAACGATACAGGACAGACAAAACCGGTTCGATTCTGTAACAATATTTGACGCTTGAAAACAAAAAGCACCTCAAAACGAGATGCTTTTGTTGTCTATCAAGGCGCGGGTCAGACGGGATGTTGTCCGGTGGTACACCGTCCCTATCGAAACCAGTTCGATGCTTGCATCTTATCAAAGCTTGATAAACAACAAAGGGGCTTCCGAAGAAGTCCTTTTGTTATCTATAAAGGCGCCAATCAGACGCCGCAAGCGGCTATCGACCCGTTCGATTCTGCTTGTCACTTTATCTTGAAAAACAAAAAATCGCTCATCGAAATGAGCGATTTCTCGTTTTTTCAAGGCGCCAATCAGAATCGAACTGATGAATAAAGGTTTTGCAGACCTCTGCCTTACCGCTTGGCTATGGCGAATTACCCCTTATTTTATTGGGCTTTTTCACACTTCTTACTCGACACAAAACTCAAAAGAAACCAATTTGGAAACCAATTGTGTTTCATTTTTGATAAATTATATCGTGTTTGGAGTCGTTCGCGAATAGTCTTTCGGAGAAGTTCAAAGGTTGTTTGCGATTGGGAGAAGTGGCCTAGTTGGCCAACTATTGATTTCATGACCAAAGCCCCCAATTTTTGTAAGCTTTTGAACCAAAGGTAATTACTGTAGGTGGATACTGTCATAACGAGCTTACGGACATCAACGAACGTGAGATATTCGTCTATGCCTTCAAGATTGAGGAAAGGATTGCTATTGATGTTATGTTCCGCGAGACTTGATACAGAACTTTTGAATTAGCATTTTTTTGTCAAATAGGGTGCTCCCCTCTTTGATTTTTGTAAGAAAATGTTATGGAATCTTGTAATATTAGGAATTTCGTGATATAATGTTCATACAGTGGTAAAATCACACAAATATTTTATTTTTTCGGAGGACACCATGCAACAAATAGACATAAAAAGCACCTTTTTATACAAATTCGTAGTAATCCTTGCTTGGCTTGAGGGAATTGCAGGAGTAATCGGTTTCTTTGTACTAATTGACGAGATTGAAATCGGTGTAATATTCCCCATAAGTGCAGTATTTGCGATTCTTTCCCTGTTTGCATACTTCAGCATTGCCACACACTACTATCAGGCGGCTGTTGACAAGGGATATACAAGTACATATTATCTCAACCTCGCATTCTTTTTCCCCTTTGCTGGATACGGACTTGTCAATGCACTTCCCGACCGCGGAAACATTTCCGTGCAGGATTCATCCGTGGTAGACGACTCTCTTCCCGAACTTTGATTTCAAACTTGCTAAGGTAAACTAAAATGAGTGAAAGATATACCAGACTTTACACCTTAAACGAGAACATTTATGCCGACGGTGCCCCTATAATCATATCGGCAGGTGCACTATTAAAGGATACAGTGACAGAAAACGTCATCGCACAGCTGAAACTCAGAAACTTTTCGAAAAAAAAGGTAAAGGCTGTAAAGGTAGAAATTACACCCTATGATACCGCCGACAAACCACTCGGTGCCCCGATACAGTATCAGTATCTTGATCTTGAGGCGGGACATAACTCTGAATTCGGTTCTAAAAATCCTATTAAACTGCCAGATAATACCACTCGTGGTTTTGATGTTCGAGTAATTAGTGTTGTTTTTGATGATAACAGTGAATGGATTGCCGATAATAGTATCGTATGGACGCCGATCAAATATGACAAGGTACTGCTTGAAACCGCTTTGGGAAACCCTGATCTGGCAGATGAATATCGTATCAAATACGGTAATGAATGCAACTACGAACCTAAACAACTTCGCGATCTATGGGTCTGCTCCTGCGGACAGATCAATCACAAGTCAACCAATATATGCGATAACTGTAAAATTGCCCTCGCTTCAATGCTGGCGCTTGATAAAGAAGCTCTCAATACTTCCTGTGAAGCACGCCTTGCTGAAGAAAAAAAGGCTGCAGAAGAAGCCGCGATCGAAGCAGAAAAGAATCGTAGAAAGAATAAGATCATCGCATTAATTACGATACCGTTCGTCCTTATTTTACTCTTTTTTATTATTTGGGCTGCAACTGAGACAGACCGTGTGCTGGCGAAATCCAATGAACTGTATATGAATAATGAGCTTACTGCAGCAATTGACGTTCTCAATGATTATAATAAACCTCAAGAAACCGCTGAAATGGCAAATGTTATCTACAGTGAAATGAGAAGCAACATTCAGAATGCAATTCATTCAAAGTACTATAGCAAGGCTCTTGCATATATCAAGGAATACGATAATTACATTGATACAAATATTCTCCTGGAATCCCTTCATCACGCTTGTCCACACGAATTTAATGTCTTAGAAGATATTTCGGCTACGTGTACCGAGGACGGCGTAAAAAAACAACAGTGCTCTGTTTGTGAATATACCGATGTTGATATAAGATATGCCCTCGGACACGAAAACAAAACCACTGTTACTAAGGAAGCGACATGCTCTGAAGAAGGCATCAAGACAACTACGTGCTCAATTTGTAACGAATCTACTACAGAATCCATCGAAAAGCTTCCGCATAACGTAAAGAGTGAGATAACACGCAAAGCAACCTGCGCTGAGAAAGGTGAAAAAACCTTGACGTGTAAGATTTGCGGGAATATGGAGAAGGAAGAGCTTCCTACAGTTGCTCACAGCTCTAAGGACAAGATAACGAAAGCGGCAACCTGCATAGAAACGGGTATTAAACAATCTATATGTTCAGTATGCGATAAAGTGGAAAAGGAGGTCAGTATCCCCAAAACCGACCACACGTACAGTTACGTAGTTACAAAAGTTCCTACGTGCGTCGAAAACGGATCACAGCAGGCTGTTTGTATTGTATGTGAAGCGAAGGGGGATATACAAACCATCGGCGCTACTGGACACAGTTATACTACATCTGTTACCAAAGCTGCCGATTGCACGAACGCAGGGGCTGAAAAACACGTATGTAACACATGCGGACACACTTATAGCAGTGATATATCCGCTTTGGGACACTCCTGGCAGGATGCGACGTGTACTGCTCCCAAAAAATGCACCCGTTGCGGAACAACTACCGGAAATGCACTCGGACATAATTGGCAAAGCTCTTTCGAGCATGTGGGGAAATTCCATGGATACCTGATCAAATGTGCACTCTGTGAGATTAGAATTGAGGACGTTATTACTGTTACATCTAATGCGCCAATTACTCTTACCGCCTTCGATTCCGCCACCGCTAACATCAATATCACGGGCATTACATATGTTATAGTTGATTATTTTGATGAATTGCGAATCAATATAATATATAACGGATATATGTCTGGTAATTTCGACGAATTGGTGCTTTCTTCTACTCCTATGAGAGTAAAAGTATTTGACAAAAACGGGAATGAACTCGAAAATTCTTACTCTCGTACCTCTGAAGATGTAGTGTTCAGCGAAGTAACTGGAGAGTTTAATTCTATGACTTCTTATGTAACTTTCACAATAACAAACGATATCGATTCATTCAACTTTGAAGAAATGAAGTCGTTCCGTGTAGAGTTCGGCCAGCATTAACGCCAATAAATGACTCCATAATCGACCTCATAATAGCGAAAAGTTCCTCGATTCGAGGAACTTTTCGGTTTATGAAGGCGCCAATCAGACGGAACGTTGTCCAGTGGGACACCGTCCCTATCGAAACCAGTTCGATTCTTGAATCTTATCAAAGCTTGATAAACAACAAAAGGACTTCCGAAGAAGTCCTTTTGTTATCTATAAAGGCGCGGGTCAGACGCCGCAAGCGGCTATCGAAACCAGTTCGATTCTGTAACAATATTTGGACGCTTCAATAACAAAACGGGCGCTTCTTTCGAAGTGCCCGTTTTGTTATTGAAGGCGCCAATCAGAATCGAACTGATGAATAAAGGTTTTGCAGACCTCTGCCTTACCGCTTGGCTATGGCGCCGTAACGCATTGTATTATACCACACATACTTCCCGCTGTCAAGGGCTTTTATAACTTTTTCAAAAAAACTTTGCTACAATTTTCTCGTTTGTTTTGCCCTTTTTTTGTCTTTTTCGGAAAAAACCGCGTCCGCGACGTTGAATTTTCAACATTGCGGTTGACACTCGGATGATTATATGCTATAATCCAAGATGTTGTAAAATCAACATCTCAAAAGAACGAAACAATCGTATTTGAAAGGAACCTTGTTATGTCCGTAAAAATATTTATCGATTCCGCATCCGACATCCTTCCCGCCGAAGCCGCGGCATTTGACATGATCCACGTACCCATGACCGTACGCTTCGGCATGGACGAATACCTTGACGGTGTAGAGCTGACCCACGAAGGGTTTTACGAAAAGCTGATTGAAAGTGACACCATACCCACCACGTCTCAGATTCCTCCTGCGGTCTGGCAGACCTATTTCGAGCGTGAGCTTGACGAAGACGACACCGCCGTTGTGATCACCGTATCCTCATCCTTCTCCGGTACATATCAGAGCGCATGCCTTGCGGCGAGTGCATTCGGTGGCAGGATCCGCGTTGTTGACAGCGAAACTCTCTGTATAGCAGAGGGCGTCCTTGCCAAGCGCGCCTGCGAAATACGGGACACGGGTGCATCCGCTGACGAGATCGCGGCGATACTTGACAGTGAAAAAAAGAATCTGCACGTTCTCGCCATGTTGGATACCCTTGAGTATCTCAAGCGTGGCGGCAGAATATCCTCTGCCGTTGCATTTGCGGGAGGAGTGCTGGGTATCAAGCCCGTTATCACCATAAAGGACGGCGCTGTCGCTCTCCTCGGTAAGGCGAGAGGCTCCAAGCAGGGCAACAACCTTCTTCGTGAGCTTGTATCCAAGGTTGGCGGTATTGACTTCTCACGTCCCTTCGCCCTTGCCTACAGCGGATGCGACGACAAGCTTCTGCAGAAGTACATATCCGACAGCTCAGAGCTGTGGGAGGGTAAGGCACAGGAGCTTCCCATATACACGGTAGGTTGCTGTATCGGTACCCACGCGGGTCCCGGAGCGGTTGCCATCGCGTTTTTTGCGGATAACTGAAGATAGGGTCGACAGACCGCATAAAATAATACTACTTACATGCCGATAAAACAACGGGGTTATCGCATAGCATTAACAAGCTGTGAACGGCTTGTGCAATACTAACAATAAAATCCAGAGATGCAGTAATGACACCTCTGGATTTTTGTTTCTCTTGTATAGGGCAACAGCACAATTTTTCAACTTGCGACAGCCCCATCGTATTTATTTACGCCTTTTTCATTGTAAGACCGATGCGCTTTCTCTGCTTGTCAACACTCTTGATGCGTACCTTTACGGGCATTCCTACGGAAAGAACTTCTGACGGATGCTTGATGAATCGGTTTGATATTTCGGAGATGTGGAGAAGTCCGTCCTGATGTACGCCGATGTCAACGAACGCGCCGAAGTCGATAACGTTGCGGACAACGCCTGACAGCTCCATTCCTTCGGTAAGATCGTCGATTGTAAGAACTCTTTCCTTAAGCTCCGGAGGGGGAAGGGAATCTCTTATGTCGCGTCCGGGCTTTGCAAGCTCACCGATGATGTCGGTAAGGGTGGGCACACCGCAGGACAGCTCGTCTGCAAGCTTCTTGGCTCCGTATTCCTTTACCTCGTCTGCAAGACGTGAGAGACCGCCGGATTTTGCGTCGTCCTCGGTGTAACCGAATTTTTTCAGCAGCTCGCGTGCCACTCCGTATGACTCGGGGTGAACGCCCGTGTTGTCAAGCACCTCGTCGGAGCCGGGCACACGGAGGAATCCTGCCGCCTGCTCGTATGCCTTTGCACCGAAGCGGGGAACCTTCAAAACATCCGCACGGGTCGTAAACTCGCCGTTTGCATCGCGGTACTTTACGATGTTTTTAGCGCTTGTCATGTTGATACCTGCGATATAGGAAAGGAGAGAGTAGGATGCGGTGTTAAGGTCAACGCCCACAGAGTTTACGCAGTCCTCAACAACGCCGGAAAGCGCCTCGTCAAGACGTGCGGGCTTCATATCGTGCTGATACTGACCTACACCGATGGACTTGGGATCGATCTTGACAAGCTCAGCAAGAGGATCCTGTAGTCTGCGTGCGATGGAGACCGCACTTCTCTGAGTAACGTCGAAATCGGGGAATTCCTCGGCACCCAGCTTGGACGCGGAATAAACGGATGCGCCTGCTTCGGATACTACGATATACTTGGTGTCGCACTTCATCTCGCCGAGAAGCTCTGCTATGAACATCTCGCTTTCACCGGAAGCCGTACCGTTACCGATGGCGACAACGTTCACGCCGTAGCGGCGGATAAGCTTTTCCGTGATGCGCTTTGCCTCGGCGATCTTTTCGTGAGGCTTGGTGGGATAGATAACTGCGGTGTCAACAACGCTTCCCGTAGGAGTGATGACCGCAAGCTTACATCCCGTACGGTAGCCGGGGTCATAGCCGAGGACTGTCTTTCCCTTGAGAGGCGCGCTCATAAGCAGTCCCTTCAGGTTTTGTGAGAAAAGTCCGATAGCCGCTTCGCTTGCGCGGTCAAACATATCTGCGCGGATCTCACGCTCAACGGAGGGGGCGATAAGTCTGTCATAGCTGTCTCGCACCGTGGGAATGAGAAGCTCAGCCGCGGGGCTCTTTTTGTTTTTGATAACGTGGGAGGTGAGGTAGTTTACGATAAACTCGGTGTCAACGTTCAAGCTTACCTTAAGCACACCCTCTTTTTCCGCTCTGTTAAGTGCGAGGATTCTGTGGGAGGGTATTTTTGACACAGCCTCGCTGTATTCGTAATACTGAGCGTATACGTCACCGTCGGCGATCTTCTTTGATTCGATGATACCGTGCTTTGCGGTAAGCGTGCGTATACCGCGGCGGTAATCTGCATTGTCGGAGATATCCTCTGCGATAATGTCAAGCGCACCAGCAACAGCCGCCTCGGCATCGGGAACGTCATCGTTTACGTGATCTGCCGCAACCTCTTCAATTGTGGGAGAGTAAGAGTTTTTCTGTTCCATGATAAGGAGCGCGAGAGGCTCAAGTCCGCGCTCGCGTGCGATAGACGCGCGTGTGCGTCTCTTGGGGCGGTATGGACGGTAGATATCATCGATCTCCGTTACGGTCTCAGCGGCGGCAAGAGCCGCAACTATCTCTTCGGTCAGCTTGCCCTGAGCGTCGATGAGCTTTTTTACGTCCTCGCGCTTTTCTTCCAGATTTCTCAGATATGTAAGACGCTCGGTAAGACGGCGGAGCTGCTCGTCGTCAAGACCGCCCGTTACTTCTTTGCGGTAACGGGAGATAAAGGGAACGGTGTTGCCCGCGTCAAGAAGCTCTACTGCCGCTTCTACCTGAGTCAGTTTAATGCCTATTTCTTGTGAGAGTTTTTCGTTGATAGTCATGTTTTTATGCCTTTCGGGGTGTATTTTTCCTTTAGTTTATCCTGCCACGTCAAGCAGAGCTTTGAGCTCGTCCTCGCTGAGGCGTCTCCACTCGCCGCGCGAGAGAGACGTGTCCAGCTCAAGGGGGCCGAACTTTATTCTTTCAAGGTAGTCGATGCCGCTGCCTACAGCCGCAAGCATACGTTTTATCTGATGGAATTTTCCTTCGGTTATACTGATGATACCTTCCCGCGGAGAGTCAAGCTGAAGCTTTGCAGGGGCTGTGGTAAAGTCGCCCAGATCAACGCCTTCCTCCAGCTTTTTGACCATCTCGTCCGAGAGAGGCTCCGTGCATCGGAAACGGTAGCTTTTAGCTACGTGTCTTTTGGGAGAGAGGAGCTTATGCGCCGTGTCTCCGTCGTTGGTTATAAGGAGAAGTCCTACGGTATCCACGTCAAGACGTCCGCAGGGGAAGCAGCCCGCCTTTTCGTATTCGGGCGGAAGAAGCTTCATTACGGTGTTGTCTGACTTTTCCGTGGAGCTTATGTACCCCGCGGGCTTGTTGAGCATAAGGTAGAAGTGCTTCTCCCACGTGATACGCTCGCCGCGGTGGGTGATGGTGTCCCGCTCGGGATCCACGTGAACGGACGGGTCCTTTTGTACATCTCCGTTTACGCTTATCTGTCCGCGCCTTGCCTCAGCGGCACATTCCTTTCGGGAAAGTCTGCCGATGGAGGTGAAGAATTTATCAAGTCTCATAGCTTATCGCTTTCTTTAACTTAAAGTTGTGAAGCGGTGCCTCAGGAAAGCACGTTCCAGCAGAACAGCGCCGTCATCATCAGCAGAAGTGAGAAAACTCCTCCGCAGATCATGCCCATAAGGACACCGCCTAAAAATTTATTCCAAAAGTACCAGGCTCGCATAAGACCTCCGGGAGCGACTGACTCTGTGCTTCGGGGAAACACAGTTTTTCATATTATGTCTCTGCGGGAGGGTTTTATGCACGGTCAAAGCTCTTTGGCTGTCAGCTCAATGATGAGATCCATGTTGTCAGACTGACCGCCCTTGGAGTCGAGTGCAGCCTTGTTTCGCCTGATCTCGCCGCAACGGCGGCATTTGTGATAGATTATAAATCCCTTTTTGGGATCGGGTTCAGCCTTTACGGCGTCCATAATACCGCCGCAGTCGGCGGCACGGTCGCCCGGATTGACGTCAAGATGGAGGGATGCAAGACAGTGGGGACAGTGGTTGCGGGATGTGTAGCGGAGAGGCTCCACTTCGCGTCCGCAGGCGGCACAGATGAATCCGCTGTCGTTTTTTGTGAATCTTTTGGTCTCCATATCGGATCACTTCTTTCTGATGCGTTCTGCTTCTCTGTCGTAGATGACCTCAAGCTGACGGGTCATAGCGGCTGCGGTAAACTTCTTTTCGTACATCTCACGGGCACCCTCGCTGAGCTTTGCGAGAAGCTCTCTGTCGCGGATCAGAGACAGTATAGCCTCTGCCATTGCATGGCTGTCTTTCATGGGAACGAGAAGACCGTTTACGCCCTCTGTGATCATGTAGGGGTTACCGCCGAAGGTTGTGGCAATAGCGGGTACTTTAAGGCTCATGCCCTCGGAGAGAGAAAGTGAGGATGTCTCTGTTCCGTATGAGCAGTTAAGGTTAAGATCCATGATGTTGTAGTAGGGAGCCATGTCTCGGATGAAGCCGGTGAAGATTATCTTGTCCTCTACGCCCAGCTCACGCGCCTTCGCCTTAAGATTTTCAGCCTCGCTTCCGTCACCCATGAAGAGGCAGACGAAATCGGGATGAGCCTCTGCCACCTCGCGTACTGTTTCAACGAGATATGCGTGTCCCTTATAGTGCTCGAGACGTGCGGGGATTCCCGCAACGAAGGTGGTATCCTTGATGCCCAACTGTGCCTTGAGGTCAGCCTGCTCCTCGGGAGACGTGCGGCGCACCTCGCGCACACCGTTGATGATAACGGTGATCTTCTTTTCGGAAACGCCCGTTTCGGTAAGGTTGTCCTTTGCGGCACCTGCAACTGCGATGATCTCGGTCGCGAGGGTGTTGTTGATAAATCCGTTTATCTGCTTTCCGGGGAATGTAGTAAGCTTTCGGGGCATCTCAAAGGCACAGTGGCGGGTATAAATCCTGCTCTTTACGCCTGCGAGGAATGCGGCAAGCTTAGCTGAGAATGCTGAGTGAGTGTGAACGATATCGGGACGCTCGCGGCGGAAGATGGAAACGTACTCCTTGAGAGCAGCGTTTTCAAATGACTTGTCGTGGCCGTGCTTCAGGGGGATCACTCTGTATCCCTCAGCCTCAACGAGAGGGATAAGCTCACCGCCCTCGGGGAGACATACGGAAATATCGTATTTTTCACGGTCGAAGCAATGGAGATAGTTTACGAGCAGAGTGCCCGCACCTCCGATATTGGTATCTGTGAGAACGTGGATTATTTTAACCTTTTCCATATTAGTTTTTTCCTTTCTTGAGAAGTCCCTTTACGATGAAGCCCGCTTCCTCGGAACGGAGGATAAGGCTGACGATAAAGTACACGGGAGCCGCCGCAATGACGGACAGCGCGATGGAGAGAATACCGTTTGATACGTGAGACGAGACGAGCATGATGACGGGGATCATAGCCGCTGATGATATTACAGACACGGCAACGTCAAGTATATCACGAAGGTTAAAACGGCATATGTAGAGCTTGTGGGATATCGCAAGGTTTATTGCAAGATTGAGTATGGTGGAAAGAGCTGTTGCAAGGGCGATGCCGCCGACGCCGAAGCTTTTGGAAAGGAAGATGACGATCACGATATTGAACGCCATAGAAACGAGGGATGATATCATGGATACCTGAGGCTTTTCTGCGGCGAAAAGCGCCTTTACTATGACCTCGTTTGCCGCCATAAATATCATACCTACCGCATAACCCTGAAGGGCAGTGGCGGTAAGAGCGGTCTCTGCCGCGCCGAACTGGCCTCTTTCGTAAACAAGCGCGGTAAAGGGCGTTGCAAGTAGGATAAGTCCTACCGTGATGGGAGCGATGATGTAAACAAGTGCTTTTACTGACGTACGCATCATCTTCATCGCGCTGTCACGGTCTCCCTCTGCCTCTGCTCTTGAGAAGAACGGGAAGAGGAGATTGGTTGCAACGAATGAGAATATACCTACCAGCATGATGTAAAGCCTGTTTGCATATCCGATAGCGGTCATGCCGCGTCCTTCTTCAATGCCGGATGCAAAGCGGGCGTTTATGAGACTGCAGACGGGGACCGTCCACGTACCGATAAGGATCGGCACGGAATTTTTAGCGGCGCGGAGCAGGTCGCGGTCGAATATCTTAAACGTCGGTCTGTACCAGAACCCGAAGGAGTGAGCCTTAGGTGCCTGTACGAAGGCCTGAGCCGCCCAGCCGATGATCATGGCAACTCCCAGACCGATAACACCGAAGAAGCGGTTCAGCGTGAAGAGGTACGTTACCATTATCACGTTGGAAACAAGGCTGATAAGGGCGGGGATGTTGTATTCACCCATGGACTGCAGAATACCTACGTAGGAGAATGCAAGTCCTGTGAAGATTATCATGGGGAACATGATACGCGTAAGCTTTACGGCAAGTACCGTTGCCTCAGCGGTGATGCCGGGGGCGATGACTGAGACCAGAGTCTCTGCAAACAGCATGCCGAAGGCGGCGATGATGATACACACGATCAGGATGAAATTCACGTAGGAATTGGCGAATCTCATGGCGTCATCCTTGCCGCGACGCACCATTATGGAGTTGAACACGGGAATGAAAGCGGCGGTGACCACACCTCCGATAACAAGGTCGAATACGGTGACGGGAAGACGGGATGCCGCGTCGTAGGCAACGGCTTCCATTGTCATGCCGTAATAGTTTGCAACGAGGATGTCGCGAAACAGTCCTAAAAACTTGGCAACAACTGTTATTGCCGCCATGATAACGGCATATCCGAGAAAGCTTTTCTTCGGCTTTTGTGCTTTTTCCATGATGACAGTATTTCCTTTCTTCAGAACGGGCGTATATATTTATGTGTGACGCGCACACAAAACTACCTAATTATAATATTACCATAAAATGCATTCTGTGTCAATGCAAAGAGGGAAACTTTAAATGTTACAGATAAGAGGAAGCGGGTGTAAAGTTTATATTTCTTGGCAGACTTAACAAAAAAATCCTTGAATCCTATTGACATCATGTATCAATTAATGATATAATTGGAGGGTAGGATGCCTGACTGTGCCATGCACAGAGTTTGGTGTCTCTTTACGGAAGGAGGACGGATGCGGCAATGAAGAAGGGCACAAAGATTTTGTTTTCTTCACTTAAGGGCGGAGTAGGTAAATCTACTGCGGCAAGCCTTGTGGCGGCTGCTCTTGCCGGAGACGGATACCGCACCGTACTTGTAGACCTTGACTTCCGTTCAAGGAGCCTTGATCTTATGTCGGGCGTCACCGATAAGGTGGTCTTCACCTTTGACGACTATCTTCTTGAAAGATGCAGTGCCGAGGCGGCACTGGTGAAAATGCCTGCTTTCGCACCTCCCAGGGGAGTGGTAAAGGCGGGAGAGCTTCTCCTTTGTGCGGCTTGCACCGAGACGGTGTTTGAGTCGGGCGGAGACGGAATGTATGAAAAGATAGGAGAAGCGCTCACGAGGCTTGCGGAAGAATCCGGAGCGGATTACGTGATCTGCGACACCGGAGCGGACAGCCGTATCCCCATGGCTGTGGCAGATTCGTTTGCCGATCTTGCTGTGGTCGTATCCGAACAGAGCAGAACCGCCGTACGTGCCGCTGAAATGACAGCGCGCAGACTTTCCGAAGGCGAGAGCATGAGGTCTGTAAGACTTCTTATAAATAACTTTGACGTTGAAGCTGCCAGACGCGGCGGCCGCGCAGGTATACTTGAAATGATCGACGGGTGCTCGGTGCGTTGCATCGGAGTTATTCCCGAAGACCGAGGCCTTGCCGCAAGGCAGGATGCAGGACTTCTCCCCCATAAATCTTCGCCTGTAGTACCTGCCGCAAGGAATATAGCCCGCCGCTTACAGGGCATTGAAACACCGCTGTTCAGCGGTATGAAGAGGGAAAGACGCAGGGCGGTACTGTAAGACGGTTCCTGCTTCAAACATGACGATAATACTGAGACTATATATCAAGTAAAAGAAAGGATACAAACCTATGGACATCGCCATCATCGCTGACGATACTAAAAAAGAACTAATGACACAATTCTGCATAGCTTACTGCGGTATTCTGTCCAAGCACCACATCTGCGCCACAAGCACGACCGGAAAGTATGTATCCGATGCCACGGGTCTTGACATCGACCTGCTTCTTGCCGGAGAACACGGCGGTCAGCAGCAGATAACCTCCCGTATTTCCTATAACGAGATCGACGTGCTCCTCTATTTTCGCAGCACGTCCCCCAATGCTAACCGTGAGATCGAAGAGTCTGACTACAATCTTCTCCGTATGTGCGACGTTCACAACGTTCCCGTTGCAACGAATATCGCAACTGCCGAGGTCCTCATCTGTGCTCTTGACAGAGGCGACCTTGACTGGCGTGAGATCGTAAATCCCCGTTCGGATTACAATCGCCGCCGCCGCGGAATCCTGTATTGATGACGAAAGAGAATAATTATGAGAAATATTCTTACACGGGCAGCGGCACTTGTCGCTGCCGTAGTGTTTACAATGCTTTTGTGCGCCTGCTCCGTAACCTACGACGAGAGCGAGATCATTTCTGCATCCGCAGAGCTTATTGAAGCGTCTTATGATATCAACACAGTGTTTTTCGGAAGCGGACTTCCCGCAGTGGAGTCTGACGACGAGGTGCTTCGCCATTATGAGATAGCTGAGGACAGTCCCTATCACACCAAGGATGAGATAAAGACTGCCACACTTGCCGTATATTCGCCCGATTATGCCGAATTTCTTTTTGAAAAAGCGTTTGCAGGCTTCGTCTTTTCCGCAGGAGACGAGGACAGCGTTGAAGCGGATCAGATAATCGACGCCAGATACGTTGAGTACGGCGACAGGCTCGTTATCCTTCCCATAAAAGATGAGGACGTGATGAAGCTTGACCGTACCTACGATACTGCAAATATTACGGTGGTAAGCCAGAAGAGAGGCAGAGTCGTTCTGTCGGTGCCTTCTTTCGTTGACGGCGTGCCGTCTGACGACGTGGAGCTTACCGTGATAATGACTGCGGACGGCTGGCGTCTTGATACACCTACATATTGATGTCCCCAAGGAGGCGCGTACACCCTGCCACAGGGGACACGCCCCCTTTCCTTTTTTGAAAAGGGAATCTATAACATAAACGGAGTTGCTAAGTGAACGTAAAGATCCTGATGCTCGGAGACGTAGTGGGTACTGCGGGCTGTGACTATTTAACATCCAAGGGCAGGCTGAGAAGCTTTGTCCGTGAGAGGGGCATATCTCTCGTTATTGCAAACGGCGAAAATTCTGCCGAGGGCAACGGTATCACTCCTACGTCTGCAAAAAGCTTGACGGAAGCGGGTGTCGACGTGATAACGGGCGGTAACCACACCTTCCGAAAGAAAAATATATACGGAATGCTTGACGACGAGGGAACGCTTATCCGCCCTGCAAATATAACGTCTCATGCACCGGGAACAGGCCACGTCACCGTGGACGTTTTCGGCTACCGCATCCTTGTGATCAATCTGCAGGGACAGATATATATGGACACCCATGCATCATCTCCCTTTGATAAGCTTGACTACGTACTTTCCTCAGAAGAGGGAAGATACGATGCGGCAATAGTGGATATCCATGCGGAGGCGACCAGCGAAAAGCTTGCTCTTGCCAGATACGCCTGCGGCAAAGTCTCAGCGGTGGCAGGTACGCACACCCATATCCCGACGGCGGATGCCAAGGTGATAGACGGATACACAGGGTATATTACAGACCTGGGTATGTGCGGTTCCATGGCGGGTGTGCTTGGTGTAAGACTGAGGACGTGCTGAGAAAATTCCTCATGCCGGTCCCCGTGACGTTTACTCCCGCTGAGGGAGAGCTTGAGGCTCAGGGAGCTGTGTTTACCGTAGAGCTACCTTCGGGCAGATGTATTTCTGCAGAAAGCGTCAGGTTTTAATTTGCCGCCCGTGGGGCGAAAGGAATTGTGTGATGAATGAAAATTTAACCGTTCCCATGAGTGAGGAGTCTGCGTCTCAGACGCCTGCCCCGTCTCTTGCGTATCTGGGAGACTCGGTGCTTGAGATACTGGTCAGAGAAAGACTTGTGTTGACGGGTGTGAAAAATCCCAGTATAGAGTCGCTTAAATATGTGACCGCCCATGCGCAGAGCGATGCTTTTGCCAGGATCGAGGGCTTGCTGACCGAAGCTGAAACGGACGTTTTCAAACGAGGCCGCAACTGCGTACACTCGGGCAACGTGCCGAAGAAGGCTACTCCCGCGCAGTACAGGCGTGCGACGGGACTTGAAACTCTTTTCGGGTACTTGTATCTTACGGGTCAGTCGGAGCGTATTCGTGAGCTGTTTGACACGGCTTTCACCGATAAAGTGTAAATATTGCGAAAAGTCGAAAGAATTTTCGAAAGATGACTTGATTTTAAGGTGCAACATAACATATAATAAAATCAGTAAATAATAAGGAATTAGTTTTGCTTTGAAAGGATAGGTAAAAATGTCAAAGTTTGAAAACAATAAGACCATAACCTTTTCCATCCGCGAGGAGGAGAGAGACAGAGAGCGCCACGCAAGACTGAGAGCGGTATACGACGCGCTTACAGAGAAGGGATACAATCCCTTAAACCAGATCGCAGGTTATATCCTTACAGAGGATCCCACCTATATCACCAACCACAGAAACGCAAGAACCATCATGAGCAAGTTTGACCGTGATGAGCTTCTCAATGCGCTTCTCAAGGAATATCTCGGTATCTGACGGATATCATGGAAAAAGTAACACTCTCGCCGAGGGTGAAGCCCGTGTCCCGCCTTGCCTTCGGCTCGCTTACTCTCAGCCCTATGCAATCGGCGGCTCCCGTGGAAAGGGCGTCGGACGTTATAGCCTACGCTTTCCGCAGAGGAGTGAATTTTATCGACACGGCACAGTATTATAATAATTATCACATCCTACGCCGGGCTTTTGAAAAATACGAAGGGTCCGACGATGTTGTGCTGTCCACAAAGACATATGCCTATGACAGAAGCACCGCCGCGGCGGCTCTGGAAGAGGCAAGACGTGAGACGGGACGGGATGTGATAGATATTTTTATGCTTCACGAGCAGGAAAGCTACGAGACCCTTCGAGGGCATATGGAAGCACTTGATTATTTCTTCGAGTGCCGTGAAAAGGGTATCATCCGTGCCGTAGGTGCATCCATGCATCACGTAGCGGCGGTAAGAGGCGTTGTGCGCCTTGCCTCTGCATGGGGAGTTGCTCTCGACGTGATACATCCCATATACAATAAAAGCGGAACGGGTATCGTTGACGGCGGTGTTCTCGATATGGCAGACGCCGTGAGAGAAGCACACGATATGGGTGTTGGCGTTTTCGGGATGAAGGCTCTGGCAGGAGGACATCTTTGCGCCTCTGCGGCAGAGGCATTCGATTTCGTCCTTGATTCCGGCTTTATAGACGCTGTTGCCGTAGGAATGCAGTCCGAGGCTGAAGTGGATGCCAATATCGAATATTTCGAAGATCGAAGCTTTTCGCCCGATGCCGAAGCGCGGCTCGCCTCGAAAAAACGTGTCCTCCACGTGGAGGAGTATTGCGAGGGATGCGGAGCGTGCGTGGACAGATGTCCGGCAGGTGCGCTCAGTCTCGTGGAAAACACCGATGCCCCCGCTGAGGGTGAATTTGCGAGGGTATATACCCATCGTGCGGTGTGTGACAGTGAAAAATGCGTCCTTTGCGGATATTGCTCGGGCGTATGTCCCGTATTTGCCGTGAAGGTATATTGATGCGGAAAAACAAAAATTCTCTTGACTTTTACGGCGGATGCCGTTTTGGAGAACCTTATGACGATATTTTCTTTGCCCGCAGGGGATGCTGTGGAAAAATTACCGACCGGCGCAGTCGTTGCTCTCGGATATTTTGACGGCGTCCACCTTGGACACAGAGCAATTATAGATACCGCAAGACGCGAGGCAGAGGAGCGAGGTGCCTGTTCTGCCGTGTGGATGATATCCTCACGGGACGGCGGCTACAAAAAGGACAGCCTGGAGATAACGGACGAGGCTGAAAAGTACGCTCTGCTTTACGGTGCGGGAGCAAAATATGCCGTAGTTCACGCCTTCCCCGAGGTGAGGGGACTTACCGGAGAGGAATTTGTAAGGCTCGTACTTAAGGATGAGCTTGGGGTGTCCTGCGTGGTATGCGGTAAAAATTTCAGATTCGGCAAGGGCGCGTCCATGGATTCGGATGCACTCCGTATGCTTTGCCGTGACGCAGGCATAGATACCGTGGTGGTATCTCACGTTACGGACGAGTTCGGTGAGACCGTATCTTCGACGAAGATAAGAAGGCTCATAGCCGACGGTGAGGTGGAAGCGGCTGACCTTATGCTCGGCAGACCGTACAGCTTTACGTCCCCCGTGCTTGAAGGAAAGCGTCTGGGCAGGACTATCGGCTTTCCCACTATCAATCAGATCCCCAAACAGGGCAGACTGCTTCCGAAAAACGGAGTTTATGCCGTGTGCGTTGAGTTTTTTGAGGGTGGTATGAGGAAAACGTATGCGGGGGCGGCAAACGTTGGCGTTTGTCCCACCGTATCGGCGGACGTGACGGACACGGTTCTGACAAAAGAAGGCGTTGCCTGTGCTGAAAGACGGGTATGCGAGACCTACATTGCAGACTATGAGGGCGAGCTTTACGGACGTTGCGTAACGTTGCGTTTCCTTCGCAGACTGCGGGATGAGGTGGCTTTCTCCGACATCTCCCGACTAAAGGAGCAGATAAGCCGCGATGCTGCGGCGGCAGTTCAAATATATAATGAAATTTACGGGAAACAGTAAAATGACCGATAAGTATAAAAACAAGAAAAACGGATCTTTTGTTAAAGTGCTTGCGCTTCTTGCACTTTTTGCGATGCTTTTTTCATCGCTTCTTATGACTGTGCTTGCTGATGAAGCGGACGGTGATGACGCTGAAGAAGCGGATCCCTATGCGGTGCCCGTTATAGACGAGGCTCCGTATATATATCTGTACAATTTTGAAAACGATACTGTTCTCTTTGAAAAGGGAGAAATGTCAAATCCCGTGTATCCCACGTCAACAGTCAAAATAATGGCGGGGATCACCGCTATCGAGGCTCTTGGCGAAGACGGCCTTTCAAAGACTGTAACGGTAACAGAGGGTATGCTTGCTGCCGCGATCGGAAATAAAGTTGGCTTTAAGGCGGGTGAGACAGTATCTGCCGAGCAGATGCTGAACGCCATGCTTGTAAACGGAGCAAACGACGCGGCTATCATCCTTGCCCACATCGTGGCGGACGGAGTTGAGGACTTCGTTTTCATGATGAATGAGAAAGCCATTGAGATAGGTGCGCTGTCTACATCATACGCTAACCCTACGGGTATGCACAGCGAGGCTATGTACACCACAACAGCCGATACAGTGACCATTGCGAAATATGCGTACGAAAATCCGCTTTTTATGGAGATAGTAAGCCGTCAGCTGTATCAGATGGATGCGACCAATATGTCAGAGGCAAGAAAGCTGTATAACAGAAACTGCCTCGTCTCAAAGTACTACAGAAGCGAATACTACTACGATTACGCCATGGGTATGAACGCGGGCTCTACCACGCAGGGCGGATATGCATCCGTCAGCGTAGCACGCAGTCCCGACGGCCTTCTCACGTATCTGTGCGTTATCATGGGTGCGGAGGCGGTACCTGCGGAAACTGAGGGCGGACGCGATAAACTGACCAACTACACGGGTGCCATTGAGATGTTCAACTGGGCGTTCCGTTCATATGGGTACAGAGACGTGCTGTCGCCGAGTACGGTGGTTTGCGAGGTCCCTGTGAAGCTTTCGTCAACTGCCGATTATATAACTCTCGTTCCCAAGGAAAAGCTTTCCGTATTCCTGAAGGCGGACGTCGACATCAAGCGTGAGATAAAGATAACGAGTACTACCGAAGAGAATATTGCGGCTCCCATTATCAAGGGACAGAAGCTTGGAAACGCAAAGGTCATGCAGGGGGATGTGGAGCTTGGCAGAGTGGATCTTATTGCCACCTCAGACATCTCGCGAAGCGAGTTTTTGTCAGCGCTTGAAAGAATAGGGGAATTTACGAAAAGCAAATTCTTTATTGCCACGGTAATATCTGCGGCAGTCCTTTCGGTGGTCTACGTGCTGTTTACGGCAAGAGTAAGACAAAAGAGACTGCGTACGAGAGTGCCGAGAAATTACAGAAGATAAAGATACCCGTGTTCGGCTTACCGAACACGGGTATTTTGTACGTGTGTGCTTATCTCACGTCTACCACCGTGGCTTTGCCATCGGCGACGGTAAAGTCGACTTCAAACCCCGCGTAAGCCATAGTGTACACACGGCAATCGTTCTGGTACGACGGACGGGGGTCTTCGGCAAGACAGGCAATTGCGGCGTCACGCTTGTCGCAGGGAAGGCGCATTAATAATTCTTCGGGGAAGTCTACCTCAAGCCGGTGACCCTCTTCGGCGGACGCGTATCCTCCCGTGGCATCGGGACGGCAGTCGGCGAAGGGAAGATAGGGCTTTATATCTATTATGGGGGTACCGTCAAGCAGGTCAACTCCCGCGACGTCAAGGACGGTCCCGTGATGCTCGGTTTGTCTTACACCAACGAGCCTTACGCATGAGAGACCCAGCGAATTGGGGCGGAATGGGGAGCGGCTGGCGAAAACGCCTACCTTTCTGTTTCCTCCCAGGCGTGGCGGACGCACGGTGGGTGACCACTTTCCGTCGGAGTTTTCCGTGATCACTTTGGAAAACTGAAAGACGAGCCACAGATGAGAAAAATTTTCGATCTCACGCAGAGCGTCGGGATTTCTGTATTTTGGGGTGAATACCACGGTGCCGCAAAGCTCGTCCACCCTGCCGCTCTGACGGGGAATGCCGAATTTGTCCTTGAAGTCGGTGTGGATGTGAGCGATAGGCTCTATAGTATATTTTTCCTGCATGGGGTTACTGGCTCCTTTTGGAGATGGATTCTTATACTCATATATTATCATAAACGGTGAAAAGTGTCTATAGTTCGGGTGAAAAAAAGAAAAATGAAAAATATTAAAAAAATTTCAAAATATGTATTGACAAAACAAATAGGCTGTGATATAATAAACGAGCCTTGAGCAAGGCCCGTTGGTCAAGCGGTCAAGACGCTAGCCTCTCACGCTGGAAACGGGGGTTCGATTCCCCCACGGGTCACCAAAAACGAAAGCACTTCGAAAGAAGTGCTTTTTTGTTTTTGGTGAATGAAGCGCACCTGCGGTGCATGAAGAATGAAGCAGCCTTCGGCTATGAAGAGTGCCTAACAATACACGGGGAACGAGAAAGTGCGCTTCGCTCCATGCGAGTGCAGCGAGTGCTTCATATTGGCGTAAGCCAATGCTTCATTTTTCATTGAAAAAACACTTGGTTTATGCTATACTAAATTTGGAAAGTAGGTGGTGTTATGCGAAATGATAAATTATCCGTTCAATCGATGGATTTTGCGGTGTCTATCATAAATCTTGTGAAATACTTAAAAGAAAATAAAGAACATATAATTGCAAACCAAATCGGTCGCAGTGGTACAAGTATCGGGGCGAATATCCGTGAAGCACAGTATGCCCACGGTAAAGCTGATTTTATTTCCAAGTTGCAAATAGCACTTAAAGAAGCAAACGAAACGGATTATTGGTTAGAATTACTTTTCAAAACCAATTATATAAACGAAAATCAATATAAAGATTTAGATACCGTTTGTGTGGGAATTCGTGCTATGCTTATCTCCTCAATTAACACTGCAAAGGGGAATTCAAGGTAAAACCAACAATGACTACCGGACAGTGATATAAGGCTGAGTATTTTTTGTTTTCAGTGAAATAAATCCCTTGCGGGATTTGTGAAATACACTCCGTGCGTGGGGGGATTAATTTCTCTGACATGTTTCCTTACCGTCCGCGGTATTCCTGCTTCAGAACCGCTTCCATTTCTTCGGGGGATTCTTTGCATCCCCCTTTAAGCCAAAGCCTTATGATAGCATTTAACCCATTTCTGAAAAATTCAATATGATATTTGATGTTTTTGTCGATATGTTCCTTTTCTGCTCTCTTTGAGTCGTAAATCGAGATGAGAAATTTATCATCATAACATAGTTTAAAGTAAGTTTTGTAGAAGATCTGGTTTTCTTTGATATGTCGGAACATCTTCAGCGCGCCTGTTCGCTCATTGAAATAATCGTAATCTGCAAACAGATCGCTGAATTCATTTTCAAGCTTTTCTCTGGTCTTGTCCGCAAGGTCAAATATATCAATGTAATTTGCATAAAAGGTACTGCGGTTTAAGCTTGTCGCTTTAATAAGCTCCGAAACCGTAATGTCTTTGATCTCGCGGGTTTGCAGCAGTTCGATAAACGCCCTTTCAATTTTCTCTTGTGATTCTTTGCGTCTCTTATTGTTCTTTACGTTCATAACGACCTCTCCATTATTCCAACACTTGTGACCAAACTGATGGTCACATTTTCTTTTATTCCGACACTTGTTGCTTGATTGTTGATTGCATTGCTTTAGCAAAAATATTATACTATAAATGCAATAAAAGCACAAGTGTTGTTTTAATGAAAGGGGATTTTCAGATGAAAAAAAGTAGTTTTGTTGCGTTGGTATCGGGAACAGTGAGCGGTGTGCTTTTCGCGCTCGGTATGTGTATGGCGCTCCTGCCTGAATGGGATGCCTTTACTGAGGGTGTCGTTCTGGGAGCTGCAGGCATCGTGCTCGGCATTATCACTGCACTTATATGGTGTAAGATGGAAGGCTTAAAGCTGCCGAAGATGAATGGAAAAAACGTATTCCGCGCAATATATGCAATTGTTGCAGCTTTGGTGCTTGGCGTAGGTATGTGCATGTGCCTTGTGTGGGGGCAGATCATTTGGGGAACACTCGTCGGTTTGCTTGGTATCATCATGCTGATCGCGCTCATCCCGATGATCAAAGGCATCAAATGAAAGTGATAGATCTTGTAAAAAGCCCGTATACAAGCCTTGCGTTAAACTTTGCTTATGCGCTCGGCAACTGTGCCGTGGGCTTTTTTACACCTTCGTGGTGGTTTATTACGGTAGGCGCATATTATACTGTACTTACAATTACAAGATTTTCTGTGTTGCAAGTGAAGCGAAAAGCATGCGGCGATTATGATACCGAGTTTTTCGCGAGGCGCATTACGGGGATTTTATTGATCGTACTTTCTTTTTGCATCGTGGGTGTGAACGTGCTGTCTGCGGTGGAGGACAGAGGCACCGTCTTTCACGAAATCGTAATGATAACCATAGCTGCGTACACGTTTACTAAGATCACCGTTGCTGTTATCAGCATGGTAAAAGCAAAGCATTCTGCTTCTTCGGTGCAAAAGACGCTGCGTAATATTGCACTTGCCGATGCGTGCGCTTCCATTTACACGATGCAAAGATCGATGCTCGTGTCATTCCCGGGAATGGAAGCGCGGGGAATCTTATTGCTGAATATATTTACGGGGACGGCAGTATGGATCGTCGTACTGCTTCTCGGAATAAATCTGATTGGAGGAAAATATACAGATATGGCTAAATCAAAAATTATAAAGGCAAACGAGAAGATCGCCGAAGGAGTAACAGGCGGTTACAAGAAAATTGAAAAGGGTGTAGTTGACGGCTATAAAAAGATCGAACAAGGTGTTGTAGATGGCTACACCAAGCTCGAGGATAAGTTTGTTGGCGCTTATCTGACCAAAGACGGGGAAACTGTAGAGGAAGCAAAAGAAAGACTGAAAAAAAAGAAATGAGTTTCGGGTCAAGCATTGCCTGAAATGAAACGCAGAATACACCCTGTGTATAGGCAGAGTGATGTAAAGTATACTGTATTACACCTAAATACCCCAAAACCGCAATTTTCGTACAATATTTACATAATAAAAATGAAAATACCTGTTGACAAAAGGGTATGGTTTATATTATAATATGATGTGCCTATCTGCGAATTAGTTAATAATTTAAAGTTAAAATAAAAATCGGAGGTGTAAGTATGCTTAGAACATATCAGCCCAAGAAGAGACAGAGAAGTAAGGTTCACGGATTCAGAAAGAGAATGGCAACTGCTGACGGCAGAAAGGTTCTCAAGAGAAGACGCGCTAAGGGTCGCGCTCGCCTGACTCACTGATCAGGCAGAATCTAAAACTATTGAACGTATAGCCCCCGAGCTCGGGGGTTATTATTCTGTTATAAGGAATACGCGCTTCCGTGTCGGCGGAGGTGCGGTCAAAAGTTATGAAGCTTTATCCACTTAAAGAAAATCATTTGTTTCAGAAGGCTTACCGCGGCGGGGCGAGAGCATCATCGCGCTCCCTTTCCGTTTACGTACTCCGCGACCGACACGCAGGTCTTTTGAAAAAGCAAAATCCCGAAAAACAGTATCTTAACCGCTACGGTATATCAGCCTCGAAAAAGATCGGAGGCGCCGTGCAGAGAAACAGAGCTAAGAGGGTAGTAAGAGAGGCACTCAGACAGATAGGCAAAGAATGTGTCCTCAAAAAAGGTTACCTTGTGGTAATAGCTCTCAGAGAAAACTCCACGGTCGTGAAGATGCAGGAGGTAAAACGTGACCTGCGTTACTGCCTTAAGCGTACGGATATGATAATTAACGGGGAAAATGAGCCGCAGAATGCGGCAAGCGAGGCGACTCTTGAAAAAGAATAGATTTACGGCTTTTTTGCGCGGTGTGTGGGAGCTTCCACGAAGATGCCTCATCCTCCCCATAAAGCTGTACAGAAGAGTTATTTCTCCACTTAAGGGTACGCCTTCCTGCAGATTTACTCCAAGCTGTTCACAGTATGCTATTGAGGCAATAACTGAATGGGGAGTGATCGCGGGTCTTGCGCTTGCAGTGTGGCGCGTGCTCAGATGCAATCCCTTCGGCGGATGCGGGTATGATCCCGTGCCTAAACGAAAGGGGAAAACATCGAAGGACGCCTCAGATGTATCGGACGTCAGGTCTGAAAGCGAGGAGCCTTCGAAAAACGGATGAGACCTTTCCGTCGAGTCCGGTTTCGGACTGAGTGACCGTTTTGCGGTCAAATGCACCTCAGAACCGAAGAAAGGCAAACGGTCCAAATGAATATTATGGATATTTTGTACGTTCCCATGGGCTATATCATGCGTTTCGTATCAGCCCTGACGAACAATAACTATCTTTCAGCTATTCTTCTGTTCGCTCTCATTATCGAGATTCTTATGATCCCTCTTCAGATCAAAATGCAGAAGAACTCCATCGCTCAGGCTAAGCTTCAGCCTAAGCTCAGAGCGATCACAAAAAAGTTTGACGGTCTTAAGGACCAGGCATCCCTCCAGAAGCGCCAGGAGCTTACCATGGAGCTTTACCAGAAGGAGAATTTCTCTCCTTACAGCGGATGTCTTCCCATGCTTATCCAGCTTCCCATCGTGCTTGCGCTTTACCGCGTGATCATGAGCCCCCTCCGCTACATCTGCGGCCTTGCAAAGGACAGCATTTCCGTCATTGAAAAGGTCATCGACAAGATCGACGTTGAGGCAGGTCTCTTCGAGACAATGGAAGCGGCTGAAAAGGCTGTCAACACTGAGATCAAGCTTATTCAGAGACTTCACGACAGCAATGTCTTCGATAAGTGTGTTGCAGAGGTGCCCGAGCTTGCTGAAATTGCTGACAAACTCCCTAACTTTAACATCGGTCCCTTTGATTTCTCTCTTATCGCGGCTGAGACCGGATTTATCTGGTGGCTGTGGGCGATCCCCGTCCTTGTATTCCTCGGACAGTGGCTTTCCACAAAGCTTATGAGAAAGTTCACCTACCAGCCTCCCGAGAGTGCTGATATGCAGAACGGCACCGGTATGAAGGTAATGAACGTTGCGTTCCCCGTAATGTCCGGTGGTATCGCGTTCTCCATGCCCGCGGCTGTAGGCGTTTACTGGTTTGTAAGAGGTCTTATCTCCGTTGCAGAGAAGTTCATCATCTCCAAGGCTATGCCCATTCCCGTGATCTCTGAGGAAGAGTTCAAGGCTGCTGAGCGTGAGTACGGAGCAAAGGTAAAGGGCAAGAAGGAAAAGAAGGAACGCGACCCGAGCAAACCCCGTCCGAGAAGTCTCCACAGGATCGATTTTGACGACGAGCCCCTGCCCCCCGCTGTTCCCGATAAGGAAGAGACTGACAAGGGCGACGGTGAGAGTGGAGACAGCCCTGCCCCCAAGGCTCCCCTCAAATAACAGTACAAACGATAATTAAGGAAATATTTTTATGAGCCAGACATATACAGTTACCGCCAAAACGGTTGACGAGGCTATCGACCTTGCCTCCAAGCTGTATGGCGGAAGAAATAAAGAAATATCCCACGAGATAGTATCTCTCCCTAAAAAAGGATTTCTCGGACTCGGCTCTAAGGATGCGGTGATCAAGGTCACTGTTACAGATACGGAAGACGACAGCTTTTCCGCTATCGTAAACGAGATCAAGGGCATTAAGTCACAGCCTGAATCAGGTTATGACAAGCCTGTAGAAAAGAAGTCCGAAGAGAAGAAGGATACCAAAAAGCCCGAGCAGAAGAAGCCCGAACAGAAGAAGGATTCCAAAAAAACCGAGCAGAAGAAGTCCGCTCAGAATAATGAGGAGAAAAAGTCCCGTAAGGAAAACGTTCAGCCTGCTCCCAAGGCGGATAAGGCAGAGAGTGCAGTAAAGCCTCAGAAGAACGACAAGCCTCAGAAGAAGGATTCCAAAAAGCCCGAGCAGAAGAAGTCCGCTCAGACAGAAAAGACTGAGAAGACCGATAAGGCTGAAGCTGTCAAGAATGCTCCCGTACAAGAGGATGTTAAGCTCAGACAGGCTGTGAGCGAGGAAGAAATGCGTTTTGCCATCGGTTTCATCAATGAAATGGTAGCAAATATGCATCTTTCCGCAGAGGCATATCCTTCAGCGGCACCCGACGGTGAAGAGTTCATCAAGACCGAGTGTGAGTTCGTGTATCCCGCTATCGTTATCGACGGCGACGACACAGGAATCCTTATCGGTCACCACGGTGAGACACTTGATGCAATCCAGTATCTTGTTAACCTTGCTCTTTACAGAAGAAGCAAGGCGGAAAAGGGCGGACGCGAAAACATCAAGATCACGGTGGATATCGAAAACTATCGTGAGAAGAGAGAGGAAACTCTCCGTGCTCTTGCAAGAAGAATGGCTGCCCGCGCTGTGAAGTATAAGAAGAACGTATTCCTCGAGCCTATGAACCCCTACGAGAGACGTATCATTCACTCCGAGCTTCAGACGTATCCCGACGTAGCGACACATTCTGTCGGAAGTGATATCAACAGAAAGATCATCATCACCTACGAGGGTGCTGACAAGCCTGCTCAGAATAACAAGAAGCGCTCCAGGCATCATCACAAGCGTGGCCGCGATAACAGCGCAAACGTTGCGGCACAGCCCGAGATCCCTCAGGGCAAGCCTCTTCCCACACTTGATGATATAACCGAATAATCCCGTAAAGGCGGCTCTTTTGAGCCGTCTTTTGTTATATGCAGTCGGTTTGTACACCGAAAACGAACGCTTTGTACGAACGGCAGGACGGGAGATAACCCCCCCGCCCTACGATATCATCCACCCGCATCATTCCCGCGGCTGAGGATGAACGAACGTATTAATGATCCTTCACCTGCGGACATCCAAACGGATAAAGCCGTATTGATCGTTAACTACTGATAATATATAAAAATAATCCATTTTCAACTTTCAATTTTTAATTTGATTGTTGCCGAAATCACGTAACGTATGATATAATATAATTAATAAAAAACGATATTATCCTCACGTGTGACGTGAGGTAGAATACGAAACGTTTTCAGGAGGACGAAGATGAACGGTTTTGTTAAGTTTTGTATAGAAAATATTCTTGCCGGTTTGAAGCTGAAGCTAAGATACACCCGCGGGGTGGAATACGACGCCGAGGGGTTCGTGCCTGCGGAGGAGAATGACGGAAGTATCCTTTTCACACTTCCGGACGGCGGTGTGGGCAAGGTTGAAAAGTTACGGATCAGAGCAAGATATGACGATAACTCAGTCGTATTCAGCATTGAGACCGATACCTCCCGCTCAACTCCTTCATACGTCAGCCATACGTCGGATAATGCGGTGAGCTTTGCCATGGGCGGTGCCGTAAAGCCCGACGCTATCAAGTTTTTCCATCATCAGTATACCTGTTGGATGGCTCACGGAAGCTGTAATGATTTTACGGGACTGGGACAGAGAACGCAGAACTTCCTTGCTAAGTTCGGCGACAGACATTTCCATGTACTGGGTCTTTGCGGAGACAACTTCCGATGTGAATTCGATCCTTCGGGCATGCACCTTTCCGTTGGATGTACGGGTGTGCGCGACCTGCACGGCGACTTCCTTGCCATAACTGCCGCGGATGATCCGTATACCGCTATCAAGCAGAACTATGAGTATGCCCGTGAGACGGGAGCTATTAGGATCCCTCTCAAGCGCGAGAAGAAGCTTTCATACATTTTCGACGGTCTTGGCTGGTGTACCTGGGATGCCTTTGAGCAGAATGTTACAGAGGAGCTTATCATACGCAAGCTTGACGAGCTCCGCGAGAAGAGCGTACCCATCCGTTGGATACTTATCGACGACGGATGGTTCATCCACGAGGGTGAGACTCTCCGTTCCTTTGATGCAGACCCTGTGAAATTCCCCGAGGGTATCGCAGGTGTGGTAGACAAGATCAAGAACGAGTACGGTATCGAATTCGTCGGAATCTGGCACGCCTTTGAGGGCTATTGGTACGGCGTGGTGGAAGGAAGTGAGCTTCATAAGGAACAGGCGGAGAATCTTACCGTAACTCCCACAAGATTTATTATACCCTCCCTTGATGAGGAAAAAGGCTACGCATTCTGGAACGAGTGGCATTCACGCCTTGAGGATGCGGGAATCGACTTTTTAAAGGTGGACAACCAGAGCTCCTATTCGCTTATGGTTGAAGGAATGATGCCCACGGCAGAGGCTTGCAGACGTGCTCATAACGCATTCGAGCGTTCTGCGGCAGAGCATTTTAACGGAAACGTTATCAACTGTATGGGTATGGACATGGAAAACGTGCTTGCACGATCCACGTCTGTTATTTCCCGCAGCGGAGAGGATTTCGGCTGTACCGAGGACATAAGCGGCGTGCGTTACCTCCTTCTCCAGAACGTATATAATACTCTCTGGCACGATCAGCTTTACTACAGCGACTACGATATGTGGTGGTCGGGCAAGATGTATCCTGAGCTTACAGGAACTCTACGCGCCATCAGCGGCGGTCCTGTATACGTCAGTGAGGGTATCGGACAGACTGATCCCGAGATGCTACTGAAGGTGGTTGAGGATGACGGTACTGTTATGTACTGTGATCATGGCGCATACCCCACTCTTGACTGTGTGTATGGCGTACCCAATGCAATATTCAGCATTTGGAACAGAAGCGGAGATGCATTTGCCGCGGCTGTGTATAATCTTTCAGATGACGCTCGCGAGGCAAATCTTGATCTTGCGACTATTCCCGGACTTGACGAGGACAGAGACTACGTGGCTTACGAGTATTTCACAAAGAAGTACACAAGAGTAAAGTCAACGGACGTACTTACATCCACGCTTGCTCCCGATAAGGTTGCTGCGTACTCCATATATCCCATCTACGATTGGGATGGGGAAGAGTATATCATGCTCGGGGACACCGATAAGATATTCCCCATTGCATCGAAGCACAAGTCATACGTTGCTGTTATTGATATTTTGTAATGTTCTGTATTATAATGTAAATAAAATTGAAACAAAGGAGACTGCCGCGCGGCAGTCTCCTTTTTGTATTATTTTTTGTAGTAATACGGTCCACACATGCTTTCGTGAGTTTTACAGTACGTCCACGTCATCTCTTCATCAAAAACAGTTACATCAGTAAATTCACTTATCACCTCTGATGTCAGTTTATCCGCATCTGTCAGCGTAAAACCGATCTCATCAAGATTACTTATAAGTATACAATTATCCTTACAAGTACTGTTATAGCACTCATTCGGAGCTTCCTCCGGACATATAATTTCATAGCTGAAAATATGCCACAGAAATGCGCCCCCCGTCCTTGTGGAGCTGCATATCTTTTTAATTTCTTTTTTGTTACTGCCATCGGGAGAAAACTTATCGACCCAGCTCTGTCTGTACTTTCTTACTTCTTTTCCGTTAAGCTCTGAATGTTTTATACCTAATTTTTCAAAAGCAGTCTTGAACTCTTGTTTTCTTTCCTCTAAATCAAGCATACCCTGCTTCTTTGCCGCCAAGCTTTCTTTAATGATCCTTCCGATCTCCCACCATCTCGGGAACTCATACATGACCATATCATCCTCAGGTTTTTCATTAAGGAGCCATCGCATATTTTCACACCAAAATCTGACACAGATAAAGCCCTCGGGAATATCGTCGGGGATATCACTAAAAGTGTGATCCTCACATTGAAAATCAAATTCAAAAAGACCTATATTTATTCGCGGATCAGGCCGTTCATCAACAAAATCATTTTCCACAAGCTCGTCAACACTAATGACCTCTTCTTTGGGACAGCGTAAATATCTTCCGCAAATCAGGTAATGTCCGCCGCAGGGAAACTCCTTCTTTTTATTGACACCAATGTGCTGAATGGCGTTGCAGCATTCAGCATTTATTCCAAATGATTCAAAAAAAGCTTTTTCATCATCATTCATTATTTTACAATACTCTCGGAAATTACGGTTAGCCTGAGATTCATCTACAACAAAGTCAGCATAATACGACTTGGTTTTTTCGATATCAACCTCGATCTCCCATTCACAGTATCGCACAGTTTTCATATATCCACCACCGTTTTTAATGAATAATTGTTGTTTGCTTGTTTTTTTATTATATCATAATTTGTTATGGTTTTCAATGATATATCGCCGGTGCGATATGATATACGGCAAGCCGTATGATATATTTGCTTCGCAAGCATGATATAATATCCGTTCCTTCATACGCGAAGCGTATATCATCTGCGGAGCAGATATCACAGCGCCATCTATATCACCCGTTCCGCAAGGAATGGATATCATTGAAAAAAGTCTCTTTTGTCCGGTAGACAAAAGAGACTCAGACCGCTGACAAAGTCCGTCAGCGGTCTGAAAAAACACCCTAAGGGGTGCAAAATTAGCGGTAAAATTGAATTTAGCCACTACATTTTTTTGTGGTGGCTTTTGATATGCAGAAGACCAAAGAAAAGCCCCGCGCAAGGCGGGGCGAGCAAAATTATTCCTAAATACTGTTCACCATATCAAGAAGCTTGACAAAGCGATGATTTTGATTAAGTTTCTCAATACATTTATCGGATAATTTGTTTTGCAGTCGCTTTTTTATGATGTCCTTACAAATTTTCTGCTTAAATTCACGTTTCTTCACAATCGGAGAGTAAACAACAATCGGATAGCAGTTTTCACCGTCCGCGTCTTTCTTCAAGAAATTTATATAGTACATAATAGAACTCTCGACTGCACCCATTGCTTTCTTTTCCTCGCCAACAGCAAGATAAGCTTGAGCGAGTAACAAATAGCAATCCCCGGAATCGAAATCGTGATAAGGTGGAGGACATTCATTCTTGAAGATGATGTTCATAACCGCAAAAAATCTTTCATAGACCTCAATGGCTTCTGCATAATTTCCATTGTTGTAATATGCTTTGCCCAAACAAGCAATATTGTTCTCAAAGGCTTGGAGCGAATAATCAATATCACTGCACAAATACGTGGCTTGACGCTCGTAGTTGCCCATATATTCATTTACAATCGCCATAGTGGAGTATAGCGTAAGATCTGTTCGGACGGGAAAGTTTCTGGCTTCGGTAGTGGCCAAGTCAAATTTCTTAATTGCACTATATAAGAATACTAAATTCTGTCGTGCCCACAAAATATCCGATACATTTTTGGAATTTGTAATTATGAAATTAGCTTGTTTGATTGTTTCGTGAATGATTGCTTCGGCACGGTCTTTGGCATATATCCACCCGTTATCCGGCAAGGAAAGTGAAACACCCAAGTTCATGCAGTTAAATGTAATTATATAATTATTGGGGTATCTTTTCAGACCTTCCATCAAAACATCGTATGCTTTCAGATATGTTTCGAGTTTGCCATATTCTTGCATACTGTTTGCAGTTGAAACTATCTTGAGTGCATCTTCTGTTTCGGATGTGTGGTCTATGCCAAACAGAAAAACTGTACTTACATCAAATATTGTTGCCAATGGCACGATCTGCGAAATGTCGGGCATTCCGGAATCGTTTTCCCACTTTGAAATTGCTTGATACGTAACCCCTAATCGCTCGGCAAGTTCTTCTTGTGTAAACCCTCGTCCTTTGCGTAGATTTTTTATAATTTGCCCCATTGTCGTAGCCATAATCGCACCTCCGTTAATAGTTCATATCGGTACCGTGATTTAATTATATCACGTACTTTATGATTATTGAAGCGACTTGAAAATGAGTGCGCTCAACTTTTCGTTGAGTTTATTATAACACAAAAGTGTGAATATGTCTACACAGAAGGTGTTTCGGAACTCAATTGCTCACGTCTGGGGCAAGCATAGCGCGTGGATGTCCACTGCGCGAAATCGGGCAGAAGCCCGAACCCACCATCAGCAGAGGAACGGTTCGTCGTAGGGCGGGGGCTTGCTCCCGCCGAAAAACACCTTTATGAAATCAAAAACGGGCGACCAATGGTCGCCCCTTGTATAATAAAGTCACCCACCCCGAAAGAGATAAAAAATGGTATAATAGAGATAACATTGTGGATTGGTTCCGCCCCTTCCGACGTACAAGGTGCGATCGGTTCTTGTAGGCTACA
>JAFSGU010000043.1 GCA_017440665.1 Clostridia bacterium
ATTGGGCTTGCGAGGCTCGCCGTTACTACATCGGTATCGTTGGAAAGTACGGTGCACAGGTGCAGGCACTCCTTAAGAAGGCGGCGGGACTTGACATCGAAAAGATCTGCCCCCTCCACGGCCCCATCCTTACCGAAAACCTGGGCTACTACCTTGACCTTTACAACACATGGTCATCCTACGAGGTGGAAAGCGACGGTATCGTTATCGCTTACTGTTCCGTTTACGGCAACACCCGTCGTGCCGTAGAGCTTCTCGCTCAGAAGCTTCGTGAGAGAGGATGCCCCAAGGTAGTTGTAAACGACCTTGCAAGGGTTGACATGGCAGAGGCTATCGAGGACGCATTCCGTTACGGAAAGCTGGTACTTGCCTCCACCACCTATAACGCAGATGTGTTCCCCTACATGAACACCTTTATCCACGGACTTGTTGAAAGAAACTATCAGAAGCGCACCGTCGCTTTCGTTGAAAACGGCTCATGGGCTCCTATGGCGGCAAAGGTAATGCGCGGTATGTTCGAGAAGAGCAAGAATATCACCTTCGCGGAGACTACCGTAACCGTCAAGTCTGCTCTGAGTGATGAGAGCAGAGGGCAGATCGACGCTCTTGCAGACGAGCTCTGTGCAGAATACACCGCACGTGACGGCGAGAAGGTGGACAAGCATGACATGACCGCCCTTTTCAAGATCGGCTACGGTCTGTACGTTGTGACCTCCAACGACGGCACACGTGACAACGGACTTATCGTCAACACCGTGTCACAAGTGACAAGCACACCAAACAGAATTTCCGTCACCATCAACAAGGACAACTATTCTCACCACGTAATAAAGCAGACCGGTATCATGAACGTAAACTGCCTCACAGTTGACGCGCCCTTCAAGGTGTTTGAGACCTTCGGCTTCAAGAGCGGAAGAAACGTCGACAAGTTCGAGGGTGCGGAAAAACTCAGAAGCGACAACGGACTGGTGTTCCTTCCCAGATACATCAATGCGTTCATGTCGCTGAAGGTGTTCCAGTACGTTGATCTGGGTACACACGGAATGTTCATTTGCGACGTTACCGAAGCGAGAGTCATCTCCGACGCTGAGACTATGACCTACAGCTACTACTTCGAAAACGTAAAGCCGAAGCCTGCGGCAGAAAAACGCGGTTACGTCTGCAAGATATGCGGCTACGTATACGAAGGAGACGTGCTTCCCGAGGATTATATCTGTCCTCTCTGCAAGCACGGCGCTGCGGACTTTGAAGAAATAAAGTAATACGTAAAAACGAATACGAAAAGAACGGCTCACCGAGCCGTTCTTTTTTCGGTCTTTGACAAACTCCCCCGTGACCTTTTTCATATCAAATCCATAAAAATACTATTGAATTCGTAACAATTATAAAGTATAATAAATATATAGTGTGGGTGTTTGTACCCATAACACCTTGAACGTAAGGAGTGTTAGTTTTGGCATATACTTTCAAAGGCGGTATACACGTTGAAGAGCATAAGCATACGTCTAAGTGCGAGACTGTCACCGTTCCCACACCGCCCGTAGTTAAAATATCAATGAATCAGTCCATCGGTGCCCCGGCTGCCCCTGTCGTAAAAAAAGGCGACAGTGTAAAAATAGGTCAGCTCATCGGAGACGTGCCTGAATCAGCCCTCGGCTGTCCCGTTCACTCGTCGGTTTCAGGTACCGTTACGGGTATCGAAGAGACGAGAGTCACCGACGGATCTATACACAAGGTAGTCGTGATCGAGTCTGACGGAGAGAACGCAGTACACGAATCGGTGACTCCCTTTACCGGTAATATTGCAGAGCTTTCCCGTGACGAGATCATAAGAAGGATCCGCGCGGCAGGCATCACGGGTATGGGAGGCGCCGCATTCCCCACCTATGCGAAGATCAAATCAGCCGTAGGTAAGGCGGAATATCTTATAGTAAACTGCGCCGAATGCGAGCCGTTTATAACAGCCGACCACAGACTTCTCCTTGAGGACGCAGACTCTGTTATCGCAGGAGTGAAGATATTACTTCGCGCCACAGGTGCTCCTCAGGCGTACATCGCCATCGAGGACAATAAGGCTGATGCCGCAAAAAAAGTTCAGAAGAAGCTTCGCGGAGTGGATTTTATTACCGTGAAGATGCTGAAAACAAAATACCCCCAGGGAGACGAGCGACAGCTCATATTTGCCCTTACAGGCCGTGAGCTTGCGGCAGGTAAGCTCCCCGCAGACGCGGGATGCGTTATCTTTAACGCGGCAACCTGCGCGGCGGTATACCGTGCGTTTGCAGAGGGAATGCCTCTTGTGAGACGTACGCTTACCGTATCGGGAGACTGTGTAAAGACACCCTCCAACCTTTCCGTGCCCGTAGGCACCACCGCGTCTTATCTTATCGAGCAGTGCGGCGGCCTTACGAAAACTCCCGAAAAGCTTATAGCAGGCGGACCCATGATGGGTCAGGCACAGTGGGATCCCGATATGCCTACGAAGAAGAGCACGTCGTCCCTTCTGCTTCTGTCTGCGGACTATTCTAAGAAGCCCGCAACTCCCGCCGTTTGTATCCGTTGCGGAAGATGCGTGAAAAACTGCCCCATGAGGCTGATGCCTGCGTATATTGCCTCATTCGTTCAGAAGGACGATATGGAAAACGCGGAAAAGTACGGTGCCATGAGCTGTGTTGAGTGCGGATCGTGCTCATATAACTGTCCGGGCAAGGTGGAGATAGTGCAGTACATACGCGTAGCTAAAAACCACATCCGTACGGAAGCCGCAAGAATGAAAGCGGCAAGAGAAGCATCCGAAAATAAATAAGGAACGTTTGCGCTATGAATGAAAACATAAAAAACAACGCGGAGAAGATGCCTGACCTGCTTTGCGTGTCACCTTCTCCCCATATAAAATCGACAGACACAACACGCAGTATCATGATCGACGTGCTCATCGCGCTTATCCCCGCATTCGCATGGGGAGTATATATGATGGGTCTGAGAGCGCTTGTGATAGGACTTTTGTCGGTCATTTGCTGTGTGCTGTTCGAAGCGGGAGTTCAGTTCATTCTGCACCGCCCCGTTACCGTGTCCGACTGCTCAGCGGCAGTTACCGGTCTCATATTTGCAATGAACCTTCCCGTGACCGTTCCGCTTTGGATGCCCGTTGTGGGTTCCTTCTTTGCGATAGTTGTGGTCAAACAGCTTTTCGGCGGTATCGGTAAAAATATCGTAAATCCCGCGCTTGCGGCGAGAGTATTCCTTTTCTCCGCATGGGCAGGACAGATGTCCCGCTTTACTGCTCCCGGTAACCCGGTGTCCTCACTACGCATCACCCTCGGTGACGTGGATGCTGTGACAGGTGCAACTCCGCTGGCGGCTTTGAAAAACGGCGTTGTGCCTTCCGCTACCGTGGGCGATATGCTCATAGGTAACATCGGCGGCTCCATCGGCGAAGTGTCAGCGGTCCTCCTTCTTCTCGGCGGGGTATATCTTATTGTGAGACGTGTTATAACATGGCACATTCCCGTGGCGTACTTAGGCTCCGTTGCTCTTATTACCTTCCTTTTCCCGCAGACGGGTACGGGAGGGATGTTCATGCTTTACGAGCTGATGGCAGGCGGCCTTGTGCTCGGAGCGTTCTTCATGGCAACAGACTACGTTACTTCCCCCATAACCCCCGTGGGAAGACTTCTCTTCGGCGTGGGATGCGGAGGCATAACGGTGCTTATCAGATACTTCGGTTCATATCCCGAGGGCGTATCATTTGCCATACTTATCATGAATCTGCTGGTGTGGTATCTGGATCTTGCGGGAATGCCCAAACGCTTCGGCGCCGTAGGTGAGAAAGTGAGTAAAAAATGAGTAAGAAGAAAAAGAAGATACATAAGCCAGAAGAAATTAAGGCGGATGTCGAAAACCCAGAGACTGCCGTCGAAGAAACTGCCGTGGCTTCTGCAGATCCTTCGGACGTTACGGAAGCTGTGCCTGCTGTCGAAGCTGTGGATGATGCTACGGAAAGCGTAAGCGATACTGCAGATCAAGTTGCTGCGTCTGACGGCGACCTTTCCGCTGATGCACCTGACGCAGACATGGCAGAGGACACGACAGTAAAGGTAAAAAAGCCTCGTACTGTGTCACAGGCTCCCCGCCTCGTTATGATCCTTACCGCCATATGCGTAGTAGTGGCTCTTCTCCTTGGCGTAGTAAATGCCGTAACTAAGGAGAAGATCGCCGACAACGCCGCAAGGGCAAAGGAGATCGCCATTCTTTCAATATTCAAGGACGGTAACAGAGCAGAGCTTTACGATATCATTGACGGTAAAGAGGTGTACCTGGTTTACAGAAACGAGGGGCTTGTGGGATACTGCGTATTCCTTACCGTGACCGGATTTGGCGGAGACATTGACATGACCGTTGGTATCAACGGCGAGATTTCTACCTGTGGAGTGAAGATAGTAAATATGTCGGAAACTCCCGGTGTGGGTACGAAAGTCAAGACTCCCGATTTTCTTGAGCTGTTCGACGGACTTTCTCACGAAGACCCCATCGGAGACGTTGACGCGATTTCAGGCGCGACCATCAGCTCCGGTGCCGTTATGAGCGGTGTGAAGGCAGCCCATGAGATAGATTTCGACTTTAAGGCAGTTGCCGAAAAACTCGGTGTAAAGATCCTGACTCCCGCAGATATTCTGGATATCAAGGAGACCGAGACAGAGACCACTCCTTCTCCCGAAAGCGAAAGCGACGGTACTGCGTCGGGCGCCGAGCCTGCCCCCACGGAAAGCCGTGATCCTTCGGAAAGCGACCCCGCAGAAGAGACTGAGGACATACCTTACGTTGATAACGGCGGCGAAAAGTACTATATCTACGGAGTGGGAGTAACGACCGTTGACGACAGATACGTGCTGGAGATCAAGAAGGAAGACGAAACTGCTACCTTCGAGAAGGAAACAAAGGAGCCTGAGACAGAAAAAGAGACGGAGAAGGCTACCGAAAAGCAAACGGAGAAGCCGACTGAAAAGCCTACAGAAAAACCGACTGAGAAGCCGACTGAGGCTCCTACCACTGCGGAGACTACCACGAAGGCTGAGACTACAGTGCCTCCCACTACTGCACAGACTACCACAGAGCCTCAGACCACCGCGTCTCCCGAGACGTCTGATACTTCTGCAGAGGATACGTCAGGTCCTGCAGAAAGCACCGAGACGACGGGACCCGTTTCCCCCGACACGTCGGATACTGCCGATACGGGCGACCCGCTGGAAGTTGATACAACGGGCGGTGCAAATGCGGTGTCCGAGCCGGAAGAGATCACAGACTCGTCATCCGATATCGACTCACAAGCATAATAAGATAAGGTCAGGTGTTTGCTTTGAAAAATTCAATACTTAAACAGTTCAAAGAGGGAATAGTTACGAATAACCCCATATTCGTACAGCTTCTCGGTATGTGCCCGACCCTTGCAACGTCCACGTCCGTGGTAAACGCCCTGGGAATGGGCGCGGCTGTAACGGCGGTGCTTACCTGCTCCAACCTGTTTATCTCCCTCGTTCGCAAAATAATTCCGAAGCAGATCAGAATTGCTTCATATATTGTAATAATTTCGGGATTCGTAACCGCGGTAGAGCTTCTTATAAAGGCTTTCTTCCCCGCGATCGACGCGTCTCTCGGACTTTTCATCCCCCTAATCGTTGTAAACTGTATCATCCTCGCCAGAGCAGAGGCGTTTGCATCCAAAAATCCCCCCGTGCCGTCCATGATAGACGGAATTGCAACGGGTGTCGGATTTACCTTTGCCCTCAGCTGTATCGCTTTCGTGCGCGAGCTTCTCGGCACGGGTAAGCTTTTCGCGGCGGCTGACGGCACGGGAGGAATTGACGTATTCGGTGCAGGATATCAGCCTGCGGCAATATTCCTTCTTCCCGCAGGTGCGTTCCTCACCTTGGGATGTATAATCGCGGCGGTACAGAAGATCAGCGACGTGTGTGCGAAGAGAGCCGCTGAAAAAGCGGCTGCCCCCTCTGTTGAAGAGGAGATATGCTCAGACGGCGGCGAGACCTCAGCAGAAACGGAAGGAGCGACGGATAATGAGTAATGTATTTCTTATAATGTTCACGGCAATCCTTACGGAAAATTTTATTTTTGCAAAGTTCTACGGAATATGCCCGTTCCTCGGCGTATCCGACAAGCCTTCCACCGCCCTCGGTATGGGTATGGCTGTAACCTTCGTAATGACCATGTCCTCCGCGGCGACCTACGCTGTGTACCACTATCTGCTTGCTCCATTCGGGCTTGAGTATCTGAAAACGGTGGCGTTTATTCTGGTTATCGCCTCCCTCGTTCAGTTTATCGAGATGTTTCTGCAGAAGTACGTTCCGGCGCTGTATTCCTCACTCGGAATATATCTTCCCCTTATCACCACAAACTGTGCGGTGCTTGGCGCGGCTCTTGTGAATATTCAGAACGGAAACTCCTTCGGAGACAGCGTACTGTTCGGATTCGCTTCAGCTCTCGGCTTTACCATGGCTATAGTGGTATTTGCTGGGGTAAGAGCAAGGATGCAGTTTTCAGAGCCTCCAAAGGCGTTCAAGGGATTTCCCATACTGCTTATAGCGGCGGGACTTGCGGCTATGGCGTTTTCAGGATTCTCCGGTATGAAGTTCAACTGATGCCTCTTTGAAGAGGTTCGTCAGATCACAGTAAAGGAACGGACACGTTTATGGATAGATTTTTAGAAATACTGTCACCGGCACTTGTGTTTGCGGCGCTTGGTATCCTTATGGGTATTCTTCTTGCCGTAGCGGGACGGGTGTTCAGTATCAAAAAAGACGAAAGAATAGAAAAGGTAGCGGAATGTCTTCCCGGAGCAAACTGCGGAGGATGCGGATACGCGGGATGTGCCGCTCTCGCCGAGGCGATAGTCAAGGGCGAGGCCAAGACCTCAGCCTGCTCCGTAGGCGGACCCGAAGCGGCAGGAAAGATCGCGGAGATAATGGGTCTTGAGGCAGAGGAGACAGTTCCCATGCTTGCCCACGTTACATGTGCGGGTAAGTGTGGGATCTCAAAGAAGAAGTTTATTTACTCGGGTGCCGCTGACTGTGCCGCCGCCGAAAGACTTGGCAGAGGTGATAAGGTGTGCCCCGACGGATGTATCGGTCTGGGTACGTGCGTGGCACATTGCCCCTTTGAGGCGTTGTCTATACGTGACGGTATTGCGTACGTCGACGAGACAAAATGCCGCGGATGCGGAGTTTGCGTAACGTTCTGTCCCAAGAACGTGATCAAGCTGGTGCCCAAGACCAGCCCCGTACGTATGAGATGTGTCTCTACGGACGGCGGTAAGGCAGTGCGCTCATACTGCGAGGCGGGCTGCATCGGATGTAAGATATGCGAAAAGGCTTGCGAAGTTGGCGCCGTGAAGGTTGTAAATAACGTAGCGGTCATCGACCACAGCAAGTGCGTCGGATGCGGCAAGTGCGCGGAAAAGTGCCCGAGAGGCATACTTGAAGTTGTTACTGAACTATAAATATAATTATTCAACGTAAAGAAAGGATAATTTTTATGACACCTAAGCAGATACTTGAAGATATCAGATCGGACAGAAAAAACTCGTTATCCTTGACGGCGACTACAACGGCGAGATCGACGACCAGTATACCCTGGCATATACTCTTGGATGTGAGAATATAGAGGTTCTCGGTGTGTGTGCGTCCGCTCAGTACGAGGAGGTCGTTGCAGAAAATACCGAAGAGGTAATGCTCCGCGCTATGGCAGACGTTCGCGTGACATATGAAGCACTTGATCTTTCGGAAGAGACCCTTCCCCTTTTCGAGGGTGCCAGAAGCAGGATCACGGTCAATCCCGACCTTGCCCCCTCAGACAGCCCTGCCGCAAGATTTATCATCGAATGTGCGCACAAGTATGACGAGCCTATATACGTATTTGTTACAGGTCCCTGTACCAACGTTGTATCCGCCTGCCTTATAGACCCCACGATCATGGACAAGCTCGTTGTTCTGTGGCTTGGTGCAGACTGCCTTGATAAGAAGAGCCGCGGCTTCCATGAGTGGAATATGTACTCCGACTACGCCGCAAGCCAGTATCTTATGAATCTTCCCATTCCCCTGATCTGGCTTCCCTGCAGTGACGACGGCTCCGTGCTTCTCGATATGAATCACGACGACCTCAGCCGTGTTATCGGTACGGGTAAGGCGGCAGACCACCTGAAGCGCGGGCTCCCCCTCAAGATATTCTCCGAGGAGAGATTTGCCGATCCCAATTGGCATAAGGTAATGTGCGACTACATGGCTCCCGCTGTGCTGTCCATTCCCGATGCAGTGGAGTTTGAGATCATTCCCGCACCCGTTATCACCGATGCTGAGTCCTACGCTGTGGATCGCACGAGAAGAAAGATCATCATGGCTCGCCGTCCCGACAACCGCCGAGTTATCGATGATTCCATCGAAGCGCTCAACCGCGTTATTGCCGCAAGAGAATAAAATACACACGTACACCTCCGACGGTCTTATACCTTCGGAGGTGTAGTTTTGTACGGTCTTTGCTGAGAGAGGGGACCTGAATTTGAAATGGGGGATCGGTTGGGGCAGACGTTCATCCGCAGACGGAGGATTTGGTTTGAATGTCCGGGTGGAAGTTGACAGGATAAGATATGACTGACGCCGGGAAAATGGCAAAATCTTACTGTCGCGTATACGACTTTTTTCCGCCATTCTATAGACATAACATGAGTTTTATGGTATCATATTGATAATGGGAAAGTGTAAGCTTTCCCAAAAACCGCCCTCCCCAATGAAAGGTTATCTACATAAAACATGAAGCTTAAATTATTATCCATTATATGCATCACAGCAATGCTCGCGTCGGCTTTGTCTGCAGCTGTTCTGGGCGTTGAAGAAATATCAGTTCAGCAGATAGTCTACGACTATCTTACAGAGGAGCTTGAGCTTTGTCCTGCCGCCGCCGCAGGCATCATGGGAAACGTAATGATAGAATGCGGCTTTGACCCGGACCTTGAGGTCATTGACACAAACGATAAGCCAAGCTACGGTCTTATGATGTGGAACGGCTCACGCTACGAGTCTCTTAAAAAGTGGTGCGCCGAAAACGGATATGAAAAAAGCGATCCCGAGGGTCAGCTCGGTTGGCTCAAGTGGGAGCTGAACAATACCGAGAAGAAAGCTTACCGTCTGATGAAGGAGATACCCAATACCATCGAGGGTGCGGCGCGCGCGGCTATCCTCTGGGCATCCGATTTTGAAAGATGCACCCGTACCTCTTACGGTCTTCGTGTCTATTATGCCCTCAATAACTATTGGCAGAAATATGCGGGCGGTACGGTATCCAATACTCCCGGCATCTACGGCTACTACTACAACGTACCCGATAATATCAAATACGGCGAGCCGCTCACCCTCTACGGAGCTGTCGTTTCCTACTCATCGGAGCTTAAGAGCATCACCGCAGGCGTTTACACCGATGACGGCGAGCTTATAACCGGAAAGACCGTCTCTGCATCTAATCTCGTTGGAAACATAGGCGTTATCGACCGTTACGTGGTCCTCAACAAAATTCCGCGCGGCAGCTATTACTACACCATTACCGCTGTCAATGGTGCGGGTGAATACATCGTTGAGCGTCACAGCTTCACCGTATCCGACGAGCCCACCACATCCACTTTAGTTCCCGAGTCTGAGGGCGGGGTAATATGTGATCTCGGTGCCGCCTGCCCCGAGCTTGCTTACAGGGATATGCTTCCCGCCACCCATTGGGCGCATGACAGCGTGGATTTCGTCCTGAAAAACGGATATTTCCTCGGCAACGGAAACGGGTACTTTCTCCCGGCCTCCGACATGACCCGCGCCATGGCTGTCACCGTGCTCCACAGAATAGCAGACAGCATGGGGCTTGTATCGGATGATGGGGACGTGGCAGACACGTCAGATGCGTCAGACACATTATACACACTTGACGCTACGGATACGGATGCCATTACCTACACATACGGCACCACGGGTACCGAGCCAATTCCCGCGCCATTGAGTGACCCTGAGGAAACTCACAAAATACAGACACACTCCGAGGACGAGTGTACCTGTACGTGTACCTGTGACGTGTGCTCAGCCGAAAATAAGCCTGCCGAAACAGGAGTTCATTCTACGGGGATCACCACCTCTGAGGAAAAGGTGGAGCCTTTTGAAAATCCCTTCACCGACGTTGAGGCAGGAAGCTGGTACGAAGAACACGTGATATGGGCAGCCCAAAACGGTATTGCCAACGGCAAGTCCGAAGGAATATTTGACCCGATGGGCACTATATCACGAAGTGAGCTTGCCACCCTTATGTACCGCTTCGCCGAAAAATGCGGCATTACAGCAGAGCGTGTCGATACTCTCGAGGGCTTTGCAGACGGAGCGTCTGTTGCCGATTGGGAGCGTGACGGTCTTGCGTTTGCAGTGTCGACCGGGATCATCGGCGGCATCCCCCGCGGCGACGAGCTTTATCTTGACGGCGCTTCCCTTGCCACACGTGAGCAGGTCGCGGCGATACTTTATCGCTTTTCAGGACTTTTCGAAAGCGGCTCAAATAAGTAAACTTTTAAATTTATATAAAGAAAAGGAAAAACGCTATGAAACTTGATTTCAGAATCGACTGGGGCTACCAGTACCTCTACTCAAGAAGACTCTACCATCCCACGTATATCTGGGACGGCGAGCTCACCGTTGAAAACGGAAGCGTGGACGAGATCTATCAGCTGACCTACCCTTACTCATGGTACGGTATCGGTCACAGCGCAAAGGAGACAAAGCTTGACGAGCCTAAGTGGCAGAGCAAGACCAAGCGTGGACTTTCCGGTATCCGCGTTGTTGCAGACGTTAATGAAAATACCGTATTCCACCTTAAGACGATGTCAGGTGACTTCTCCTTCACTGCAGAGGAGATCATCAACGACGGAAAGCTTGATTTCCCCGTAGGTCCCAAGTACCTCGGTTGCTCCGTGCTGGTAACAAGACGCGGTTACATCTGGTTCAGACCCGAAAGTCTCCCCGGACAGACCATCTGGAATGCAGAAGACCTCGGTCTTGACGTATATCCCTGGGCAAGATGTGAGCTTGCTTGGCTCCGCCCCGGCAAGACTGTTGAGTTTACATACACAGTTCCCGAAAAGACAAAGGAAGTATCCGACACAGTTATCCACACCGTCGGTATGGGTGCGCCCGAGTTTGATCCCGTAGTTGAGTCTCAGGTCGACGCAATGATCCCCTTTGAGGTGTACTGCGACGGTGAGTTGGTTGCTGAATACTCCCGTTACTACAGACGCCACGACTACAACCTCCAGCTTCTTGAGGACGCTTGGATCACGGTCAACGTACCTGCAGGCGAGCACAGGTTTGCTATAAAGAACCTCCATCCCGAGGTATGCTTTGCTATCAGCCGTATCACCGCAAAGCAGGCTGAGAAGAACACGGGCGACCTTCTCCTTCCCAAGTGGGCGCTTGTGGGCGAAAACTTCAAGGGCAAGGTATACGCTGCGGCTGACGGAGAGCTTACGGTAAACGTATTCGGTGATGATATTACCGTTTCTGCAAAGCAGGGCTGGAACGAGTTTGATTTCACGGTAAAGTCCGCGTCTGACACCACCGTCAAGACTTCTGCCGGTGAGTGGACAATTGAAGTATACGATATTCCCGAGGAGGAAGTTCCCGTTAAGGTCGGCTACGACTGCACCACAGTTCCTCACGATGACACGGGATTTATGGACTGGCTCCTTGACTATACTCAGGGCACACGTCTTGGAAACTACATCATGTTCCGCAGCTTTAACGGCGACGTTCCCGATGAGCTTCTTTATAAGTGGGGCGTATACTGCCGCGAGCACGGTATGTATGCGGCTGCTTGCAACAACTACATGAGCGGTGCTCTTGCAAAGGGTGCGGGCGATATGTGGCACGATTGCGGTCTCCATGAGTATCCCGGAACGGTATACGCATACGATCCCACTCCCGAAGACTGTTCCACAGACATGAAGGAAGCTCACGACAAGTTCCTTGCTCACCTTAAGATAGAAATAGACAATGCCCACAGTGTATGCAAGAAGGCGGCGTTCGGTGACGCTTCCGGCGGTATCAGACACTCCTACCTTGCAGGTGTTGATTTCGTAAGAGCTGAGACCATGGTTGGTCCCACAATGCCTCTCCTTTCTCAGGCGCGCGGTGCTGCTGACTCTCTCGGCGACGGCACATGGGGCGTACACATTGCTATCATGCATTGCTACGAGCCTTACAAGGAAAGCCACCTCGGTCAGTACTTCCTCTGCATGATGCAGCCTTGGGCAATGGGTGCTGAGACCATCTACGAGGAGGACTCCCTCTTCAACATCTTCACAGAAGAAAGGATCGCATGGGACGACCTTCTTACTAAGGGTAAGAGAGACATGACACGTAGCTTCTTCAAGTTTGCCAAGACTCATCCCAGACGCGGTAAGAACGTACGTAACATCGGCTTTATCGAGGGCCGTTATGCAGCTCCCTTCAACGGCTTTATCTGCGACACCGAACAGGACCCCAGATACTCCGTATGGGGCAAGTACGGTAGCAATGATCCCACGTGGGCGCATCTCCAGCCCGAAAAGTGCCATCAGGTGCTTGACGTGCTGATGCCCGGTACGTCCACACATCCTCTCATGCAGGATACTCACAAGAGACGCTTCTTCTTCGCAGGTACACCCTACGGTGACTTCGACAGCGTTCCCGTTGAGGCAAGTGCAGACTTCTACAAGAACTACAAGCTCCTTCTCAATCTCGGTTGGAACACTCAGATCGAGGAAGACTACAACAAGACACTCGACTACGTTAAGGCAGGCGGCGTGCTCCTTACCGGTATTCCTCAGTTCAGCACACACACGAGACGCGACTTCCTCGCTGACATGAAGGATCTCGCTCTTTGGAACGGCGGCGACCTTAGTGAGCTTTGCGGTATCAAGGTTCTGGGCGCGGGTGAAAAGTACTCAGGTCAGTGGAACTGTGCAGGACGCGGCGACATGGTGGAGTCTGAGCTTTCCGCAGTACCCAGCTTCGACGTAGCTGAGGACGGCACACCTCTTCTTGCAAACGTTGAGCTTGCAGGCGCTGAGGTAGTTGCATGGGATGCATGGACAGGTACACCTATGCTTGTACGTAACAAGGTCGGCGACGGTTACGTTTATACATTCACCCTCTGGGCATATCCCGGACACGAGCAGTTCCAGAAGTTCACCGCTACATGGGTAGAGGAGCTTGCTTGCGAGGCTGCTGAGCGTGACGTATACGTAATTGACGACTCCCGTGAGGTATTCTGGACACGTTGGGTAGACGGCGACAAGACCACCGTAATGCTCCTCAACACAGACTGGACAGAAAAGCACAACGTTAAGGATGTAGTTCTCGTTGCAGACGGATACGCATACGAGCTTCAGATAACCGAGCGCAAGATTCTCATCGCTGAGATCGAAAACGGCGAAGTAAACGTAGAAGAATACGAGCTGTAAGATAGTATTGATCCGTTAAGTCGGATACATATCGGTATAAAAAAGAGACCCGTTCACTTTTTGTGAACGGGTCTCAGACCGCTGACAAAGGCTTCGCGCTGTCAAAATTAACAAAAGCTTTGATCGATCTTTCTCGAAAGATCGCGAGGTCTTGGGGCAGAGCCCCGAGTCGCCCTCCGCAGAGGGCGAAATTCCCCTTATTCGTCCAAAAAGCGGCGCGCACGCCGCGCATCCCCTTTTCTAACAGTTTAATCTTTGTGTAATTTGACAAACCCTGTGTTTTATCACAGGGTTTGTCAGTAAGCTGAGGGGGCTGTCGCATTTAGCGCCGAACAAAAGACACGAGGAAATTAATTGTCAAAGTCTCGGAGGGGAGCGCAAGTAAATA
>JAFSGU010000044.1 GCA_017440665.1 Clostridia bacterium
ACTAAGGAGGGGCTTGACCTGCTTCGTCGGAGCCTGCGGAGACGAAAGCAGTAGGTTCATAAGTCCTTTTACCCGCAAAAATAGAAAAACACCTAACAGGGTGTTTTTTCTGTTTTTATGGTAAAGATCGAAGAAACTTCTGCAAGCCCCTTGCTATCAAACGCAACAGCAAAACTAAGGAGGGGCTTGACCTGCTTCGTCGGAGCCTGCGGAGACGAAAGCAGTAGGTTCATAAGTCCTTTTACCCGCAAAAATAGAAAAACACCTAACAGGGTGTTTTTTCTGTTTTTATAGTAAAGATCGAAGGAACTTCTGCAATTCGCCTGTACGCAATAATATCCCCACTATGGCGAGGTATTTGTGTTGCAGTTGCCTTGGGCACAAAAAATCTGCGTGCCTTTACGACACGCAGACTGTATGATCATATTAGTTATACTTGGGCAGATATGCACTCTGCGCTTCAAGCAGATCGTCCACCATCTTCTTGATGGTGTCAATATCAAGCTCGCTTCCCGTGTGAGGATCGAGCATCGCCGCCTGATATACGTGATCGCGCTTCTTTGTCTTTGCAGCTTCAATTGCGAGAAGCTGTACGTTTATATTAGTTACGTTCATCGCCGCGCACTGTACGGGGAGCGCGCCCACATAGGTGGGTGTGATGCCGTTGGCATCGACCATGCAGGGGATCTCAACACACGCCTCCGCAGGAAGGTTTGTGATGTAATATCCCGTGTTCAGCACGTTACCGCCGATGCGGTAGGGCTCATCGAGGATCATCGCCTCCATGATGCGGGATGCGTATTCCTTACTTCTTTCGTGGCGCTTTACGCCTTCCTTAAGTATCTGGCTGTACTCCCACTTCCATCCCTCGATCTGCTCAACACAGCGGCGGGGATACTCGTCAAGCTTGGTGCGGTAACGCGCGATCAGCTCAGGATACTTATCCTTGATGTAGAACCAGCTGTACTCAGCGTTATGTATACTTGATTCGGTGCAGTAATAGCCGAAGTGGCGGATGTAATCGTAACGGACGTTGTCGTGATGGGTGTAATCCTTCTGCTTTTCAAATGCTCTTTCGCGAACCTCGGGATAAAGATCCACGCCATGCTTGTCAACGATCTTCAGAAGCCACGCCATGTGGTTGATTCCCGCGATCATAGTCTTGCATCCGTCTATTCTGTCACCCATGCCGAGAGGATTCAGCAGATCCTCTGCGCATGACTGCACGCTGTGGCAGAGACCTACGGTCTTAATGCCTGAGTACTTCTGTACGTAGCCGGACAGCATTGCCATGGGATTGGTATAATTGAGGAACCATGCGTCGGGGCAAACCTCCTCCATGTCACGGGTGAAGTCCTCCATGACGGGGATGGTGCGAAGGGCGCGCATGATACCGCCGATGCCGAGTGTATCGCCGATGGTCTGACGGAGGCCGTATTTCTTCGGGATCTCGAAATCCATAATGGTGCAGGGGTCGTAGCCGCCAACCTGAATGGCATTGATAACGAATGACGCACCGCGGAGGGCGTTTTTACGCTGCTCTACGCCAAGATAGCATTCGATCTTACCGTGTCCGCCCATGGTCTCGCGCATTGCTTCAAGAATAACGCGGCTTTCCTCAAGACGCTCGGCGTCGATGTCATAAAGTGCAAAGGTACTGTCGCGGAGACATTCCACACACATACAGTCTCCGATTACGTTACGGGCAAATACGGTGCTTCCCGCACCCATGAATGTGATCTTCATTTGAAACCTCCGGTGAAAAGTGAAATGAAATATTTCCTTCGGAAATGTGAAATATTTTCCCGTATCGAGAAAATGTGAAATATTCTCCAAAGGAGAATGTGAAATAATTCGCCGTGGGCGAATTATTGAGAGACGGCGCGGTAGCCGCGTGGAATGTGCGCATCGTTGGTTTTCGGGATGTCGAGGGCGCCATCCCCTACGGTTGTTTATATTGTTGCCAACGAACAAAATATTTTTTAGGGGTAATTCATGATTGACCCTCCGCGGGGACAGTGCAGGATGTTCGTTCGCGGGCGGATATAGAATCCGCCCCTACATTGGTGGGATAAAACCATACGAAACGGATACAGGATAAACGAAAGATTAATTCACCGATGTCCGATCGCGTGGGGGCGGGAGAACGACAACCGCCTACCGCCTGACCGCATTTCGTCACGGTGACGAAGCGGCAAAAAGTCGCAGACTGCCGCGCGGATGGACAGCGGAAGCCGGGTAATGCTCCAACTACTTCCGCGCGCGGAAGTAGAGCCGGCGTTTGAGCCACGGGAGTGCGAAGCACTCGCCTGTTTCCGCGTAGCGGAATACAGTGGAGGCATTTTTTGGTTCCGCTTTTTTCAAGAAAAAAGCGGAATAGTGTACGATATTCAGAGCGAGTTGTTCGCAGAAACGAAGCAGTGCAGACAGTGCAAATTGTTCGTTTGCGGGAGGATGATATCCTCCCCTACAACGTTGGGTATACATCCATACGAAACGGCTACAGGATAAACGAAAGATTAATTCACCGATGTCCGATCGCGGGGGGCGGGGGACGGAAAACAGCCGTCATGCTATCCCTTCCGATAGCTTTTCGGCAATGGCATCTGCCGTAATTTCCATGGCTGAAAAGCCTGAGCCTTTTACAGCTTCACTTACAGCGGATGCTGTAAACGCTATCCCCTCAAGCGCCTTTTCGAGAGTCTCCACGGAAGAATCCGTGAAGAAATCTCCTCTTACGGACACGTCAGTGATAATACCGCTTTTCACCGTGAAAGCAAATATCATATTGCCGCCTGCAAAGGTGCAGACCTTCTCTATATCAAACTTGGGCGAGCGCACCGATAGGTTACCTCCGCGCTCAGCACGGAAACGCTCGTTTGCTATCTCTTCAATGCGGATAAGATCCGCCTTGGTCGGTACGTATACCGCCTCAGGCTCCATCTTCTCACCGAGATACTTCATAAACTCCTCGGGAGTTGCCACGGCGTCGGTGTAATCGGAAAGATTGGCAACACGGCTTCTCACAGACTTTATCCCCTTGGAGCTTGCCTTATAATCGGGCAGACGGGTGGCTCTCTCCATCTCGTCTATGTCAACGGAGAAAAGCAGCGTTCCGTGGTGTATCGTCACACCGCCCACGCGGTACTGCGAGTTGCCCGACACCTTTTTGCCGTCAACGGTTATGTCGTTTCTGCCGTTGGGTACGGCGTCGATCCCAAGGCTTTTTAATACCTGGCATATCGGCGTGAGATATCTTGCAAAATCAATATCCCCGTCACGCCTCTCAATAAATGCGTACTGTATGCTGCCGCCGTCCTGATAAACGGTGCCGCCGCCCGAAAGACGTCTTACGATGTCGATGCCGCGGCTCGCCGCATAGGCGGTGTCCACCTCCTCGTGGATGTTCTGGAAGTTTCCAACGACCACCGTGGGACGGGGCTGCCACAGCATGAACACGTCCTCGTCGCAGGTATGCTCGGAGGCGAAGTAATATTCTGCCGCAAGATTCAGCGAAACGTCGGGGGAGGAATACTTAACGTATACCATATCAGTCGGGATTGCGCTCCGCAAGGAGGTTGTGGTACTTCTGATAGAACTCGTAGAAATATCCGCCGTCAAGAGCCTCTCTTATCTTACGCATAAGCTCGTTGTAGAAATACAGATTGTGGGAGACCGCAAGCATCATTCCGAGAGCCTCCTTCGCCTTGATAAGATGGCGGATGTAGGAACGGCTGTGGTGACGGCAAGCGGGACAGTTGCAGTTTTCGTCGATGGGACGGGGGTCTCTTGCGTACTTTTCGTTGCAAAGATTCATCTTGCCGTTCCATGTGAATACGTTACCGTGACGCGCGTTACGTGAGGGCATTACGCAGTCGAAGAAGTCAACTCCGCGGTAAACTGCCTCAAGAATGTTCTGAGGTGTACCTACACCCATAAGGTAACGGGGCTTTTCTACAGGCATGTAAGGCTCGACCGCGTCGATGATACGGTACATCTCGTCAGCGGATTCTCCGACGGCAAGTCCGCCGATGGCGTATCCGTCGCAGGGGATCTCGCGGATCGCCTTCATGTGCTCAATGCGAAGATCCTCGTAGGTGCTTCCCTGGTTGATACCGAAGAGCATCTGCTTCTTGTTTATGGTCTCGGGAAGTGAGTTGAGTCTGTCCATTTCCGCACGGCATCTTTCAAGCCAACGCACGGTCCTTTCGCAGGAGCGCTTTGTGTAATCGTACTTTGCAGGGTTCTCGATACACTCGTCAAAGGCCATGGCGATGGTGGACGCCAGGTGAGACTGGATCTGCATGCTCTCCTCGGGTCCCATGAAAATGCGCTTTCCGTCGATGTGTGAGGAGAAGTATACGCCCTCCTCCTTGATCTTGCGAAGTCCGGAAAGGGAGAACACCTGGAATCCGCCGCTGTCGGTGAGTGTGGGGCCCTTCCAGCCGGTGAACTTCTGAAGACCGCCCATGTCGTGAACAAGCTTGTCGCCGGGACGGATGTGGAGATGGTATGTATTGGACAGCATTACCTGACACCCAACGTCAACAAGGTCCTCGGAGGAAAGGCCTCCCTTGATGGCACCGCAGGTAGCAACGTTCATGAAAACGGGGGTCTGTATCGTACCGTGGGGAGTCTCAAGCTCTCCGCGGCGCGCCTTGCATTTTTCGTCTGTTGTGAGAAGTTTAAACATATATTGTACCTTTCAAATTGAAAATGGATTATTGAAAATATGAAATTGAGGAAGATTTGCGGACGCAAATCGATTTTACGATTTTATTATAAAAGGGGGGCATTTCGTGCACCCACCGTGGAGGCGCGAGGCGTTGGTTGGGAACCATCGAAACGGTTGCAGGATAAACGAAGGATTACAACCACCGATGTCCGCCCGCGGATGAAGCGAGGGAAAGATGATCGTTTGCTGCGTATCCCCATTTCGTCACAGGGACGAAGCGGCAAAAATGTCGTAGACTGCCGCGCGAGGCATTTGGACATCGTTAGCCGGGTAATGCTCCAACTACTTCCGCACGGCGGAAGTAGAGCCGGCGTTTGAAGCCCGGGAGTGCGTAAGCACTCGCCTGTTTCCGCGTAGCGGAATACAGTGGAGGCATTTTTTGGTTCCGTCTTTTTCGCGAAAAAGCGGAATAGTGTGCGATATTTAGAAAGATATGTTCGCAGAAATATAGCCGTGGGGACAGTGCGTGGCGTGCGTTTACGGCAGGAGCAAGCCCCAGCCCTACAACGGTTTGGTTTTTTCGTTAATTCGAAGCCGTAGAGGCAGTGCTCATCTTCCCTTTTATAAAGGCTCGTCCTTTGGGAGAGCTGTCAGCGATAGCTGACTGAGAGGGCAAGTTGCCATTTAGTTTGTGCTAAACGGATGTAACACCTCATCCGATCGGAGAATTACATTCTCCGACCACCTTGTCTCGCCTGCGGGCTCGGTCACGCCACGGCTCTGACAACCGTTTAAGGTTGTCATTCACTACCGTGTCGCCGCTTCGCTACCCAC
>JAFSGU010000045.1 GCA_017440665.1 Clostridia bacterium
CATATAGCTCTGATCCTTGGACGGATCCGCACCTCTTGTAAGGTGAACCCTCCCTCTCTCAAGTCTGAGAGAGGCGTAATGCCCCGTTGCGATAAAGTCAAAGCCTTTTTCCTCGGCATAACGGACAAGCGCACCGAATTTTATATGTCTGTTACATTCTACGCAGGGGTTGGGCGTTCTTCCGCACTCGTATTCTCTCACAAAATCCGCCTTTACCGTCTCGGTGAACTCACGCGACAGATCAAGGGCGGTGTGAGGTATCCCGTAGGATGCGGCAGCCAGTCCCGCATCTCTTACAGCCGCCTCGCTCTCGGGTGAATTCTCCACGGTAAATGTGACTCCCGCCACCTCGTGTCCCTCGTCAAGCAGAAGCTTTACGGCGACTGCGCTGTCAACGCCGCCACTCATTGCTACAAGTATTTTTGCCATTTCAGTGAGCTTACCTTTCTGTATCAGACTTATTCATCTTCCCCGTCGAACCGTTCGAGGAAGCTGTGCTCCACGTCGTGAAGCTTATAACCTACCAGCGTATCCACGTTTGCCCTATGGATGCTGTTGAAGATGTTTTTTTCGATATCGCGGTTTCCCTCGTCACGAAGTCTGCGGATGAGAGCCTTTATTTCCCGTCTTTTTGAGGCAGACTCGTCCACAGCCGCCGCCTCTGTCATTTTGCAGGCGCATCCGAGGAAATGAAGGTCGTTGTACCTTGCCCATGCAATGATACTGTCCTCGTGAACTCGGTACATGGGGCGGATAAGCTCCATTCCGTCGTAATTGGTGCTTTTCAGCCTGGGGAGCATACCCTGTATCTGTGAGCCCCACAGCATACCCATAAGGGTAGTTTCGATAACGTCTGAGAAATGGTGTCCGAGGGCGATCTTGTTACAGCCAAGCTCACGGGCAAAGCTGTAAAGATGTCCTCGCCTCATTCTCGCGCAAAGATAGCAGGGGGAGCCCTCCGTCTGATTTGCAGAAACGTTGAAAATATTGGTTTCGAAGATCCTGATCGGGATCTCAAGACGTGCGGCGTTTTCCTCGATGCGCCGTCTGTTAGGCTCGGAATACCCCGGATCCATGACGATGTACTCACATTCAAAGGGGACCTCGCTGTGAGTCTGAAGCTGCTTCATAAGGAGTGCCAGGAGCATGGAATCCTTGCCTCCGGAGATGCAAACGCCGATCTTATCTCCGGGTGAGATAAGGCGGTACATGGTCACGCCCCGCATAAACGGAGACCAGATATCTTTTCTGTATTTTTTCAGTACGCTCCGCACGGCGACTTCTGCGGGAGTACGTTTTTTTTCTGACATTCTTTGGACCTTTCGATTTGTTTACGAATTTGGGTAATGTATTTTGATCTGCTTCGCATGATCGTGTTTTCTGTGTTTTACGTTGCACATTCGCAGAATGAGCTGGGACATCAATCTCGCCGTTTCGTGCGGACTTGGTTTTCGTTACTTTGGAAGAACCATCTCAAACGGCGAAGTTTCTTCGTCGTTTCACTCCTCATCTCCTTGCCTTATTTTTATCTTTTTTGTTTTACAAAAAAGATAAAAGGAGAAAAGTTATCGCTACATTCGGGTTTAGGCTCACGTAACCTTGGAAGAACCGTCTCCCATACGTTTCATTATTCTTTTCCTGCGATGTGACGGATGACCTCGCCTGCGGCAACGTATCCCGCAACGGGCGGAACGAACGATACGCTTCCCGGTGCATGACGTCCGTGGGATTCCTCCGACGTCACCTTCACGGGAGTCTCGTCTGACCATACCACCTTCAATTTTTTGATGCCTCTCTTACGGCATTCCCGTCTGATCACCGCTGCCAAGGGGCAGGTGTTCGTCTTTGATATATCGGAAACTGTGATCCTCGTGGGATCGAGCTTGTTTCCCGTTCCCATGGAGCAGATTATGGGAACACCCGACTCCGTTGCCTCTTCAATGAGGGCAAGCTTCGCCGATACCGTGTCAATGGCGTCGACCACGTAATCATACTCCCTAAAATCAAACCGGTCCTCCGTCTCGGGCAGATAAAAAGTCTTAAAGGTCCGCACGATACAGTCCGGCGAGATCTCTGCCGCCCGCTCCGCGGC
>JAFSGU010000046.1 GCA_017440665.1 Clostridia bacterium
GATGTAACACCTCATCCGATCGGAGAATTACATTCTCCGACCACCTTGTCTCGCCTGCGGGCTCGGTCACGCCACGGCTCTGACAACCGTTTAAGGTTGTCATTCACTACCGTGTCGCCACTTCGCTACCCACTGGAGAAGGCTTATTAGAGCGTTCGTTCATCCGAAGCCGTGGGGATGGTTCATGACGTTTGTATACGGGCGCACGTCGCACTTCGCGGAGCGAATGTGCTGACGCCCCTACAACGGTTTGGCCGTTCATCTGCCGCCGTTGAGATAAAGCTCATCTTCCCTTTTATAAAGGCTCGTCCTTTGGGAGAGCTCTGCCCTTCGTCCTGCGAAGGGCGGTGAGAGGGTACACAGTCGCGAAGACAGTACGAGGCGTGCGTTTTCGGGAGGGGGAACCCCTCCCCTACAACGATAATATTACATCGCGGTAGCCACGGGGATGATGCAGAGCGTTCGTTTTCCACCCGTAGGGCGGTGAAAAACCGATTCCGTTCCTCTCCGGGTTCGCCTTGGCGAATTATTTCATATTTCACGTGAGGGAAATATTTCACCGTGTCGAAGACACGATTTCACTTTGTCGCGGAATTACCGCGGCAAAATCTCATTTGTTTGCCCATGGCAAACAACTCATTACCCAAGTCTTGCAAACTGCCTGTCAATTGATGACTTCTTTACTTCAAAGGCAACGGGTCTGCCGTGGGGACAGGTGCGGATAACGCTTCCGTTTTCGCCTTTGACGAAAAGGCGGTCGCATATCCACTTGATATGCGCCATGTCGTAGATCCTCCCGCCCTTTACAGCCGCCTTGCAGGCTGACTGGAAGAGACGGGCAGTAAAAAATTCTTCAGCCGCCGCGTCAAGTCCGCCGCCTACGTCGGAAAGGCGGGACGCAAGGGTGGAGAACAGCTCGCCCGCTTCCTTCACAGTGAGTATCTCCGGAATGGCTGTTATGCTAACCTTAACTCCCGCACCTCTCGCTTCAAGCGTGAACTCAAAGCCAAGGGCACGCACTTTTTCCTCGTACTCGCGAATGGCGTCTGCCTCTATCTCAAGAAGCTCGGTCTCAAGAGGAGCCAGCAGAAGCTGTCCCGAAAACTCCGCCGCCTTCATTCTGCGGCAAAGCTCGTCGAAGATTATCCTCTCGTGAGCCGCGTGCTTGTCCACAAACAGCAGTCTGTCCTCCATCTGTACGATAACGTAACAGTTGTACGCTTCGCCGAGGATGATGTACTCGGGCACCTCTTCCGCCGCCGTTTTTGGTGTATCCGTCTGCACAGGCTTTGCCGCCGCGGCAGTCACGTCCTCCACAGAAGCCTTTTCTGCAGGAACTTCTTCCGAGGGTGCTTTTTCCGCGGGCGCGGTAAAGTTTTCCTTCTTTTCTGTGGGAAACTTTTCCTCCTCCACAGTATTTGTTGAGATCTTCACCTGCTCGGGCTTGGGAGATGAAACGTCCGCGGGGACGAATGCCCCAAGCAAACGCCTTGCCTCCGCTCCGTCTATCCAGAAGGATGAGTCAGTGCGGCGCTTCGGCTTTTCTTCAGGACGCTCGGCGTTCTCTATGACCGTGCCCTCCTTCGTCACCACCGTGGTGGACACAGGCTTTCGCTCGACGGGAGCCTTATAATAGGGATTTGTCCCCATGTCGGGAGGAGTAACCCCTCCGCCCGACGGCTTCGTCTTGCCAATAGTCAGTTCAGGTCGGATGACCGCAGACTCCAGCGTATTTATCACCGCGTAGTACACCGCGTCGAATATGAGTCTTTCGTTGGTGAATTTTATCTCAAGCTTTGCGGGATGTACATTTACGTCCACCGCCGCAGGATTAATGTCAATGTTGAGCACGCAAATGGGGAACTTGTCGGGAGGAATACGCGTTTTGAACGCCTGCTCAAGCGCCGCCATGGCTGTCTTACTGCGCACGTAACGTCCGTTGACGAAGAAATTCTCCATGTTGCGGTTGGATTTATAGTTGTCAGGCTCTGAAATATAGCCTGTCACGGAAATACCGTCGGCGCTTCTCGATACCTCAAGACAGCGGGTCGCCACGTCCTTGCCGAACACGGCGTATATGGCGGAATACAGCTTGCCGTCGCCCGGTGTGGCGAAGCGCACGTCTCCGTCGGAAATGTATTTTACGGAAATATCGGGGCGGGACAGCGCGATCTTCTCAACCACCGCGCTGACAGCCGCCGCTTCCGTGTTGTCACGCTTTAAGAATTTTCGCCTTGCGGGAACGTTGAAGAAAAGATCCTCAACCACGATGGTGGTACCGAAGGCGCATCCCGTTTCGGTGATGTCAAGCACCTCGCCGCCCTCTGCCGTCAGAATAGCACCCATGGGGGATCCTGCGGGACGGGAGAAGATGCGTATGCGCGAAACGGAGGAGATTGCCGCAAGCGCCTCTCCGCGGAAGCCGAGAGTGGCAATTGCGCTAAGGTCATCGGCACAGCCTATTTTGCTTGTGGCATGTCGAAGGATGGATACGGGAAGATCCTCCGGCTCCATGCCGTGGCCGTTGTCGGACACGCGGATGAACGCAACGCCGCCGCGCTGGATCTCAACGGTTATGACGGTGGATCCTGCGTCTATGGAGTTTTCAAGGAGTTCCTTTACCACGGAGGATGGTCTGTCAACCACCTCGCCCGCGGCGATAAGGTTGGCAACGTCAAAGCCAAGTACGTTAATTTTTCCCATAAGCGATCCTTTCTGTAGAATTGAAAATTGGTTGGGGAGTTGTACGAAATGTTTTATATCGTAGGGCGGGGGCGTACTTCGCGAAGCGAATGTGCGCTCCCAGCCGTGGGGTTTGTGCGGGGCGTACGTTCGCGGGACGATTCGTGAATCGCCCCTACGACGGTTGGGGACAAACGAAACGGCTACAGGATAAACGAAGGATTACATCCCCGATGTCCGATCGCGTGGGGCGGGAGAACGGCAACCGCCTACCGCCTGACCGCATTTCATCACACAGACGAAGCGGCAAAAAGTCGCAGACTGCCGCGCGGATGATGGGGACATCGGAAGCCGGGCAGCGCCTGGGGCGGCGACTGAGCCCCGGGAGTGCGTAAGCACTCGCCTGTTTCCGCGTAGCGGAATACAGTGGCGGCATTTTTGGTTCCGTCTTTTTCGCAAAAAAGCGGAATAGTGTGCGATATTTAGAAAGATATGTTCGCAGAAATATAGCCGTGGGGACAGTGCGAATTGTTCGTTTGCGGCAGGAGCAAGCCCC
>JAFSGU010000047.1 GCA_017440665.1 Clostridia bacterium
ACCGCCCGTGTGGCTACGGATGAACGAACAACCCCAGCAACGCCGTAGGGCAGGGGCTCGCTCCTGCCGAAAACGAACGCTCCGCACCGCCCTCGCGACTGTGCATCCTCCAACGTAAGAGATATTTCGCAAAGCTCAGAATGACACATTGGGGCGCGGCATACTACGGGGTGTCATCTTGAGAAATCCGCTTGCGGATGACGAAGGATCTCATACAGACTAACGTCCCGCACTGTCTAACGGCGGGAGATAAACCCCCGCCCTACGGTGTAAAAAACGCACCATCCAAACGGCTGCGGATGAACGCCCCCGTCCCATTTTAACAAAATCCGATTTGCAGAGAAAATCTATCTAAATAATGCATTATGCATTATGAATTACGCACTTCATCCCCCCCGCGGCGAATTACATCGTATTTTCCGGAGAAGACATATCGCCGTGCCACAGGCATTTTTACCCATCTATTAGGCAAAAAGACCATTTTTGATATAATTCTAAAAAAAATATAGTAATTTTACCAAAGAAAAATCATAATTCTCTTGTAATTATCGAAAGAATATACTATAATAGTATTTGTTAAAGTATACAATGCGGTATTGTATCTAATTGCTTCTTTTGGAAAGGACATATGAAATGGCAGAAAATTGCACACATGATTGCTCATCCTGCTCTAAGGATTGTGCATCAAGAATAACACATGAACCCCTTCACGCGGCATCCTCCGTTAAAAAGGTGATCGGAGTCGTCAGCGGAAAGGGCGGCGTAGGTAAGTCTATCGTGACGTCCATGCTCTCCGTGGCTATGCAGAGAAGAGACGCTCACGCGGCGATCCTTGACGCAGACGTTACAGGTCCCTCCGTGCCTAAGGCATTCGGCCTTGCGGGCGGACAGGTGGAAAGCACGGGAGACGCGCTCATCCCCCTCAGAAGTAAGACGGGTATCGACGTAATGTCCGTCAACCTCCTTCTCCCCGATGAGACAAGTCCCGTCGTATGGAGAGGTCCCGTTATCGCAGGAGCTGTAAAGCAGTTCTGGAGCGAGGTTGTATGGAACGACGTAGACTATATGTTTATCGATATGCCTCCGGGAACAGGCGACGTTCCGCTTACCGTATTCCAGTCTATTCCCCTTGACGGTATCATCATCGTTACAACTCCCCAGGAGCTTGTTTCCATGATCGTCGAAAAGGCTATCAATATGGCAAATATGATGAATATCCCCGTTATCGGTATCATCGAGAATATGTCTTACGTGAAGTGCCCTGACTGCGGTAAGAAGATCGAAGTCTTCGGCAAGAGCAAGACCGAAGAGCATTGCCGTGAGCTGGGTCTTAAGTTCCTCGGTCAGATCCCCTTCGACCCCGCACTTGCGGCTCTCTGCGACAAGGGTATTATCGAGCTTTACGAAAACGATTATGTTGACGCGGCGGCAGATGCCATCGAAGCGTTCGTTGCGGAAAAAGCAGAATAAAGTAAACTTTGCCGACGGCGGTCGGCTTACATAAAAAAATATAATCAGGAGGAAACTCACTATGAAGAAAACCATGACGGCAGTTCCTTTCACCGAAACTGCCGAACAGAAGGCAGCACTTGAGGCGATCATCGAAAAGTACAAGGGTGAGGCAGGTGCGCTCATGCCCGTGCTTCAGCAGGCTCAGGATGTGTACGGCTACCTTCCCAAGGAAGTTCAGAAGCGCATCGCTCTCGGACTTGACGTGCCTGTTTCCGAGGTATTCGGCGTTGCTACCTTCTACTCACAGTTCTTACTTAATCCCAAGGGTCAGCACCCCATCAGCGTGTGCCTCGGTACAGCTTGCTACGTAAAGGGCGCGGGCCTGCTTATGGATAAGCTTGAAGGACTTCTCGGTATCAAGAACGGCTCTATCTCCGATGACCTTAAGTTCAGCCTTGACGCTACAAGATGTATCGGCGCTTGCGGCCTTGCTCCCGTTCTCACCATCGGCGAGGACGTATACGGAAGACTTGAGCCGAATCAGCTTGAGGATATCCTTGCAAAGTACAGATAAGGTGTACCGAAAGGGGAACAGATCGCCCCTTGAAAAGTCCCCCATTTAATAAGAAAAGGCGGATTTGACGATGAAGATCAGAGAAATTAAAGATATGCTTGACGCGGAGGTCCTTTGCTGCGAGGAATATCTGGATAACGAAGTATATTCCGCTTGCTGCAGCGACATGATGAGCGACGTCCTTGCCTACGTTAAGGATCAGGGCGTGCTTCTCACGGGCCTCATCAACCCACAGGTCATCAGGACTGCAAGTATGATGGACATGGTATGTATCGTTTTCGTCAGGGGTAAAAGTCCCGGACTTGATATGATCCATCTTGCAGAGGACTGCGGTATCGTGGTCATGAAGTCGTCTCACAGAGCTTACGAGGCGGCAGGTATTCTGTACAGCGGCGGACTTACGGGGGCGCCCCGTGAGGAGGAATGACATGGCAGAAAACATTACCTTCCACTTCGACGTTCACGGAGATAACTTTTCCTCAGCGGGTGAAGCGTCTCAGGTGGTAAAGAAGAAGCTGAGACAGCTTGGCTTTCCCCCTGACGTTATAAGACGTGTTTCCATCGCCATGTACGAGGGTGAGATAAACATGGTCATCCATGCGGACGGCGGAGATGCGGACGTTACCGTCACCGATGAGGATATCATAATCGTTCTTGCTGACAAGGGTCCCGGTATTCCCGACGTTGACCTTGCCATGCAGGAGGGTTTTTCCACAGCGCGCGAGCACATCCGTTCCCTCGGATTCGGTGCGGGTATGGGTCTTCCCAATATGAAGAAGTATACCGACACCATGAAGATCGACACCGAGATAGGTGTGGGAACGACCATCACCATGACGGTTAAGCATAAGGCTTAAATCATTCAGTACGGCGTGAGCCGGACGGAGGTTGACATGCAGAACTATAAGCATTCGGTATCGCTGGATCTCAGCAAATGCAAGGGCTGTACTGCGTGCCTCAAAAGATGTCCCACCGAAGCGATACGTGTTCGCGACGGAAAGGCGACTATTAATTCCGCAAGATGTATAGATTGCGGAGAATGTATCAGGATCTGCTCCCACAGAGCAAAACGTGCCCTACACGACTCTCTTGACGAGATGGCGGATTTTAAATACACGGTAGCGCTTCCCGCGCCCGCGCTGTACGGTCAGTTCGACAACATGACCAGCATCGACTACATAATCGACGGGCTTTATAAAATGGGCTTCGACGACGTGTTCGAGGTGGCCCGCGCCGCTGAGATGGTTTCCGCTTACACGAGGATGTATCTGAATATGCCCGGGATAAAAAAGCCGGTTATAAGCTCGGCATGCCCCGTTATTACCCGCATCATCGGCATGAATTTCCCATTCCTTGTGGAAAACCTGATGCCGATCCTTCCGCCCATAGAGGTGGCTGCCAAGCTGGCAAGGGAAAAGGCGCTGAGCGAGCATCCAGAGCTTTCGTCCGAGGACGTGGGAATATTCTTCATCTCCCCCTGTCCCGGTAAAGTAAGCTACGTTAAGAACGGCTTTGCGGGCGACAAGAACAACGTTGACAGAGTGGTGTCCATAAGAGACGTGTATTTCAGGCTTATCGACGTGATGAAGCACGACGAATATCCCGAAAAGTCTTCGGAATCGGGTATGATCGGTATCGGTTGGGCTTCCACGGGCGGCGAATCCTCATCCGTCTTCAACGACAGATACTTAGCGGCGGACGGTGTGGAAAACTGTATGCGCGTTCTTGAGCAGATCGACAACGAGGATTTTACCGATCTCGATTTTATCGAGCTTAATGCCTGCAGCGGCGGCTGTGTGGGCGGTGCGATGACCGTTGCCAACGCCTATATCGCTCAGGCGAGACTTCAGTCTCTAAAGCGTTATCTCCCCGTGTCTCCCAACAGACCCACAGACCGTGAGATACCTGTCGGATTTTTCACCGACGAAAAGGTGGAATACGACGCAGGCTTCTCGCTGTCAAGCGACAGGGCAGAGGCGATGCGGATGATGGGCGAGATCGAAAGCATTACGAAATGTCTCCCCGGGATCGACTGCGGTTCCTGCGGAGCGCCCACTTGTATGGCATTTGCCGAGGATATCGTTAAAAACGAGACCAATATCGACGAGTGTACCATTATTATGAGGGAACTGTTCCACGAGGTTCTCGATCAGAGACGTAAAAAGGAGCTGTCCGATAAGATAGTTCCTCCAAATAAAACGTAAAGGAGTAGGTTATGAAATTATCTGTTTTGGCTGAAAAGCTTGGGCTTACTCTTTTGGCAGGGGATCCCCCCGAAGAATTCGACGGCGTATACGCGGGAGATTTTCTCAGCCGCGCCATGAGCCGCGTGGGTGAAGGGGAAGTTTGGATCACCATTATGAACAACGTAAACGTTATTGCTGTTGCAAGTCTTACCGACGCGGCGTGCGTTATCCTTGCAGAGGACGTAGGACTGGACGACGCGGCACGTGCCGCTGCCGACAGCAAGGGCGTGTGCGTGTATTCGTCAGGAAAGACGGTATATGAGCTTTGCCGTGATATCGCGGCGATAGTATCATGAAAAAGACCTTTAGCTATGACCTGCACGTCCATTCGTGCCTGTCTCCATGTGCGGACGACGACATGACCCCCGGTAACATCGCGGGTATGGCGGCAGTTCAGGGACTTGACGTAGTTGCGCTGACAGATCACAACAGCGCGAAGAACTGTCCTGCGTTTTTTGCTCACGCGGAAAAGTTCGGCATCATTCCCATAGCGGGAATGGAGCTGACAACTGCGGAGGACATACATATGCTTTGTCTGTTTCCCACTCTTGAGGCGGCGCTGAAGTTTGACGCTGTAGTCGAAGAAAGTCTCATAAAGGTAAAAAACAAGCCCCGCATCTTCGGCAATCAGTATATAATGAACGGGGACGACGAGGTTGCGGGCGAGGTCGAGCATCTCCTTATAAACGCAACGTCTATCGACGTGGCTTCGGCTTGGCGGATGTGTTTGGACCTTGGAGGTGCGTGCTATCCCGCTCACATTGACAGAGACTCGAACGGTATGCTTGCGGTGCTTGGAGATTTTCCCGAGGACGTGCCGTTTGCGGCGTTTGAGCTGAACGACAAGCAGTCATATCACAGCCTTGCGGAAAGACTTCCTCATCTGAAGGAGAAGCGTTACGTGGTCTCCTCCGACGCCCACAATCTGTGGAGCGTGTCAGAGGCGGAAAACACGGTAGTCCTTGACGGAGACGACAAGGCTTTGAGTCTTATAAAATATCTCAGAGGAGAGAGTTAAAAGTGCTAAGCTGTGAGTGCACGATCCTCATATACACAGTAACCTCACAGAGCAAAGAAAGGTTCGGGATTATGGAAGAGTTTTCACTGTACGTGCTTGACATCACCATGAATTCCGTAAGAGCGGGTGCAACGGACATCCGCATCACCCTTACGGAGAAGGACGGGATGCTGACCTTTTCCGTCACCGACAACGGATGCGGAATGAAGGCAGAGCAGGTGAAGAACCTGAAGGACCCCTTTTTCACCACCCGTAAAACCAGGGCCGTGGGACTTGGCGTACCGTTTCTCACTATGCTTGCAGAGCAGACGGGCGGCGGGGTGGATATCACGTCACGCTACGAGGGCGAATATCCCGAAAGCCACGGCACCACCATCACAGCCACCTTTGGCATGGACCACATCGATTTTATCCCCCTGGGGGACATGGTCAGTACGGTGACCACGCTGATCCAGGGAAGTCCCGACGTGAATTTCACCTTTACCCATGAGACGCCGAAGGGAAAGGTAGAGCTTTCCACGAGGCAGCTTCGTGAGCTGCTGGGCGGCGAGGTATCTCTTGCGGAACTTGAGATACTTGAATGGATACGCGGATACCTTATTGAGGGATACGCGGAAATAAAAACGGAAAATTAAATTTATACATACAATCAGAAAGGAACCCACCGTTATGAAATCTTTTGAAGAGCTTTTGGCTATCAAAGAAAAAATGAAGGACAAGGTTGCGATCCGCCAGGCATCCGACGACACCCGAATCGTCGTAGGTATGGCTACTTGCGGAATCGCGGCAGGCGCACGCCCCGTGCTTAATGCATTTGTTGAGGCTGTTGCCGCCGAAGGCCTTGCCGAAAAGGTTACGGTTACCCAGACAGGATGCATCGGTATTTGTCAGTACGAGCCCGTTGTTGAAGTCTACGCAAAGGGCGAGGAAAAGGTAACTTACGTTAAGATGACAGCCGAGAAGGCAAAAGAAGTAGTTGAAAAGCATATTAAGGGCGGCACTCCCGTTGCAGAATACACAATCGGCAACGGTACGCTCTAAGTCAGGAGGAAATAAGCTATGTTTCGTATTCATGCGTTGATCTGCGGCGGTACAGGCTGTACCTCCTCAGGCAGTATGTCCGTTAAAGAGGCTCTCGAGCGCGAGATCGCTGCAAAGGGACTTGAAGAAGAGGTCAAGATAGTACAGACAGGATGCTTCGGTCTTTGTGCTCTCGGTCCCATTATGATCGTTTATCCCGAGGGAACCTTCTACAGCATGGTAACTGCTGATGATATCCCCGAGATCGTTGAGGAGCATTTCCTTAAGGGCCGTCCCGTACAGCGACTCGTTTACGAGGATACTGTAAACACAGCAGATAATGCTGTAGCATCCCTTAACGATACCGCATTCTACAAGAAGCAGAAGAGAGTTGCTCTCCGTAACTGCGGTGTTATCAACCCCGAAAATATCGACGAGTATATCGCAATGGACGGTTACTTTGCACTTGCAAAGGTAGTTCGCGAGATGACTCCCGACGACGTTATAAAGACAGTTCTTGATTCAGGTCTCCGCGGACGCGGAGGCGGCGGATTCCCCACAGGTCTTAAGTGGAAGTTCGCTTCGGGTAACAGAGGAAACGTAAAGAAGTTCGTTGCTTGTAACGCGGACGAGGGTGACCCCGGTGCATTTATGGACCGTTCGATCCTCGAGGGTGACCCCCATG
>JAFSGU010000048.1 GCA_017440665.1 Clostridia bacterium
AACCGCCGCCGTATGGCAGGGGGTGGAAAATGAAGCGTTCTTCGCAGAAGAACATGAAGCGTGCCGCGGGCAACATGAAGCATTTCCCTTGCGGGAAATATGAAGAACGAACGATCCGCGGTAGGGTGCGGATTCTATATCCGCCCGAAAACGAACGCTTAGCACCAACCATATGGCTGCGAACGGACGTTCCCTAACCGCCGCCGTATGGCAGGGGCTCGCTCCTGCCGAAAACAAATGTTTTTCACTCGCTCCGCTGCTACGAACAAAACGCCCTCTCAAATAAGCCTTCTCCGGCGGGAGAAGGGGGACCGCCGAACGCGTTGCGGATGGCGGTGGATGAGGTGTTACGTCCGCCCCGCACGAACGATACGTCAATGCACCCTCGTCCGTGCGAACACACCCGTCTAACCTTCGTGTATTATGCCTTTTTTTCTTGAAAAAAACGGCACTAAAAAATGACTTCACTGTGTTCCGCTACGCGGAAACAGGCGAGTGCTTCCCACTCCCGGGACGGGGCGCCGCCCTACTTCCGCACAGCGGAAGTAGTTGGAACATTACCCGGCTTGCGATGTCCAAGAACCTCCCGCGGCAGTCTGCGACATATTGCCGCTCCGTCTGCTTCACGAAATGTTTTTTGCCGAAAGAGACATTCGGATTTCTCCCCATCACGGTTTCGGACATCGGGTGCAAGACCCACGCTCTGCTCTGTAGCCGCAGCGAAGGGTTTAATCTACCGTGGTAGGGGATGGCGCCCTCGACATCCCGAAAGCGTCCGCCCCGCACGAACGATACGGCTGCGGGTGAACGCACACAACCCATTTTTAATATGATCCGATTTGCGGAGCAAATCTACCGAACCTCTTCGCTCCTCACTCTTCCCTCTTACCTTCTCTCTTCCCCCACGGCTACCGACGTACGTCCGCTTCACTCCAACAATTCGCCCGCGGCGAATAACATCACTCACCGAAGGTGCTACGCCCGTGCTTTTTGTCTATAAGCAATAAAGTCATCGCTGACTTCCCCGATATTCCCCTAAGGCTTTAGTTGAAACTACACAAAGGAAACCATGCTCCGACGGCCGTCGGACAGGATACGGCGGCGCAAAAGACCCGCCCGCATCTCACCTCGTACAAACTTATGTAACATTTGACTAAGATAGCTTTCCATTAATATATATATTGTAGCAAATTGAGACTTGAAAACTGTCGAAGTATTTGGTATAATATAAGGGAAAATATACAATGGGGTAAGAATGGGTTATCTTATGAAAAAAGCGGCTCCGTCTGAACCCTGCCCTGCACACGCAAATGTGTGTTCGGGGAGTATATTCAAAGTTAAAAAACGCTTATGCGTATTAATAAAAAAGTGAGGATTTACTTATGAACAAGATTACTGTCATCGGAACCGGTAGCGTAGGTTCCACCATCGCCTACACCCTTACTATCAACGGCCTCGCATCCGAGATCGTTATGATAGACATCAACGGCGAAAAGGCTCTTGGTGAGGCTCTTGACATCCGTCAGGGTACTCCCTTCTGCAACCCCTGCACAATTTACGCAGGCTCCTATCCCGATGCAGCAGGAAGCGACATAGTCGTTATCACCTCCGGCGTTGCAAGAAAGCCCGGTCAGACAAGACTCGACCTTGCTCAGACAAACGTAAACATCCTGAAGTCCATCACTCCCGAGATCACCAAGTACGCTCCCGACGCTACCTACGTTATCGTAAGTAACCCCGTTGACGTACTTACATACGTATTCACAAAGATCTCCGGTATTCCCGAAGAGAGAGTTATCGGTTCCGGTACCATCCTCGACACCGCACGTCTCCGTTCCAGACTTGCTGAGTACTACAAGGTCAGCCAGCACAACGTTCACGCTTACGTTCTCGGTGAGCACGGTGAGTCTCAGTTCGTTCCGTGGTCCATCGCTAACATCTCCAACGTTCCCGTTCAGAACTTCCGCGACTCCCTCCTCACAAAGACAAGCAAGATCTACCCCGATTTTGAGGAAGACGTTGTTGAAGAGTACGTAAGAAAGTCCGGTGCAAGCGTTATCCAGAGAAAGGGTGCTACCTTCTATGCGGTATCCATGTCCGTATGCCACATCTGCAAGTGCCTCCTTTCCGGTATCGACACCACACTTACAGTTTCCAACATGCTCCACGGTGAGTACGGTATTGAAGACGTATGTCTCAGCCTTCTCAACATCGTCGGTAAGAACGGCGCTCACAGCAAGGTAATGCTTCCTCTTAACGACGAGGAGATCGCAGAGCTCCACCACAGCGCAGACTGCCTCAAGGCTATCATCAAAGAGATCCAGATCTGACACGTCAGACCTACTATATATCAAACCGAAAGGATATAACAACACATGGAATTCCGTATTGAACACGACTCTATGGGCGAGGTTAAGGTTCCCGCTGACAGACTTTGGGCGGCTCAGACACAGAGAAGCCACGAGAACTTCGAGATCGGCGTAGGCATCGAGACAATGCCCCGCGAGATCGTTCACGCATTCGGCGTGCTTAAGAAGGCTGCCGCTATCACAAACAACGCTCTCCGTCCCGAGAAGATGACCGACGAGAAGCTCGGCGCTCTTAAGGCGGCTTGCGACGAGGTTATGTCAGGCGAGCTTATGGATCATTTCCCTCTCGTTGTATGGCAGACAGGCTCCGGCACACAGTCCAACATGAACGCTAACGAGGTAATCGCTAACCGTTCCAACCAGATCCTCGGCAAGAAGCTCCTCCATCCCAATGACGACGTAAACATGAGCCAGTCCTCCAACGACACTTTTCCTACGGCAATGCACATCGCGGCTGTTATCGCACTTGAGGACAAGCTTATCCCCGCCGCAGAAGAGCTCATCTCCACCTTCAAGAGACTTGAAGAGGAGAACGAGGGCATCGTAAAGAGCGGCAGAACACACCTTCAGGATGCTACTCCCATCAAGTTCAGCCAGGAGATCAGCGGTTGGAGAAGCTCTCTCGAGCGCGACGTTGAGCTCCTTCGTCTCTCTATTAAGCCCCTTCTCGAGCTTGCTCTCGGCGGTACTGCAGTAGGTACGGGTCTTAACGCTCCCGCAGGCTTTGCTGAAAGAGTTGCCTCAGAGGTTGCAGCTATCACAGGTAAGCCCTTCGTTACAGCGGCAAACAAGTTCCACGCTCTCACATCCAAGGATGAGCTGGTATTCGCTCACGGCGCTATCAAGGCTCTCGCTTGCGATATGATGAAGATAGCAAACGACGTTCGTTGGCTTGCAAGCGGTCCCCGCGACGGTCTCGGCGAGATCTTCATTCCCGAGAACGAGCCCGGCTCCTCCATCATGCCCGGTAAGGTAAACCCCACTCAGTGCGAGGCTGTTACCATGGTTGCCGTTCAGGTAATGGGTAACGACGTTGCTGTCGGCGTTGCCGCATCTCAGGGTAACTTCGAGCTTAACGTATTTATGCCCGTTTGTGTATACAACTTCCTTCAGTCCGCAAGACTTCTTGCTGAGGCTATCACATCCTTCAACAAGAACTGCGCTGTCGGTATCAAGGCTAACCGTGAGAAGATGCACCACAACCTGCACAACTCTCTCATGCTCGTTACAGCTCTCAACCCCTACATCGGTTACGAAAACGCGGCTAAGACCGCTAAGAAGGCATACCGTGACAACATCTCTCTTAAGGAAGCTTGCGTAGAGCTCGGATTCCTCACAGCTGAGAAGTTTGACGAAGTATTCCACCCCGAGCAGATGGCGTAAGCCTCCCTGCCCAACCAAACGCTAAGAAAGGTATGGAACGCAAAATGATCCTTAGTTATTTTCCCGGATGCACACTCAAAAATAAGGCTCGTGACCTTGACGAGTACGCTCGCAAGTCCGCTGAGGCTCTCGGTGTAACTCTGGAAGAAATAGAAAACTGGCAGTGCTGCGGTGGCGTATTCACTACCGCCAAGGACGAAATCGCCACTAAGCTTTCCTCCGTACGCATTCTCAAGGCTGCGGCAGAAAAGTCTCAGGCTCTCGTTACAGTTTGCTCCGCTTGCCACAACGTGGTAAAGCAGACGAACCACGCTATGCAGAATGACGCTGAGTTCGCAGGTAAGGTCAACCGCTATATGGCTGAAGAGCCCTATGCAGGCGAGACCTCCGTTTATCACTATCTGGAGATGCTCCGCGATCTCGTCGGCTTCGACAAGATCCGCGAGGCTGTTAAAAATCCCCTTACGGGCAAGAAGATCGCGGCTTACTACGGCTGTCTCCTTCTCCGTCCCGGCAAGGTAATGGCAATGGACGACGTTGAGAATCCCCGCATCATGGAGGATTTCATCCGCGCTATCGGCGCTGAGCCCGTAGTTTACGCTATGCGTAACGAGTGCTGCGGCGGCTACGTTACCATGGAGAGCCCCTCTCTCGCTAAGAAGAAGAGCACGGCTGTTTGCGAGAACGCTGTTGCAGGCGGCGCTGAAATGCTCGTTACCGCTTGTCCTCTCTGCCGTTACAACCTTGAAAAGAACGGCGCTACCGTTCCCGTTGTTTACTTCACCGAGCTTCTCGCTGAGGCTCTCGGTGTAAAGGAGGGCTAAGATGCATAACAGTAATAATATGAAGGAAGAGATCATCCGCATCAGCGGTGTGAATCCCACAAAGTGTATGCGTTGCGGCAAGTGCTCCGCTACCTGCCCCGCTTACGACGAGATGGAATACCATCCTCACCAGTTCGTATACATGGTAGAATCCGGCGACATCGAGCCTCTTCTTAACTCCGAGTCTCTCTACAGATGTCTCACCTGCTTCGCTTGTATCGAAAGATGCCCCAGAAGCGTTGAGCCCGCAAAGCTGGTTGAGGCTGTAAGACTTATGGCTGTCCGCCGTCAGGGTGCAAACCGTATGACAGCTAACGACGTTCCCGCAAAGCTCGACGACGAGACACCTCAGCAGCTTCTCGTCAGCGCATTCAGAAAATATACTAAGTAAGGAGGAGAAGACATATGCAGAGAATAGGCGTTTTCGTATGTTGGTGCGGAAGTAACATCGCAGGTACTGTTGATGTTAAGGCAGTAGCAGAGGCTCTTAAGAATGAGCCCGGCGTTGTCCACTCCACCGACTATCAGTATATGTGCTCTCAGGCAGGTCAGGACCTGATCAAGGACGCTATCAAGGAGCACCGTCTCACAGGTATCGTCGTTTGCTCTTGCTCTCCCCGTATGCACGAGGCTACTTTCCGTAAGACCGCAGCTGCGGCAGGACTCAACCCCTACATGGTTGAGATCGCTAACATCCGTGAGCAGTGCTCATGGGTACATAAGGATATGCCCATCGGTACCGATAAGGCTATCATCCTCGGTAAGGCGGCTGTTGCTAAGGTCAACCTTAACGCGCCCCTCACCCCCGGTCAGTCCCCCGTTACCAAGAGAGCCCTCGTTATCGGCGGCGGTATCGCAGGTATCCAGACAGCTCTCGACATCGCTGACGCAGGCTTCCCCGTAGACATCGTTGAGAAGAAGCCCACCATCGGCGGTAAGATGGCTCAGCTCGACAAGACATTCCCCACACTCGACTGTGCGGCATGTATCCTCACACCTAAGATGGTTGACGTTGCTCAGAACGAGAACATCCGCATCTTCTCCTACAGTGAGGTATCCGAGGTCAAGGGCTTTATCGGTAACTTCGACGTTACTATCAAGAAGCACGCAAGATACGTTAACGAGGACATCTGTACCGGATGCGGCGACTGCGTATCCAAGTGTCCTCAGAAGAAGGTTCCCAACGAGTTCAACCTTGGCATGGACAACCGCAGCGCGATCTACATCCCCTTCGCTCAGGCTGTTCCGAAGGTTGCTACCATCGACCCTAACTACTGTACTATGCTTAAGACAGGCAAGTGCGGTGTTTGCTCCAAGGTATGTAAGGCTAAGGCTATCGACTACACCCAGAAGGATGAGTATATCACCAAGAAGTACGGCGCTATCGTCGTAGCTACCGGATTTAAC
>JAFSGU010000049.1 GCA_017440665.1 Clostridia bacterium
TATCGCTATCGAGACAGGTCTCCGTTTCGCTATCCGTGAGGGTGGTAGAACCGTTGGTTCCGGCGTTGTTTCCGCTATCGAGGCGTAAGTTACAGCCAGAACTCACAGCTATTATAGCTTAGCTCTTACAATATGCGGAGCCTTCGGGCTCCGCATATTTAACATTTTTTATTTTCGGGGATAGGTGTAATTCCTTACCGGTGGTAAAAGTCCACTAACTTCCGCGTTTCGCGCGTGAAGCCGAATGGGTGCAATTCCCATACCGACGGTCACAGTCCGGATGAGAGAAAACATATACGTCGTATCCCTTGATACGTGTTCCCGAAAGTTTTTTTACTTTTCGGGATTTTTTGTTTTATCTCCGTAATATCTATATTACATATCGGTATTCTTACGCAAAAGGAGATAGCGTGACGGCACTTCCCTGCCCTCGCGCCGGGTTATCACTATGAAAAGAACTATCACAAAACACGAGCATATAAAAGCGCTGTCGGCAGTTGGTCTTTTCTGCGCCCTTGCCTACGTTTGCTGTGTGCTCTTTCACTTTAAAGCAGGATTTCTGACCTTTGATCTCAAGGATGCGGTAATGACCGTCGGTGCCATGATATTCGGTCCCGTTTACGGTGTTGCCATGGCTCTTATCGTAGCAATTATTGAAGGGATCACCATCAGCTCCACAGGTGTATACGGATTTATCATGAACGTGCTTTCAAGCGTTACGTTCGTAGGTATAGCTTCTGTTGTTTACAAGCTTCGCCGTACCATGAGCGGTGCTGTTATAGGTATAGCGGCCGCTTCCCTGTCTACCGTTGCCGTAATGATGGCGGCAAACGTACTCATAACCCCATTTTATATGAACGTTCCCCGCGGTGACGTTATAGCGCTCATTCCCACTCTGCTTCTTCCCTTCAACCTTACCAAAGTAATCTTCAACTCAGCAGTTGTTTTCATTATATATAAGCCTATCATCACGGCAATGCGCCATGCAGGATTCCTCGTGACCGAGTCTCGTGCCGAGTATTCAGAATACAAAAGGCCGAATCTTGCGGTCATGCTTATAGCAATCTGCGTTGCGGCTCTTACCCTTCTCTTCTTCTTTTTGAAACTGAACGGATCGTTTACATTCGGTTAATATACAAATCTCCGACTAGAAAGTTTTCTTTTTGGTGGGAGATTTATCTTTTAAATACGTCAAACAGATAGAAACAATTAAGGAGGCTATTGCCATGAAAAAAAAGCTTTTAATTTCAATCGTATCCATCATACTGACCGTTACATTAACAATAGGCGTATCCGCAATTTATGCAGGGAGCCGGTACTTCAGAGATTTTGACTCATCTGCGGACGACTACATATGTAAATTGGCTGACGGGGCTTTCGAGGACGGCTACATGATCGGTGTTGGAGGAGAATACTTTGCACCTAAGAGAGAGCTTACTCACGGGGAGCTCATAACCGTGCTTTACCGCGTTGCAGGTACTCCCAAGGTAATTGACCCAACCACGGGATCCCACAAATGGTATCATCTTAGCTTACTATGGGGAGAGAGTATAGGCCTTATCGACACAAGCAAAGTATCTCACTATAGTATTGCAACAAGAGACGAGATCGTCAGTGTTATCTACAGCTTTGCCGTTCATATGGGTGTTGACGTAGGATGTACCTCTGACACGTCTGTGTTGGAGGACTTTAAGGACTGCGCTTCCATATCCGATACATCAAGAGCGGCATGGTGCTATGCTGTACATAACAAGATGATCGGCGACAAAGAAGAGGTTCTTATGCCGGATAGCTCCATCACACGAGAGCAGTTCCTGACAATACTCAACAGATTAACCGGTATATTCGCTAATAATCGCGCTGACAGCGAGCTTTGGGTAATTCCCGAGGGTAAAACCGTAATTACAGAAACCCCCGAAAATACGGCTACCGCCAGGTTCAGCGTAGATCTTATAAACAACCGCTATCTGATCGAAAACGAAAAGGGAGAGTATATCTGCACTACGAATGAGCAATGCGAGGCTCAGGGTGACTCATCAAACAGCGAAATGCATCAATACGTGTACGGTACTATTCCCTGCTATGAAAGCAAGCATATACTTGAATTTCCTTATCCGTGGTATTATTTCATTATTCCCGATTCAGACACCTTTACCGTTACACCTCTATCAAAGGGTAACGTAGACTTCACCTTCAAGGGCTGCAGATTAGACGGCTACGGTATTGAGAAGATCACGTTTGAGGGCAAGACCGTAACAATCTACGGTACACGCGCTACCATTCGTACAACAAATGCAGATGAAGCAGGCTATACCGTAGTGTTTGCTGACAAATAATACAAAAAACAAAAAAATCATAATTTACTGTTGAATTTCGGCACAGTTTATGTTATACTATTATTCGGTGTGATTCACCGAAAACATAATCTTATCAAGAGCGGCGGAGGGACCGGCCCCATGAAGCCCGGCAACCTATCACTTTCGTGACAAGGTGCTAATTCCTGAAAGATGAGACTGTGACCGATAAAATATGCGGTTCTCTGTCTTGTCGCAGAGAACCGCTTTTGTTTTGCATAATAAATAATGAAAAGGAGATATATAGTATGAAGAAGCTTTTTACATCAGAATCAGTTACCGAAGGACATCCCGATAAGATCTGCGACCAGATCTCCGACAGAATTCTTGACGCCATCCTTGCAAAGGACCCTATGGCGCGTGTTGCTTGTGAAACATGCTGCACAACAGGTCTTGTAAGCGTTATGGGTGAGATCACCACCACTGCAGTAATAGACTACCCCCAGATCGTACGTGACACTGTAGTTGAGATCGGCTACGACAGAGCAAAGTACGGCTTTGACGGTCACACTTGCGCAGTTCTCTCTTCCATTCACGAGCAGTCTCCCGACATCGCTATGGGCGTAGACAAGTCCAGCGAGGCTAAGGCAGGCGAGGACACAGACGGTCTTGACACCGGTGCAGGTGACCAGGGTCTTATGTTCGGCTTTGCTTGTGACGAAACTCCCGAGCTTATGCCTCTCCCCATCTCCCTTGCTCACAAGATGGCTAAGAAGCTTACCGAGGTCAGAAAGAACGGTACTCTTCCCTACCTCAGACCCGACGGAAAGACTCAGGTTACCGTTGAATACGACGGTGACACTCCCGTTCGTCTTGACGCTATCGTTGTTTCCTCTCAGCACGACGAGAAGGTAACTCTTGAGCAGATCAGAGCCGACATCATCGAGCACGTTATAAACACAACCGTTGACGCATCTCTCATGGACGCTGATACCAAGATATACGTTAACCCCACCGGACGCTTCGTTGTAGGCGGTCCTATGGGCGACAGCGGTCTTACAGGACGTAAGATCATCGTTGACACATACGGCGGATATTCCCGCCACGGCGGCGGTGCCTTCTCCGGTAAGGACCCCACAAAGGTTGACCGTTCCGCTTGCTACCTTGCAAGATATCTTGCAAAGAACGTAGTTGCTGCAGGCCTTGCTAAGAAGTGTGAGGTTCAGCTTGCATACGCTATCGGTGTTGCACGTCCCATGTCTGTTATGACCGATACATTTGGCACAGCCCGCGACGGTATCTCCAACGAGGCTATCTCCGAGGCTCTTTGTAAGCTTGTTGATATGCGTCCCGCGGCTATCATCAAGAATTTCGATCTCCGCCGTCCCATTTACGGAAGCCTTGCTGCTTACGGTCACATGGGTCGCGAGGAGCTTGATACTCCCTGGGAAAAGATCGACATCGCAGACGAGCTTAAGAAGATGTTCTAAGTTAATAATCTACCCCCACCGATTTGATCGGTGGGGGTTCTTTAATCGGTTTCAGTTCCGACAGATTCCACTGACGAAACTGTTCTTGTATATTGCTCAGAAGTATGATATAATAGAGAAAACTGTTCGATAAACTTTAATTTGATGAGGTTATGCAAAATGAAAATAGAGGGATATGTGACAGACAAAAACAACGCACCTATTGCAAATGCTCTTATTGAACTAAAAGGAGAGAACTTCGTCGCTCTCTTTAGTACGGAAAGCAAGGAAGATGGCTATTATATGCTTGATATACCGAAGGGTCAATACCCTTTTTTAACAGCGGTAAAAGACTATGGAGCAAACTATTTAGAATACTGGTGCCAGAATATTTCTCTTCAAGCTGATATGTCCTTGAATGTTAGTTTTGATAAATTAGAGATATACGGATTGCATGTATTTTCTGTCAAAGGTGCGGGTAATAGCCTGATGGTATATTTTAGACCTATGAGTTTACCTAAATTCCAACAGGGTATGCAGGATATCGCCCCCGATGACATTGTTATCAAAGCCACTATCGATAATCAAGAAATGCGCGTTATCAACACAAATATGGTTAAGGAATTTGCGGGCGGTCGTGAATTGACTGCATATCTTATCCAAGTTGAAACAAACGAAAGCAATATTCCGTGGCATAAGTTTGATTTGGAAATTACAGATGCTGATAATCATTATGGTGCAGCAACGATATACAAAAACGAAGTTAACAGTTAAACAAATTCCAATTTGTCTAACTGATAAAGAACACAAAGCCTCCCCCCGGTAAAGTATCCCGCGACGGCGAAAAAACCGACCTATGATCGTAACCATAGGTCGGTTTAACTGTTTTACGGGCATCCGCAAATCGTGAGCTTACTCCGCGATATATCCGTCAAAGCTGTTACCTTTCGGTATCCTATTAATATCAAAGGTCCATCCGAACACGGGTATGTTCATCATACGGCACAGCTTAACGGAAAGAGTAAGCTTTTCGTCATATTTGTACGATATAAAATCGGGACGGAAGAGAAAGTTGAAAAGCAGATTCCGCGAGAAAAACGCAAACAGCCCTCCACTCATACCGCGGCTGCTCCGTTTTGTAAGAAAGCCTATGGGAATATCTTTTGATTTACGCCTTAATTTCATCAGATACACGGGATTGAATGACTGAACGGCATACGCACCCTTATAATCCTTCAAAACGTTCCACAACGCCTCTGCGCGGTTCCTTCTATCCCTGCCCTTCAGTTCTATCAGTAACGGTACTCTACCGCAGACAAGCTCTAAAACCTTCCTGAGAGTCGGTATAGCTTCTCCACCAACGGTGAGACGGTATTTTTTAACTTCATCCCCACTTAGGGATGACAATAACACGTCCGCGCCGCACAGCCTTAACAGATAGTCGTCGTGTATCACGAAGCATTCACCGTCAGCGGAAACGTTCACGTCAAGCTCAATGGGAAACTCCCCATCGATGGCTGATCGAAATGCATCCATGCTGTTTTCGCATACGTCACCGCCGTGAAGTCCTCGGTGAGCAATAGTCTTCCCCGTAAACGCAGACATATCACGCCGCCTAACAGACGGGAACATCATAAAAAGATATAATGCGGCGATAGTGATCACCGCCGCAAGTATATAAATAAATATCACGTTTTTACCTTTCCTGAAAGGATATTACTTAACTACGCCCTTCTTGAGGATAACGTTAGCGTAGATCGCGCTCTCGCCCGTTACAACGATGGCGTAAGCCTTCTTCGCTCTCTCGTAGAACTCGAATCTCTCAAGGTAAACGATGTCCTTATCGGTGTGCTTGGAGGTGATATCACGGTATGTGTCCCATATCTCGACCTTAAGGTCACGGTCCTGCTCGGTCTTGTCCATAAGATATACGTTGTTGTCATACGCGTCAAGAGGGATAAGCTCAAGTACTGCCTCAAGAAGCTCGGGTACTCCCGTTCCGTCACTACGGAGAACTACAGCGCCGCTCTGCGCGCCGATGCTCTCGCCGGGGAAGTTTCCGTCGGAGAATACGATCTCGTCACCGTGTCCCATCTTTGCAAGCACGCAAAGAAGCTCGGGGGATATGATCTTGTTGATTCCTTTTAACATTGTTTCGTCTCGCTTTCATTTTTCGTTTTACCGTACGGTACTGTATGTATTATACACTATAATCCGCTTTTTCGCAAGTAAGACACACTACTTTTTCACTATACTTGGAATTATTTTCCCCGTCCTTCATATACTTAATCAAATAAACCAAGTAAGGGAGACGGAAAAATGACCGAACAGAAAAAGAAATGCTGTCAGCGGGACAAGCAACTCACACCAATTACAGACCCCATCGATTACAAGTATCTGATGAGCACATTGCAGGACTATAGCGAAAGATATCCGTTTATAGAAATAACCTACGTGGGTACGTCAGTCCTTGGCAGAGGTATACCGATGGTGACCCTCGGAAGCGGTAACAGCAAGCGGAAAAGCGTGCTATACGTCGGATGCCACCACGGCATGGAGTGGATCACAACCGGAATTTTGCTGCGATTCATAGAAGAATACTGTAATGCCTGCGAGGCAGGCAGATGTGTGTGCAACGTAAGTATACCGAGGCTTTATCAAAGACGGTGCATACATATAATACCCCAGCTTAACGTTGACGGAGCCGACTTACAGATAAACGGTGCTGGCGACAGTATAATGAGAGAGCGGCTCGTCTCAATGAACGGCGGCGAGGATTTTTCACGCTGGCAGGCAAACGCAAGGGGTGTTGACCTGAATCACAATTACGACGCCGGATTTTACGAATACAAGGCTCTTGAAAGTACCCTCGGTATCGAGGGAGGCTGTGCATCCAAATACTCGGGCGTATCTCCCGAGTCGGAGCCTGAGGTAGCGTCCCTCACAAGCTTTCTCAGATACTCGGATGACGTTGGCATGGTGCTGACCCTGCACAGCCAAGGTGAAGAAATATACTGCGGCGACAAAAGCGTGTACGTACCGAGGAGAAGGTCTCTTGCTATGCTTATATCACGTCTTACCGGATACCGTCTCGCATCCCCCGAAGGCACTGCCGCTTACGGAGGTTTGTCCGACTGGGTCACAAGGGAGCTCCGCCGTCCATCATTCACCGTTGAATGCGGAAAGGGAGAAAACCCACTGCCCATAAGTGATCTTGACGACATCTACGGAAGAATGCGCGAAACGCTGTTTTCCTGTCCTATTCTTATATAATTCTTCACCACAATTTTTGACACGCAAAAATATAATTATCTATAAAATTCTCGCATTATGTTGATTTTTCCTTAAAAATGTGTTAATATATACCTATCACATTTAGGAGGAAAAGTATGTATATCGTAGACTTTTTCAAGAATCTCTTTAAAAAAGCCAACATAGGTATCATCATCTGGCTCGTACTGAATATCGCTCTCATCATGGCTATTTTCAGCGGCGGATTTGCTGATTGGCGCGGTGCTTTGTTCGGCTTCATAGCATATGCCATTTCCATGGTTATTGCCCTCTCCCCTATCGGAGAATGGATACTGCGTCTTCAGACAGGATGTAAAACGATTACTGATCAGGACGTCCTTGCCAGACTTCAGCCCATCTTCGATGAAGTATATGCAAAGGCTAAGGCTCTTAATCCCGAGCTTCCCGACAAGGTCAAGTTCTTCATGTCCGAAGATGATTCTCCCAATGCATTTGCTACCGGAAGAAAGACAGTTTGCGTGACCCGCGGACTTCTCAACTATTCCGATGAGCACATCAAGGGTGTTCTTGCACACGAATTCGGTCATCTGGCACACAAGGATACCGACATAATTCTCGTCGTATCCGTAGGTAACCTTATCGTTACTGCGATTTTCGTTATCGTAAGAGTTATCTACAATATCACTATGGGTATTGCCGCATTTATTTCTGCAGTATCCGAAAACGGCTGGGTAAGCATTTTTTCAGCTCTCTTCGTCTTCTTCGGTAAGGTCACTGACGTGGTTCTTGTTATCTTAATGCGCCTTTGGACTCAGCTCGGTGTATGGCTCTGTATGGCATCCAGCAGAAAGAACGAGTTCCTCGCTGACGCGTACGCAAGCAATTGCGGATACGGTTATGCACTCAGCGAAGTTCTTGAAAGCTTCGGTACCGAGCGCAGCAAGAACGGTCTTTTCGCTTCTCTCTCCTCCAGCCACCCCGAAAATGCTGACAGAGTTGCAAAGCTCAGAGGCGAAAATCTTATCGCCAACAACTAAGTATAAATACCTCGCGGGACACAGCCGAAAGCCGTGTCCCGCGAAAGCTTTAAATTGTTTTTAATTAAAGAGAAGAAGCGATGATCATGAGAATGGTGCTTGCAGCGCTTATAACCATAAGGCCTGCGAGAACGAGACACATGATCTTCTTGCCGTTCATCTTTTCCTTCTTTTCTGCAGCAGTCTTTTTCATTTTATTTATTCCTTTCAATAATAGTATATTTTATTCCTCTCCGATAGTTATCTGCTCGGGTGCTACCCTGGGCAAAACTCCCGGTGAGGGTATTTTTGTTTTCTTATACTTTGCGGCTGAGGGATATGCCGTTGCCGCGTCACCTGCGTACACCTCGGAGACGGTCTGTCCTTTTTTCAGGCTCATAAGGATCACTCCTGCCGCGGTACGTGTGGTCTTCTCGGGGATAAGCGCAGAATTTATGAGAATTCCTCTGCCGTCTGTCGCCATAATGAGAATATCCATAGGCTTTTCTTCATATATAGCCGCTACAACGGGGGATGCGTCTGAATAAGCTCCCGTAAGTCTGCGTCTGTTACCCTTGGTGTCGTATGCAGACACGGGCACGCGAACGCCCTTACCGTTTTCGAAGATATATATGATGTGGTGCTCTGCAGGATATCCTCCCAGCATGGACTTCATAAGTATGGGACGCTCTCCGTCGTCAAAGCCAAGCTTTGCAGGCAAGAATCCGCCGAGGGCAGATGCTTTGACCGGTTCGAAATCGTCAGCCTTTGCCTTGTAAGCTTTACACTTATCCGAAATAAACATAAGCTCTGCAATGTTCTCCGTATCCTCGGAGGCGATGATCTCGTCACCGTCCTTCAGCTTCTGCTCGTCCGCACCGCGGAGGGACTGATAGGTGGTCTTCTTGAAGTAACCGTCCTTTGTAAGAACGATACGGATATTGTAATTCTCCGTCTGATCGATGTCGGGAGCCTCAACGATATCATCAGCGTAGATAAGCTGAGTCTTTCTCGGCTTTCCGAATTTCTTCTTAACGTCTCGGAGCTGTTCGATGATAAGCGCCTTTATCTTAAGCTCGTCAGCGATGGTCTCTTCGAGATCGTGTATCTCGCGGCCAAGGCTCTCGATCTCCTTGATACGCTCGATAATATACTCGCGGTTAAGGTGACGAAGCTTTATCTCAGCGATGTACTCAGCCTGGATTTCGTCAATACCGAACCCATCCATAAGGCGAGGCACTACCTCTGACTCCTTCTGTGTGTCTCTGACTATCGCGATAGCGCGGTCGATATCGAGAAGTATCTTGCCAAGCGCGCGAAGAAGGTGCATCTTGTCACGTTTCTTGCCGAGCTCATAGGTAAGCTCACGCTTAAGGCATCCTATCCTGAACTTTATCCACTCTGTAAGAATGCCCGCAACGCCAAGCTGCATAGGCGCACCGTTTATGAGCACGTTGAAGTTACACGCAAAGTCATCCTCAAGGGTGGTATAACGGTAAAGCTTCGCCATAAGCTGGTCGGGGTCGGTACCGCGTCTGAGGTCAAGTGTCAGCTTAAAGCCGTCCTTGTCGATCTCGTCGCGGAAGTCGGTGACCTCCTTAAGCTTGCCCTCCTTGATAAGGTCGGTTATCTTCTTAAGGATCAGCTCGATAGACGTGGAGTAGGGTATCTGCAAGATCTCGATACAGCCGTTCTTCTTGTCGAAGGTGTATCTTGCTCTCAGCTTGACTGATCCTCGTCCCGTCTCGTATATAGCCTTCAGCTGTTCTCTGTCATAGATAAGTCCCGCGCCGCCCGAGAAGTCGGGAGCCTTGATAATATCAAGAAGCTTATCCGTGGACAGCTTAGGATTCTTAAGCAGAGCGATGGTACCGTCACACACCTCACCAAGGTTAAAGGAGCATATGGACGACGCCATACCAACGGCGATACCCGTGTTGGGAGATACCAGCACGTTGGGGAAGGTAGTGGGGAGCAGGCTGGGCTCCATCATTGTGTTATCGTAGTTGGGGATCATATCCACCGCATCCTTGTCGATGCCTGCGAATATCTCCGCACAGATGGGATCAAGCTTTACCTCGGTATAACGTGATGCAGCATACGCCATGTCACGGCTGTACTGCTTACCAAAGCTTCCCTTGGAGTCGATAAAGGGATGGAGAAGCGCCTCGTTACCTCTTGTAAGGCGCACGAGAGTTTCGTAGATAGCGCTGTCACCGTGAGGGTTAAGACGCATGGTCTGACCAACGACGTTGGCACTTTTCGTTCTGGCACCCTTCAAAAGTCCCATTTTATACATTGTATAAAGCAGTTTTCTGTGTGAAGGCTTAAATCCGTCGATCTCGGGGATAGCACGGGATACTATTACCGTCATAACGTACGGCATATAGTTTTTCTCGATGGTCTCGGTTATCGCCTGATCTTCGATAAAAGCTTCAACAAATTCAGTCTGTTCTGCCTCTTTCTTTTTTCTTGCCATTAAATCTTATCTCCATTCTGTCCGCAGACAAAATTTCATATTTTAACTATCTGTCCTGCGGCGGCTCTTATAAGTCTGTTGAACAGCGCAAGATGCTCTCCCCATGCGGGAGGCTTTCTTATGTACACGTTCTTAAGACCAAGCTCGTCTGCCTCTCTGAGCAGGGCGTAAAGGCTGTGATTTAGCTCGGCGGCACTGCCTACCTGACCTGTGACAAGCGCTCTCGGACGGAACATCTCCGCCTCAGCCTCACTTGCAAACACGCCGTCATCGTCTCCCGCCACGGTATTAACGTATCTTACGAACACATCCCCCTCCGCGTCAACGAGTATTACGTTGGCGTTAGGTGAGTAATGCTTATACTTCATTCCGGGGGACGCAGGCTTTGCGCCAACGCTTCCAAGGTCTACGACCGCGCGGTCAACTCTCACGTCGGAGCATACCTCAGACAGCATCTGCTCGGTAACGGCTCCGGGACGAAGGATAGTCACAATACCGTCGGCAATGGATATTACCGTAGACTCAACTCCGATGTCGCAATCACCGCCGTCGATTATCATGTCTACTCTTCCGTAAAGGTCAGCCACAACGTGCTCACCCTTAGTGGGAGAGGGACTGCCTGAAAGGTTCGCGCTTGGCGCCGCTACGGGCACTCCCGCCATACGGATAAGCTCACGTGCCACCATGTTTGTGGGACAGCGCACCGCCACCGTGTCAAGTCCTCCCGTCACAGCCTCGGGGATAAGCTCACGCTTGGGCATGATAACTGTAAGGGGGCCCGGCATAAATCTCTCGGCGAGAGCATAATAAAGAGGCGTGGTATAGGCAAGAGCCTCAGCATCTGCAGGTTCGCAAACGTGGACTATCAGCGGATTGTCCGACGGTCTTCCCTTTGCCTCGTATATCTTTGCCGCCGCATCCGTGGAAAGGGCGGATGCACCGAGTCCGTATACCGTCTCTGTGGGGAACGCCACAAGTGCGCCCTCTCTCAAGAGGCGGCCTGCCTCTGCGAGCATTTCTCTGTCTGCGTCGTTTCCGACTATCTTATATACAGTAGTTTCCAAAATCAAATACTCTTTCAAACAACTGCGGTACGCTTATTCAGCGTCACCCTTAAGTCTTGCCGCCGCGTCAGCGGTGGCAAGTGCGTCTATCATAAACTCAATATCTCCGTTTAGGAACGTCTCAAGCGAATGGACCGTAAGACCGATACGGTGGTCCGTTATTCTTCCCTGTCCGTAGTTATAGGTGCGGATCCTTTCGCTTCTGTCGCCTGTTCCCACCTGTGAACGTCGGGCAGACGCGATCTTTTCGTCCTGCTCGGCACGCTTCATATCGTAAAGCTTTGCGCGGAGGAGCTTCATCGCCTTGTCACGGTTCTTGAACTGGCTTCGTTCATCCTGACACTCGATAACGATTCCGGTTGGCTTGTGTATCATACGGATAGCAGACTCCGTCTTATTGACGTGCTGTCCGCCCGCGCCGCTTGACTTGATCGTCTCTATAATAAGGTCTGACTGATTGATCTCTACCTCAACGTCCTCCGCCTCGGGAAGCACGGCAACAGTCGCAGTAGACGTGTGGATACGACCCGAAGTCTCCGTCTCGGGAACTCGCTGTACTCGGTGAACGCCAACCTCATACTTAAAGCGTGAGTATGCGCCCTCGCCCGACACGATAAAGGTGATCTCGCGGTAGCCGCCAAGACCCGTTTCGTTCATGCTGACGACCTCTGTCTTAAATCGCTTTGAATCAGCGTACATGGTGTACATTCTGAAAAGCACGCCTGCGAAAAGCGCCGCCTCGTCGCCGCCTGCTCCCGCTCTGATCTCAACCACAACGTTTTTGTCGTCCATGGGGTCACGGGGCAGAAGAAGTATCTTCAGCTCTTCCTCAAGCACCTCGAGGCGAGCCTTGGCTTCCTTGTATTCGTCCGCCGCCATATCGCGCATCTCAGGCTCATCGGACATCTCCATCAGCTCACGGGCGTCCTCAATGTCACGCTCGCATCTGACGTATTCTCTGTATTTTTCGATAAGGGGGGTCATGCTCTTATATTCCCTCATCAGCTCGGTATATTTCTTGTTATCCATCACCGTTTCGGGAAGAGCAAGCTCGGCTTCTATTGCTTCAAATCGCTTTTCAGCGTCCTTCAGCCTGTTAGTCATATAGTCTCTCCATCAGATCCGCCTCGGCTTTCGACAGCCGAACGGGTAAAAATACTGTTTTGTCATAGGAAACATACCCACGGCATCCCGCGGGTACGTTCCAAAAATTCACTTTATTATTTGCAGAATGCAACGAATGCCTCGTATGCCTCGTACAGGTCTGCCTTTGAGATCACCTCAAAGGGAGCGTGCATGGAGATCACGGGAACACCGATGTCGATGGTATCGATATTGAACTGAGATACGTACATAGCAACGGTTCCGCCGCCGCCCTGGTCAACTCTGCCAAGCTCGGCAAGCTGCCAAATAACGTTCTCGCTGTCGAACATTCCGCGTACAAAGCCAACTACCTCAGCGGATGTATCGTTGGTGTTACCCTTTCCGCCGGAGCCTGTGTACTTAGCGAGAGCTACGCCGCTGTGAAGGATAGCAGAGTTACGCTTCTCGTAAACCTCGGGATAGTTGGGGTCATATGCCGCCGCAACGTCAGCGGAGAGGCAGATGGACTTACTTCTTACGACTGTGGGGTTAGCGCCCATTGCCTTTGCAAGATTTTCAATGATATCAATAAGAAGTGAGCACTTCATACCGGAAACGCCGCAGCTTCCTGTCTCTTCCTTATCGGCAAATGCAACGATATTGGTGTACTCTGTCTCACCTGCGCCCATGATAGCCTTAAGAGAGGTGTATGCACAGCATCTGTCATCGTGGCCGTAGCCGCCGATGAGCCATCTGTCAAGACCAACGTCAACGGACTTACCTGCGGGAACGATCTCAAGCTCTGCGCTGAGGAAGTCAGCCTCTACGATGCCGTACTTCTCGTTAAGCATAGCCATAACGTTGAGCTTAACGCCCTCGTCCTTTACTACCTCATCGCCATCCATATATGGAGAGGTGCAGACCATGATGTTAAGGCCTTCACCTGTGAATGCCTGAGAAAGTGTCTTCTGTGCCTGATCCTTTGCAAGGTGAGGCAGAAGGTCGGAAATGCAGAATACGGGGTCACCCGCGTCCTCACCGATGTTTACCTTAACAAGACTGCCGTCAGCCTTGGTGATAACGCCGTGGAGTGCAAGGGGGATGGTCGCCCACTGATACTTTCTTACGCCGCCGTAATAGTGTGTCTTGAAGTAACCTACACCCTCGTTCTCGTAAAGGGGGCAGGGCTTAAGGTCAAGGCGGGGAGAATCGATGTGGGACGCTGTGATGCGAACGCCATCTTCGATGTTCTTCGTACCAACGGTGATGGCAAAGAGGCTCTTTCCGCGGTTGTTTAAGTAAAGGCGGTCACCTGCTTTAACCTCGTCACCGAGATTATATTCTCTGAATCCTGCGGCAGAGAGCATTTCAACCATTGTGTCGACCGCTTCTCTCTCGGTCTTGCTCGTGTCGAGCCACTTCTTGTAATCCTCGGCAAAAGCCATCATAGCCGCGCGCTCGTCTGCGCTCTTTGCCTCAAAAACGTTCTTTTTCTTGTAGATAAGCTCCTTAGCAAGAAGCTCACTCCTCTTTTCTTCGCACATACTAACCTCCGAGTATATATGATTAATATTTTTCAAAATTAAGCTTCCGCCGTGCGCCGCATCAATAGTACAGCTCACGGTATTTGGATGCGCATTTTTCTATTTTGTGACCAAGTTCTACTGCAGCCTCGTCGGGGACCTTCACGAAATCTCCGTCCTCGTTATAGCAGGTCTCATCCTCCGCCCAACTTTTGGCATCTGCCAAACCGACGCACCATCCCGCGTATACCGCATCCCAATTTTCGAATGCGTTATACAGAATGGACAGTCTCAGCGTCCCGTACTTGATATTGGTCTCGGGGCCGTAGAGGGCGTCATCGGTAAGCTTTTCCTTGGTGACGGACTGCATATCGCGGAACTCCTCAGGTGTGACACCCATAAGTCCCACGCCTCCGTCCTCGCCCGTCTTTCCCGAATCAAAGCCGCTTTCTGTTTTGATAACGGCGTATATCAGATGCTCGGGCACCGCGTATTCCGCGGCGTATTTCTCAACAAGGTCTGAGTAGTCGCGGGGGTACATTTTTTTATCCACCGCAGTCCATATCCCGCTTATCACAAAGCCGAGGATAACGGACAGAGCTATTATCGATATTATTATCACACTCCGCATGGCGGAAGTATTCTTTTTCATTTGACTGTTTTCCTCTCAGAATTTTTGATACTGTCAATAACGCCGGCGATCTTCAGCTTCAGCTCTTCTGCATCGGTGTCGGTGTTGATCACGTAATCCGCCCGTTTTTTTACGTCCTGAACGCTGAGCTGTACCGCAAGGCGGCGCAGAGCGGCGGCAACGTCGATACGGTCGCGGGCGACGATCCTCTCAACGAGGGTCTCCTCGGGAGCGGTGGCGGCGATTATAACGTCGCATTTTTTATCAAATCCGCTTTCAAAAAGAAGTGGCGCGTCAACCACCACAGCCCATTTTCCGTCTTTCCCGTATTTCTCGATGCGTCTTTCAGCCTCGCCTAAAATATAGCGGTGGGTGATGCGGTTTAGTGCGCGGAGCTTTTCTTCTCCGCCTCTTGCAAACACGATGTCGGCAAGGGCGCGTCTGTTAAGGGACTTGTCCTCGGCAAGTATTGTTTCGCCAAACTCGCGGACGAGCTCCTTCATGCAGGGGGACAGCACGCCGCCTGCGGGAGCACCGGTCATCTCGCGGTAAACCTTGTCGGTGTCAATGGCGGGAATACCGAAGCCTTCAAAAAGGCGGGACACGAAGCTCTTGCCCGAGCCGCTTCTGCCGCACAGACCGATAACGCAGGGTCTTATTATCTCAGCCACACTCCCACCTCCTATGCGCAAACAACACTACTCATTTTATTGTACCACATTTACGCGTTTTTTGCAAGACATTTTTATAATAGGGAAGAAATTGTTATATCGGTCAAACGTATGACCGTACCGCACACTTAAAAATCTCGCAAAAAACACCTTTTCGCACAAATAAATCATTGACTATAAACCTATCTTGGGGTATAATTAAGTTACTTAATAATGCACCCGCCGCGGTGCAATAGAACGGAGTTTACCATGACTATCAAAGATAAGCTTACAAATATGCTCGACGGCAAATGGGAGAATCACACTCTTCCCTTCTTCTGGCAGCACGGTGAGGAGGACGAGGTCCTCATCGAGGAGCTGCACAATATCTATGATTCGGGATGCCGCGCGGTATGTATCGAGTCCCGTCCCCACGAGGAGTTTGCGCGTAGTGGCTGGTTTGACGATGTACGCGTTATTTTAGACGAATGCCGACGTCTCGGCATGGAGGCGTGGATACTTGACGACAAGTATTTTCCAACAGGCTTCTGCAACGGCGTGATGAAGCGCGGCGAACCCCACCCCCTCGGCAAAAAGGCTATCACCGAGCGCCACATGGACATTTTCGGTCCCATCACAGACGGCGCGGTCATATTCGACGGCCCCGCAGAGGATGACGGCTGGGCTGACAAAAAGGCCGGAGACGAGCTTCTAGCCATCATCGCGTGCCGCTGTGAGGAAGGTCCCGAGCAGGCGCTCACGGGCGAATGCATCGACATTACCGATAACCTTCACGACGGACTTGTTTCAGTAACACTTCCCGAAGGACTTTGGAGAGTATTCTTCTTCTTCACCCGACCCGAGCCCGACGGACGCGTTGACTTCACAAATCCCCGTTCCGTTGACCTTATGTTTGATGAGATATACGAGCCTCACTACAGAGAGCTTCAGGAGTATTTCGGTGACCCCTTCGTAGGCTTCTTCAGCGACGAGCCCTTTATCATGGACAAGTCCCGTCTGCCCGCCCACGGCGAGTCAGGCTCAAAGTTCAAGTTTCCCTGGAACGAGTATATCGAGTCAGAGCTTGCTGAGCGCTACGGTAAAAAGTGGAAGCTTCACCTGCCGTCCCTCTTCTTCCCCATGGGAGGCGTCTCCCCCGCTTACAGAGTGGCGTACATGGACAGTGTTACACATTTGTATAAAACCAATTTCTGTGACCGTGTAGGCAACTGGTGCCGCGAGCACGGCGTCAAGTACATAGGCCACGTGGTGGAAGACCACGGTCAGCACACCAACATGAACAGCGGCGGACATTTCTTCCGCGCTCTTGACGGACAGGACATGGCGGGATGCGACGTGGTGCTTCATCAGATCGTTCCCGGTATGACAAACCACCCCAACGCCTGCAACTGCTGGTATGACGTGGCTGATCCCGATTTCTTCCACTTCAGTCTTGCCAAGATGGCGGCGTCCCACGCTCACATCCAGCCTGAAAAGGCGGGCCGCGCTATGTGCGAGATATACGGTGCCTACGGATGGGTGGAAGGTCTTAAGATGATGAAGTGGCTTACCGACCACATGCTGGTCCGCGGAATCAACAATTTCGTGCCCCATGCCTTCTCCGCAAAGTATCCCGACGAGGTTCCCCCTCAGTTCAGCGGCGCGGGTCACAATCCTCAGTTCCGCGATTTCCGCCTCATAATGGATTACATGAACCGCGTGGCTACTCTCCACTCCGACGGACGTCACGTTGCAAGCTGTGCCATCCTTTATCACGCGGAGGCTGAATGGTCCGGCGGCGAGTTCATGCCCTTCTACAAGCCCGCAAGACTCCTCACTCTCGGTCACATTGATTTCGATATCATCTCAGCCGATTATCTTGACATGGCTGAGATCCGTGACGGGGCTATCTGCCTCGGTCTTGAGACATTCCCCTGCCTTATCGTTCCCACATCCGAATACCTTCCCGAGAAGGTCATCGCTAAGATCAAGGCTGCATCCAAGGAAGGCGTTGACGTGGTATTCTTAGATAAGATCACAAGATGCTCCGCTGAAAATCCCGCTAAGCGCATCATGTGGCCGAGAAACGGTCACATCCATACTGTAAATGCAGAAGACCTTCCCCTTTGGATGCACGAGCACGGTTATTACGATATCACCTGCTCCAGAGCAGCCGAGGGTCTCCGCTACTACCACTACACCGACGGCAGTACCCACGCTTACATGCTCACAAACGAGGGCGTCGGCTGCGATATGCGCAGCTCCATCTCCTTCAGTGCATATGAGGGTGGCGAGTACGTGGTATACTACCCCATGGAGAACAAGGCATACCTTGCACACAGCGACAGCAAGAAGCTGAAAATACGCCTTGAGCCTTATGAGTCCGTTATCCTCTTCTTCGGAGCGCTTCCCGAGGGTCTTCCCGCATACGTGAAGTACGCCCCCGACAGCGAGACCATAATCGAGCCCAAGTTTAACGTAACACTTTACCACGCGGAGAATTATCCCGAGGGCGAGCCCTACGCAAATCTTTCTCTTGACAGCCTCAGAAACATCTGCGCCCCTGATATGTACCCCCACTTCGGCGGTTACATGGTATACGAGGGTGAATTCGAATACGAGAAGTGCGGCGACGGACGTTATCTCATCAGCCTCGGTAACGTTGGCGAGACCGCAGAGGTATGGCTCAACGGCAATTACGTGGGTACAAAGCTTGCTCCTCCCTACAAGCTTGAGGTGTCTGAATATTTGGCAAATGGCAAAAACACGCTGAAGATCGTTGTAACAAACAATCTTGCTTACGAGCAGAGAGACCTTTGCTCCAAGTTCTTAGTGCTTGAGCCTGCAGGTCTTCTCGGTCCCATCGAGATCAGACGTACTGTTGAAGTAAATAAGTAATAAATATCTCTGACCCTCGGTCCCCCGAGGGTCGAGAGGTTTTCGAAAGGATTTTTTATGACACCCGTAAGATTCGGTATTATCGGAACGAATTTCGTCAGCGACTGGCTTGCAGACGCCGTCTCTGCCGTAGACTGTGCCGTTGTCAGCGCGGTATATTCAAGGACCGCAGAAAAAGGCACAGCCTTTGCCGCGGCACACAACATCCCTGCAGTATATACGGATATGGAAGAATTTTTGTCCTCCGACATCGATGCCGTTTACATTGCAAGTCCCAATATGCTTCATATGGAGCACACGCTGAAGGCTGCTTTTCACGGCAAGCACGTGCTGTGCGAAAAGCCTATCGCATCAAACCGCTCCGAATTTGAAAGAATGCGCGAGGCGGCTGAAAAGGCAGGTGTCGTTCTCCTTGAAGCGATGCGTCCCGCATTTGATACTGCCCTTGAGGCGGTGCGCGAGAATCTGCCCCGTATAGGCAAGCTTCGACGTGCATCCCTTGAGTTCTGTCAGTATTCGTCAAGATACGACAAATACCGCGCAGGCGAGATCCTTCAGGCGTTCAGGCCCGAGTTTTCCAACTCCTCCCTGATGGATATCGGCGTTTATCCCGTGCATTTTGCACTTCGTCTTTTCGGAAAGCCTACGGGCGAGATAAAGTCAAACTCCGTCATTTTGCCAAACGGCTTTGAGGGAAGCGGCGAGATCATCATGCCTTACGGAGACGCCAACGTGACCGTATCCTATTCCAAAATATTCGATTCCGTCACACCAAGCGTCATCATCGGCGAGGACGGTGCCATCACCGTCGATAAGATATCCTGTACGTCAAAGCTCACGTTCATCCCCCGCAAGGGTCAGCCCGAGGATATCCCCTTCGCTTACGACGAGCAGAACATGAAGTTTGAGGTCACGGAATTCGTACGCCTTATCGAAAGCGGAGAAAGTGCGGAGTATCACCTGCAGTTCTCCGAATGGGAAATGGACGTGCTCGACACCGTCCGCGCCCAGAACGGCGTCATTTTTCCCGCAGACTTCGAAGAGGTGTGATCCATGAGATACTTACAGCCTCAGAAGCGTACTGTTTACGCATCTGAGGCTGTCTTTTTGTCACTTCTATCCCCGCAGATACCGTATCGCCTCGGAAGCGGCGACTGCACCGTCGCCCACAGCTGTAGTGATCTGTCTCACCGTTTTCCGTCTGCTGTCTCCGCAGACGAATATACCGGGAGCTGTCGTTTTACAGTCCTCACCCGCCAAGACGTATCCGTCCTCTGTAAGCGTTACCGCTTCGGCAAACCCCACGTTGTCGGGTACAAGTCCCACCGCTACGAACACGCCCTTTACGTTCAGCTTGACGGGAGCATCCTTCGCGTCGTCGCGCAGCTCTATGCCTTCCACCTTTCCGTCTCCCCATACCCGTATGGGTCGGTGAGACGTAAGCTTCACTATATTATCCCGTTTCTTCACGGCATCCACGTATTTCTTCTCACCCCTGAAGCTCTCACGGCGGTGGACAAGGTATACGGTCCTGCATATTCCCGACAGATAAAGCGCCTCCTCCAAAGCAGAGTTGCCTCCGCCTATAACGCATACGTCAGCCTCTCTGTAAAAGCTTCCGTCACACACCGCACAGTAGGAAACTCCCCTGCCCGTGTACGCTCGCTCACCCTCAAAGCCTGCCTCGCGGCGCTTCACACCGTTTGCAATTATTATACACCTGCCGAAATACTCCGCCGCCTCCCCCGCGACCTTGAAGATGCCGCCTGTCGCCTCTATCCTGCGGGCGGTGTCGTATACGGGTTCTATCCCGCATTCCTCGACCCGGCGGAACATCATGTCCGCCAGCTCATATCCGCCCACCTTACCTACCCCGGGATAATTGTCGATGACGGAGCTTACAGTCATCTGTCCGCCGTACATACCGCTCTCAAGAAGAGTTACGCTGAGTCCTCCCGAATTTGCGTAAACTGCCGCTGTCATACCCGCAGGCCCCGCACCGATTATTACCACGTCTTTCGTCTTTAAGTTCAAGCCAAGACCTCCTTACACTACCCATTGTTTTTCGTGTCCGTTATTTTAACTTCACTACCATATTATGCACACTGCGGCCGCTTTGTATTCCACCGAGGTCACTGACAAAAAATACTTTGAAACTGAAAGAAAAAATTACGAAAAAGCCTTGACAAGCCCATCTGAATATGATATAATTCGGTGTAAAGTGATTTACTTTACAGGGAAGTTGTGGTTCACATGAGTCAAATGTTCGAAAAAAATCTGTTGATCCCGTGTCTGCTTGACGTATACGGAAGTCTGCTTTCCGAAAGGAAGCGTGAGCTGCTCGACTACTATTACGACGAGGATTATTCACTTGCTGAAATATCCGAGCTGACGGGTATATCAAGACAGGGTATCCGCGACTCCATCAAGAAAAGCTCGGCAGAGCTGCTTGAGCTTGAGGACAAACTCAGGCTGTATGAAAGGAAGAATTCAGTATCAAAGCTTATCGCAGAGTCGAGAGAGACTTTGGAAAAGCTTCACGGCGAATCAAACTCGGCAGAGATCGCTTCGCTTATGACGAGACTTGATACAATCGAAGATCTTCTGTAAGTCGCAAATGCAAAGAAAGGACGGATTTAAGTATGGCTTTTGCAAGTCTTACGGATAAACTTTCCGAAGCATTCAAAAAGTTCCGAAACAAAGGTAAGCTGACCGAGGCTGACGTTAAAGAAGGCATGAGAGAGGTCAAGCTTGCACTGCTTGAAGCGGACGTAAACTTCAAGGTCGTCAAGGAGTTCATAAAGCGCGTTACCGAACGTGCAGTGGGCGCTGACGTGCTTGAAAGTCTCCTTCCCGCTCAGCAGATAGTTAAGATAGTTAACGAAGAGCTTATCACCCTTATGGGCGGTGAGTGCTCAAAGCTCACCATCTCACCGAAGCCTCCGACAGTCGTAATGATGGTCGGTCTTCAGGGTTCGGGTAAGACCACCCACAGTGCGAAGCTCGCCGCTTACTATAAAAAGCAGGGTAAGAATCCCCTCCTCGTAGCGTGTGACGTTTACAGACCCGCGGCTATCGACCAGCTTAAGGTGGTTGGCGCGAAGATAAACGTTCCCGTCTTCGACAGAGGCACACAGTCCCCACCTCTTACAGCTGAAGAAGCTGTAAATTACGCAAAAAAGAACGGATACGATATGGTATTCGTGGACACCGCAGGCCGTCTCCACGTAGACGAGGTACTGATGGCGGAGCTTTCCTCCATCAAGGAAAAGGTGGATCCCACCGAGATCATCCTCGTTGTTGACGCAATGACCGGTCAGGACGCGGTAAACGTTGCCTCCTCATTCAACGAGCGTCTTGAGCTGACGGGAGTTCTTCTCTCCAAGCTTGACGGTGACACACGAGGCGGTGCGGCACTTTCGGTCCGCCACGTAACAGGCAAGCCCATCAAATTCATCGGTACGGGAGAAAAGCTCGATGCCCTCGAACCATTCCATCCCGACAGAATGGCTTCAAGAATTCTCGGCATGGGTGACATCCTCACTCTCATCGAAAAGGCTGAGCAGGAATTTGATGAAAAGAAAGCCGTAGAGCTTGAGCGCAAGATCCGCGAGAACACATTCACCTTGACCGACTACCTGGAGCAGTTCAGACAGATCAAAAAGATGGGTTCCATGGAGGAGATCATGGCAATGCTTCCCGGTGTTAAGCCCGGTGCCCTGAAGGATGCCAAGATCGACGAGCGCGCAATGGCAAGAACGGAAGCTATCATCCTTTCCATGACGGAAAAGGAGAGAGAGCATCCGAACATTATCAACGGCTCCCGCAGAAAGCGTATCGCCAAGGGTAGCGGAACCACCGTTGAAGAGGTCAACCGCCTTATGAAGCAGTATGAGCAGATGAATAAAATGATGAAGCAGCTCACCGGCGGTATGATGAAAAAGGGCAAAAAAGGCCGTATGAAGATCCCATTCCAGTTCTGAAAAGACAGGGATTTTTAAATAAATAAAAAAACTAAACATTTTAAGGAGAAAATTACCATGGCAGTTAAAATCAGACTCAGAAGAATGGGTTCCAAGAAGGCTCCCTTCTACCGCATCGTTGTTGCAGATTCCAGATATCCCCGTGACGGCAGATTCATCGAGGAGGTAGGTTACTACGATCCCATGACCGAGCCCGCAACAATCAAGCTCGACTCCGAGAAGGTTGAGAAGTGGCTTGCTAACGGCGCGCAGCCCACAGAGACTGTTAAGAGCATCATCAACAAGAGCGTGAACAAGTAATGATGGAAGACAACAAGACCCCTGCAGTAGAGATCGACTTCAAGACTCTGCTTACAGATCTTGTACGCCCCATCGTTGACACTCCCGACGCAGTATGCGTTACGGAGGAAGAGAATGAATCCGGTCTTGTCCTCACTCTGACCGTTGCAGACAGCGACGTTGGAATGATAATCGGCAAGCACGGAAAAATCGCCCGCGCACTTCGCACGGTAGTCAAGGCGGCAGCCAAGGTCTCCGGCAAAAAAGTGTCAGTCGAGATCAAGTAAATGAAAAAAGAAGGAGCTGTACATCACGTATGTACAGCTTTTTTCTATCTTTTCCGTTTGTCGTGTCTCACGGTCTCTGCTATAAACAGCCCCGTCACGTCGGCGCATCCCGCTTTGTAGAGAAGCGTTGCCGCTCTCACAGCACTTGCACCCGTTGTGATTATATCGTCCACAAGGTAAACGTGGCGGTCTTTTACGTCCGCCGTATCTCCTGCAATAATGGAGTCCTCCGCGTTTTCCATGCGTTCTTCCGCGTTCATCTTCTTCTGTTCCCTGCCGTCAACTCTGCCAAGGGCGCTGACAGCTTCAACTCCCGAATACTTTGATATTCGTTTGCACAGAAGCTCTCCGTGGTCAAAGCCGTATTTTGCCAGATTCTTGCCGCCTCTGGGGATATAGGTGAGCACCGCATCCTCAGCTCTTATCCCGCTTAATTTTACGTCTTTGAGCAGAGCCAATGCCATGTCGCGGGCGAAAAGGTCGGCAAGAGAGACTCTTTTCACCTTTTTAAGTCTGAGTATCATCCGCTCCGTCACGTGAGTATCCGCGCGGGCAGGGTCGTATTCGGTAACGACTATAATGCGCAGTCCCGTGCCGAAGGTCTTGGCGACCGCAGAACGGTGCCCCGACTCTTCTCTGTATCGACCGAGACATTCTTCGCAAAGAGCACCGCGGTCCTCTGTTAACTCCCCGCACACCGCACATTTGGGCGGAAAAAGAAGATCGAGTATAAATGATGCAAATTTATTCATTTGCCATATCCTCTTTCCACAGCATCTCGATATGGGGGATGCCGTCCTCTAAGAATTCCTCAGACGTCTGCCTGAAGCCCACTGAGCGGTAAAGCTCAGCCGCGTAGGTCTGCGCCTCTATCCGTATTGCTGAGGCACCGAATTTCTCCCTTGCCGTAGAGATACCCGCTTTAAGGAGCCGTCTTGCGTGTCCTTCCCTTCGTCTCAGCGACAGCACCCGTCCGATAGACGCCTCTTTATATTTTGCGCCTGCAGGTAATACACGCAGGTATGCCACAAGCTCGCCCGCGTCCTCAAGCCAAAGGTGATATGCGTCAAGGTCAAGTCCGTCAAGCTCGGGATACGGACAGTTTTGCTCTACCACAAACACGTCCACCCTCGCTTTGTATATTTTGTGAAGCTCGTAGACGTCAAGACATGAATAATGCTTTACATTAAGTTCCATAAAAATCTCCGTAACTTGTTTTCATCCACATTATACCATAAAAAACGGTCTTGTGCCAAATTTTCCATAAGTCATTCAAAATTAAATGGTTCTATAATAAAAGTTGGGGTAAGACCTGACAGATATGAAAAAAAGTATAGGCATATCTGCCGAAATCTGATAAAATAAAGTTGACGAGACCACACTTTATCGGAGGAGCAGATATGCCTGTAGTCAATTATACAGAAA
>JAFSGU010000050.1 GCA_017440665.1 Clostridia bacterium
GACGGCGGTAATGAATTCTCCCGCGTATGCGAGGCGGACAGTATCACAGAAGTATAAAATAATGAACACCCTTGCGAAAAAAATACGCAAGGGTGTTCAATTCATGAGATCGGCAGATCTCAATTCATGAAGCCCGCAGGCTTCAATTCATGACGGACGCCGTCAATTCATTTGTTCATTTCCCTTAGGGGAAATTTCAATATAAAAATGCAGAGGATCACAAAAATTCTCTGCATTTTTTCTGTTTAGTCTCGTGTTATATGTGTTTGTCAATCCCACCAGAACGACCACATATCATCGCCATCTATAGTCTTGGCGTACATTGACGGCGGCACGTATTCAGCGATGGTGGGACACACCACAAAATGATCGGCGGTCACAGAGGACAACTTATCCCCTTCGACAGGCTTTTCTACGTGGAATTCAAGGGCATCGTATGAAATGTGCGCGGGATATGCGCCGAATTCCTCGTACCAAAGCTTAACGAGAGAAGAAAGCTCTTCGTTTGTCGGGCAGTCGTTAAATCCGCCGAATGGGAGCCATGCAAATACCTTCCACGGCTCTGCTGTCGGTATATGTACGATAACAGCCTCTTCCATGTCGGGACGCCCGAATACGGTCTCCTGTTCATGCATACCTTCATCGGGCATCATGGGAATCTCATCAGATCCCTCGAATGCATCTAAAAGGTACGAGAATTCCTCACGGCGGCGCTCCAAAATTTCTCCCGCATCGGGAAGCTCCTTTGCGAAAAATGTCTCCCTGTAGGCTTTGCCTGCTTCTGCCGTCAGATTTCCGTCCTCAGCACCGATAGCCACGGCAATAGCCTCCGCAAGTATTCTGTCACAGTTTACTATAACGGGGGTAAATCCCTCGTTTTTACCCTTTTCAAGAGCGGTATAGTATGCCTTGGTCAAAGACTTTATGTCCTTGCCGCTGCCGATATAACTGTATTCGCAGTCTAAATATTCAAGTATATTCTTCGTTATGTTACTTACGTTTTCCAAATCGCCCGTCTCCTTTTCATCTTCTTTATCGCTTGTAAGTGTACATCCCGTACATAGCAAGATCGCGATGATCGATGCCAAAATTAAGCAAAATATTTTTTTCATGACACCCTCTGTGCGTAAAATATTATCTTTCCGTTACGTATATATTATATCACACTTAATACGAAAGCGCACTCCCGCATATTGCACAAAAATCCCCTCCCCTTTATGACAAATCCCACAATTGATAGTTTGCCGGATTCATGGTATAATATTTTCAACATAGCTCGCGTCCGGAACGTTCTTTGCGCGGCGTGAGAAAGGAGAAGCAATAATGTCAAAAAAAATCTTATCGATCATTCTGTCGGCAGTCATGCTATGCGGCACCTTCCTTATAGGCAGTCCCGCTCTTGCCGCTGAAGAAATGCCCTTCACCGACGTTAAGGCGAGTGATTGGTTTTACGAAAGCGTTAAATACGCATACAACAATTCCCTTATGGAGGGCACGGGAGGCACGTCCTTCTCACCTATGATGAAGCTCTCCCGCGCTCAGTTCGTCACCATTCTCGGACGAATGGCAGGCGCTGAAAAGAAAGAAGTTTCCACCTTCCCCGACGTTGAGGCGAATTCCTGGTACTCAGGCTACGTTGGCTGGGCGGTTGAGGCAGGCATCGTAAAGGGACTTGACAACGGAAAATTCGGCGTGAACGACCCCGTTACCCGTGAAATGGCTGCTGTAATGGTAAGCCGCTTCGTTAACGATTACAAGAAGTGCAACATCACCACCCGCGGCGGTATGTATAACTTCAATGATGCTGATAAGGTGTCCTCATGGGCAGCAGACTCCATCGCGGTGCTCCGCAACTCCGGAGTTGTTGAAGGAGACCAGTACCGCAACTTCAATCCTCAGGGTAATATGACGAGAAGCGAGGCAGCTGCCATCTTCATGCGCCTTGACCGCGCTATCAAGAATGCTTGGCAGGGATATCTTCCCGACCCGTCTGAGGACAGTATTGTTTACGGCGCGTCCTACCTCTACTGGAACGGTACGGCTGCTGTAGGCGGTATGGGACAGGAGCTTGACAAAACGGGAAGTATCCCCGTGATGAAGACCCGTCTCAGCAGATACGACGCTACATACACATATCACCATCCCAACACCACGGGTGTTTCCATCAACTATCTTGAGCTGGACGTGACGAAAACCCCCTACGTTAAGGTGGCGTACAAAAACGGTATGGACGTTCCCACTCCGGAGGCGCGTTACATAGCAAACAAGACGAGAACCGAACAAAGAAATCCTACCGTTGACGAGGTTCTTACTCTCACCGCAGGCGCCGACGACAGCGGATTTAAGACGGCTACCATCGACCTTACGGTAATAAACGAAAAATATCCGACCATCAACTATTCCTCACATATAGCAAACCTTCTGTTCTACCCCTGCACGGCAGACTACGAGGGCGAGGGCACCTTTGACATCGCTTATATCGCATTCTTCAAGACCAAGGCTGAAGCCGAAAAATTCACCGTAGCTGCGGCAGATGCTGACGTTAAGGAATATATCGAAAGCTACGAGCCTTATTCCGACCTTAACTGGAATGAATTCACCGCGGACGACGAGGCTTACTACGACAAGACGCTCGCTGACCGTATACGTGAGATCAAGACTTCCGAAAGCCTTATCACCCCCGAACAGATAACAGCGGCGGGCGGAAAGGTGTACTATATCTCCTCCATAAACGGAAGTGACGAAAACGACGGACTTACCCCTGAGACTCCCTACAAGACCACAGATCCTCTTTTCTACATGCTCGGTCCCTTCGAGAAGACATATCTTAAAGCAGGCGACGGCGTTTTCTTCGAGCGCGGAAGCGTGTTCTACGGCAAGCAGTTCTCGGAAAACTCCCTTGCAGCCCTTGAAACTGCCGAAGGCGTAAGCTACGGCGCATACGGTACGGGTCCAAAGCCCCTTTTCACGATGGCTATTGACTTTACGGATTCAAACGGCGTTGGCGTATGGCATAAGACTGAGTGGAAAAACATCTACGTCCTTGATAAGATAGCAGACGATGCGCACTGGTGGGGACACCGAAGCGAGGTCGGTAACATCTTCTTCAACGGCGGCGAGGGTCTCGGCGTACGCATCATCGTCGACGGTAACGAAGAAGTCCAGTACCTGGGCGAAGGTCAAAAATCCACCGACCGCGGATACTGCTGCAACGGATACGAGTATTTCTACTCTCCCGTGAGAGACCTTACCAACCCCGGCACGGCACTTCAGAACGACCTTGAATTCTTCCACGATTACAAGGAAGGCAAGTTGTATCTCTACAGCAAGAACGGCAACCCGGCAGACCGCTTTGACGATATCAAGGTTTCCCGCTGCGGTGCTGCCGCATGGGCTTCAGGCGGCGGTGCAAGATACGACAACCTTGCGTTCATGTATTCCACAGATTATGCGGTAAGAGCAGGAGATAAAGACATTACGTTCACAAACTGCGAGATCGGATGCGTAGGCGGAAGCCTTTCTTCCGTTGAAAGCGGTGTTGAGATATACGGCGACACCGACGGCGCATACTTCTACGACAACTACATCCATGACGTAGGCGACGGCGGTCTCACAAGCCAGGGCGGCGCGCTTATTCAGAACATCGAATACGTAAACAACGTAATGGTTGCCTGCGGTCACAGCGCAGAGATCTGGAGCGGCTTTACCGTAAACGATGACGGAACCATCAACGAGAGAATAAACAACGTCCTCATCAAGGGCAACATGATGGCGTATAACGGCTACGGTATGCGTACAAAGCAGGACAGGGGCTCATACGCAAAGGGCGAGACCATCTGCGGAAGTATGTATGGCGAATACTCTAACTGCATTGCAGAGGGCAACCTTTACTACAAGGGTCAGGGCTCGCTTTATACCGCGTACGTTGCAACCTACGATCAGCCCCGCGGCTGGATGGCAAAGGGCAACACATACGTATGTAACTCAAGCTTCATGCGTATCGGTTACATCTACGAGACGCTAAACCACATCGACCACAGAATGTGGAAGCGCGCCCGCGTTGACTTCCCCTTCAACTATGAAACTCTCGTATGGTACACGGGACTTGGTGTTGACCCCAAGGGTGTGTACTACCATTACGATGAAGTGAGTGATGCTGAAGACAAGGATTGCTTCTTCATGACCGGCTACTACGTAGAAAACGGCGGCTTTAATAAGTAAATAAAAACGGGAGTGCTTCCGCACTCCCGTCAGTTTGCTGACAAAGTAATGGCCACTGTCATAATGACGAAAAGCTTTGATCGATCCTTTTAGCACATTCGCTACGCGAAGTGCGAAAGGTCGCGTGTTTTTACTACATGGCAAAGCCAAGTAGGGCAGCGCCTTAAATCGCCCTCCGCAGAGGGCGAAATCCC
>JAFSGU010000051.1 GCA_017440665.1 Clostridia bacterium
GAAGAAGTATAGCGCCGTCGGCACGCTGACCGATGGCAGTTCGGGGATTGAGTCCTCCTCCGAGGGAGCTTCCCGCAGGCTGACCGTTTATCACAAGAGCGGGGCCGTAGCTTGCCGCATACTGAATACCGATGTCAAGGGCGTGAGCCGCAGTCATGTTTCCCACGTGGAGGATGCCGTTTTTATCAAGCCCCGCAAGATTGTATGTCGAACCGGGGGAACCCCATTTAAGCTCACCCTCGTATATCACGATGCCGTCGGGAATTCCGCCGGTACCCGTACCGTTAGGGTCATCAAAGCCTCCTGCATTGGTACCTGCGACGGCGCCGTATTTATCGATCATTGCCGCAACGGTAAGACCGTGCTTGTCTTCGCCGTATTCACCGGGGATACCTACGAATACCCTTGACGGATCGTCGATTATCATAAGCTTGCCGTTGTAGGTCGAACCGACTACGTCAAGAACTTCGATCCCTTCGTTTTTGTTTTGCGCATCGTCACCGTCACCCGTTGAAGGTGTATTTGTGATTATCTCTCCCGGCTTTGGCGGAACATTCTCTCCGCCGTCGACACCGTCCTTTTGGGGAATCTGTATAAGAGAGGTGTCGGTGTTTTCGTTTCCCGAATCTCCGCCCGACGTGCCCATGATCTCGGCGATCTCGTCTTCGCTCAGATAAATGTCCGCAAGAAATCCTCCGGCTGAAGTCTCCTTGACGGACAACACGAACAGTCGCCTTGCCGTGGGGGAGGGACCGTTCACAAGTATCCACATCACCCCGTAAAGCGCGGCTGTGATAATAAGTAAAACGGTTAACGTTACCACCGCAATGCGCCCGATGGTACGTGCGACGGATCTTTTTCTGTCATTAGTCATTGACGTCTCCTTGTGTACTGTGTGTGCTTAGTGCCGTATCTGTTTCGGTATCTTTAGCGTCGTGATACTGAAGAATTGCTTTAACTATCTTCTGTATGTAGGTGTAGTCCGCATGGGTCCCCATGTCAAGGTCGGTCATAACAACTACCGCAAAGGGACGTTCGTGGAATACGATGCCGATGTCGTGAAAGGCGTCGACGTCCCAACCGTATTTGTGTGCGCATTCCAACGGTAATACTGCTGTTGGTATCATAACGCTGTAGTTTGAATTTATCATAGCATCTTTCAGCAGACGCGCGTATTCACTGCCTGTTTCAAAATAATTATATATCTCGCAGAGGAATTTTATGCTGTCAGCCGCGCTGAGATGCATAAAACCCTGCGTCTTTGAGGGAATGCCCAGCGCTTCCGCCATGGTGTGGTAATAACCGTATCCGAAAACTTTTGAAAGCTGCTCCAAAGCAATATTGTCGCTGTATTTAATGGCATATTCGATAAGCTCAAGATAAGTCAGGGTAAATCCGTCCTTTTCCTCCTGTATCATGCCGGAGCCTTCAACGAACATGGTCTTACTGTTATAGATCCATGTGCGGGAAAGGTCGTATTTTTCCTCGCCTTTTTTGTAGATCAGCTTTCCTTCAGCATCGTAATTGGGATGCTGACCCTCGAAAAGCGCCTTTCCGTTTTCGTCATAAAGAGCTGTGCCGTCATCGGAGAAGTCGTGCTTCTTCTGCTCGAACTCTTCTACCTCACACAGGATGGCGTATATATATGGTGCCTTGATAATGCTTGCCGTATAACGGGGTATGTCTGCGTCAAATCCGAACGCCCCTCCCGTGGTAAGATCAACGTAAGCAAAGGATACCTCTCCGGGAGAGTAGACAGGCTTTTCCTTGGCAGATGTCTCATCGGTTGACTCATCTGTATCAGTTGTTTCATACGCCACGTGCTTGGGTCTGTTTTCCGTTTTAACAAGATCAGTCAGCGCTTCGTAAACTCCGGGAACACGTGACAGCACCGCTTTAACGTCGTCAGACATCAGGTCGCCTATCTGGCCCACGACTATGGGATCGTGCTTTTCCGCCTCAGTTTCTGTGGGAACAGACGGTGCAGTATCGCCTGATGTATCGGATGTGAGCTGACCCGTACTTTCTGAGGGAGTGGTGTCTGTTGCGACGGGGGATGAGGTGCTTGTACTTTGTGGATTACGGTCACCGCCCGGAAGTCTGTCCGACAGTAACAGAGCTACGTTCAACGCCATGGAAAGGCACAAGAGGATGGAAAGTACCACCGTAACGGAGGCGTAGGTCCTGTTGGCTCTCATGACGCGCCGAAGCTTGGTCTTGTCACCGCTCGGATGCTGTGTATTAGACTCCGGAGGAGTATAATTTGTAGGTGTATTGTTCATTTTCTTCTCCGTGTGATAAGCTGTTTTCAAAAAGTGTAGAAAAATGTCATTATACTTAAATTATACAATACAGCACTCGCGATTGCAATAGGTAAAATATAGAATAAAGCCCTTTTTTATTACGGGAATTGGCGTATATGACCAACACGTCCGCAGACAAAAGAAAACAGCCTGAAATCATACGATATCAAGCTGTTTTGTACCGTTTTAGTCGATGAAATCGAACTCCATGCCGCAGAAGGAAACGGTGTCTCCCTCTTCACATCCCGCCGCACGGAGACGGTCGATGATACCTGCTCTGATAAGGGAGCGCTCGAAGTACATGAGAGACTCCTTGTCGCTGAAGTTGACTCTTCCCATAAGCTTTTCCGCCCATTCGCCTGATACTACGAAGGATGCGTCGTCCGCTCTGCGTATAGTGACGGATTCCGCTCCCGCAAGATCGTCCTCTTCCTCTACGGCAGGGATTACCTCGGGCTCGTAGGTTACTACGGGAGGGAGCGTCTCGAGTATCTTTGCAGTCTTATTGATGAGTGAACGAAGATTCATCTTAGCGCCTGCGGAGATGTATACTACCTCATAGCCGTGCTTTGCGGCTTCTGCCTCAAGCTCTGCCGCCTCCTCGGACACCTCGGGTATCTCTGCGAATTCTTCCTCGCCGTTTACCATAAGATCAGCCTTGTTAGCCGCGATGATACGGGGGAGAGATGCAAGCGTGGGAGAGAACTTCTCAAGCTCCTCTGAGATAACTCTGAAGTCCTCCACGGGAGTTCTGCCTTCCGTGCCCGCCACGTCTACAACGTGGATGAGCATACGGCAGCGCTCGATGTGGCGAAGGAAGTCGTGACCGAGACCGAGACCGTCGGACGCACCCTCGATAAGACCGGGGATATCAGCCGCAACGAATCCCGCCTCACCGCCAAGGCTTACTACGCCGAGGCTGGGCTCAAGAGTGGTGAAGTGATACTCCGCGATCTTGGGACGAGCCGCGGAAATAGCCGCAAGAAGGGAAGACTTACCTGCTGAGGGAAGTCCCACAAAGCCTACGTCAGCGATCATCTTAAGCTCAAGGAGAACTTCCTTTTCCTCGCCGGGAAGACCGTTCTTTGCGAAACGGGGGATCTGACGGGTAGGCGTTGCGAAGTGCTTGTTGCCCCAGCCGCCGCGTCCTCCCTTGCAAAGGATGAAGTCATTGTCGTCGCACATATCTTTGATGATCTTGCCGCTGTCGGGATCCTTGATGAGCGTACCGCGGGGCACGTTAATGATAACGTCCTCGCCGTTCTTACCGTGGCACTTTGCGCCCATGCCGTCGCCGCCGGGCTCAGCGGTGAATTTACGCTTGTAGCGGAAAGCAAGGAGGGTGTTGACTGACGAATCACAGCGGAAGATTATGTTACCGCCGTTACCGCCGTCACCGCCGTCGGGACCGCCCTTTGCAACGTATTTTTCACGTCTGAAGGAAACGGCACCGTTACCTCCGTTTCCTGCTTTTACGTATATTTTTATCTTGTCTATAAACATTTGTTTCTCCGTTAATTATATAGTATGCGTATCAGGTGAACAGAGTGTTGTATCTATCGATACACTCCTGGATGATGCGCTTTGCTTCTTCGGGACCGCGAAGGTCGTCTACGTCTGTCTCTCTGTTTTCGAGCTGCTTATATACTTTGAAAAAGTGGCTCATTTCGTTAAATATATGATTGGGCAGATCATATACCGATTTATACATATTGTAGTTTGGCTCGGAAAAGGGAATAGCGATGATCTTTTCATCGGGACTGCCCGAGTCGATCATGTTGATGACACCGATGGGATAAACGTCAACGAGGGTCATGCTGTCGATAGGTTCCGAGCAGATGACGAGCACGTCGAGAGGGTCGTTGTCCTCCGCATAGGTGCGGGGGATAAAGCCGTAGTTTGCGGGATAATGTGTGGACGTATAGAGTATTCTGTCGAGACGCATGATACCCGTCTCCTTGTCAAGCTCATACTTGAGCTTGCTTCCCTTGGAAATCTCAATGACCGCGGAAAAGCTGTCTTCGTTGATACGCTTGGGGTTGATGTCATGCCAGATGTTCATATATAGTCCTGCCTTTCACAAATTACTTTATAAGCTCGCGTGCTACTTCGCCGAGGATCTCACAACCGCGTACGATATCCTCGTCAGAGGGAGTGGAGTAGTTGAGACGGAATGACTGAGAGGGAGCCGCAGGATCTGCGTTGAAGGTGGCGCCGGGAACGACGGCAACCTTGCGCTCGAGAGCAAGCTTTACGAATGCGGAAGCATCCACCTCATCGGGGAGAGTACACCAGATGAAGAGACCGCCCTCGGGACGTGTGTAGCTGATGCATGCGGGAAGATTCTTGTCCAGGGTGTCAAGCATAAGCTGACACTTTGCGCGGTAAAGATCGCGGATCTTTTCAATGTGCGCGTCAAGGTCGTATTCTGTGATAAAGCGATGGCAAAGCATCTGGAAGAAGTTGTTGGTATGTACGTCCTCAACCTGCTTTGCGATGACCATCTTCTGAATGATCTCCTGCGGTCCGCGGACGAAGCCCACACGCATACCTGCAGAGAGGATCTTTGAGAAGGATGAGCAGTAGATAACGATACCCTCGGTGTCCATTGACTTGTATGTGGGGATATCCTCACCTGAGAAACGAAGCTCGCCGTAGGGATTGTCTTCGATGATAATAAGACCGTGGCGGCGTGCGATC
>JAFSGU010000052.1 GCA_017440665.1 Clostridia bacterium
CCATATAGTGGGATGAAATGAGTTGTTTGCGGAAAACCCTTTATTTAAGGCGGTTTTAGAGCATTTTACTACGTGTTATGAATAAGCAATAACATCTCAAAAAATCTAGCTATTCAAATAAGAATTTGACGAGGTAAATAATATGTGGAACAAATTATATGATGCGGCAATTAAGGTACAAAACAGCCGAACAATTTCTCCGTTTATAGATGCAGGTGGTGTCGCAGCGGCTATTCTAACGAAACAAGGAAATATTTATGTTGGTGTTTGTATTGATACTGCGTCAACACTTGGTATGTGTGCAGAAAGAAATGCTATTGCCAATATGATTACAAATGGTGAGAGCCAGATTGATAAAGTTGTAGCCGTAATGCCTGATGGGCGTGTGGGTTCTCCTTGCGGTGCTTGCCGTGAATATATGATGCAGTTAGATAAGAATAGCGGAGATATTGAAATTCTTCTTGATCTTGAAACGCAAAAAACAGTAAAATTAAAAGAATTACTCCCAAATTGGTGGGGATACAATAAATTTGAGGAATAAGTAAACCAATTCGGGTTTATCAAGCAGAACAAGACAACCCCGACAGACCGTTAAAAATCTGTCGGGGTGCGTTTTTTACTTATACAGAAAATACCACACAGCGGCGACTGCTGCCACCTGCAGGAAAATGATAACCGGGATGCCCACCATAAACTTCGGATGCTTCGTTTTGTGACGAATAGTCTTCATGGTGATGTACATTGCCACGCTTCCGCCAAGAGCGGAAAGGATAAGAAGTGTCTTTTCAGGTACGCGCCACATATCACGCTTTGCGCAATGCTTGTCCCATGCGGTTGTAATGATCGAGGTTAATGATATGAGAGCAAGATAAATAAGTACGATTTTATATACCATTATAAATACCTTCCTGACTGCTCCTGAGCCATGGCGTCACAGCGCTCGTTGTAGGGATGTCCCGCGTGACCCTTGACCCAACAGAATTTTACGTCGTGAACAGAGCAAAGCTCTAAAAGACGGTCCCAAAGATCGGGATTAAGCGCGGGCTTGCCGTCGCTCTTCTTCCAGCCCTTCTTTTTCCAAGATGCCGCCCAGCCTTTCGTGATACCCTCGCATACGTACTTGGAGTCCGTGGTAAGTGTCACCTTACAGGGGGACTTCAGCTTCGAGAGAGCCTCAATAACTGCGGTCAGCTCCATACGGTTGTTTGTGGTGTCAGCCTCGCCGCCCGAAAGCTCTACCTCGCGTCCGTTATAAACCAGGACCGCGCCCCAACCGCCCGGACCGGGATTCTTTCGGCACGAGCCGTCGGTGTATATGTCAATGCTTTTCATGCTTCCGTTATCGGTGTTCCCAGTATTTGCCGCGGCGGGAGTTCTTTTTACTTTGTAGGGAAGGGGAATGCTTCTGCCGTCAAGGACTGCGGAAGCAAGCTTTCCGTCCGCAGAGTAAACAAGCTTCAGCGAGAAGAAGGGATGCTTTTCTTCAAGCAGGTCGAGGAAGATGTGGTCTCCCTCCCACATGTCAAGCTCCCTCATCTTTGACTTGGGAACCCATTCTAACACACCCTCGTTACACTCGCAGGGTGTGCCTTCAAAATCCTCACAGGTGAAAAGGTGCATGTACTCTCCCTCGTCTCCGTAGACGAAGGTAACGATACCGCGGTAGGACAGCTTTGTCGCCTCAAGTGAGGTCTCCTCACGTATCTCGCGGGTAACGCACTCCTCGGGGGACTCACCGAACTCAAAATGTCCGCCGATACCTAACCACTTGTCGCGGTTCATGTCGTTCTCTTTCTTTATGCGGTGGAGCATGAGATACGCGCCGTTTTTTTCTATATAGCAAAGTGATGTATTTTCCATGCCTTACATTATCTCCTCAAGGATTATCTCCGCTTCTGCGTTGACCTTTCCGTCCTCGCGTACGGTGCGTACGTAATAGGCGTCGTCGTAGAAGCCCGTGTATATCTTGATGCTGTCGCCGAGAGGTGCCTCGGATACGAAATTGATGCTCATCTTAGCGGGACGAACGTTCTTCATAGACGTGATGTAGCTGCAGAAGATGTCGGGATAACGGGTGTTGTTCATGTGACCGTTAAGGTCGCAGTCTGCGTATTCAACCAACCTTTCTCCGGCAAGGGTAAGCTCTACCTCGGAGGGGATGCGGAAACGTGTGGGAGCGTCAAGCTCAAGAGGGGCATCCTCGCCGTAATTCAGCTCAACGTCGTTTACACGGCGGAGCTTACGTTCGTTGGTGTCGATAAGCGCCCATACGGATGCCGCTTCGGCGATGATGTTCCCATCCTTCATTATGCGGTAGCAACGGTTGAAGGTGACGCCCTTTGAGGGGCACGCCCACGTTTCACCCGTGAAGCCTTCATGGGCCTTCAGCGTACCGTAAAGGCTTACGGTTATCTTGCTGAGAACGAATGACAGACCGCGGTCGATCAGCTCCTCGTATGAGGGCTTCATGGCTGTCATCTGTGAGTTGGAGGAATCCTGCATATATCTGAGTATAACGGACGGGGAGGCGATGGAATTTATATCGGTCTCAGCCGCGCCCAGCTTGTATTCTTGTGTCCATTTCATGGTGTGAACCTCGCTTGTTTGATCTACAGATTATTATATAACTTTCCGCGGGAAAAAGCAAGACTTGATGGGAAAATGTATCGTGCTTTGCTTGTATCTGCCGATTTCCTGCTTTGTTGACAAACTTATACTGCCGTGATATAATGGACTAAGGTAATAATATCTGCGGAGGACTGTATGGGGAAGAATGATAATATTGACAAAGAAATAAGACGGATGTCAAAGTATCAGTCATCATTTTGGTTCGATGATATAGTGAACAGTCCCACAGCTCTTTTTATAGTCGGCGTTTTTGCCATTGCCTTCGGTGTGTTCTTTGGCTATATTAACGGTAATACCGCGCCCGTTTCAAGGACTGAGGCTGTTTATTACGAGGGATATTTCGATTGGTACGATGATTCACACGAAGACTACCGTGCGATACAGTTCAGCGACGGCTCCGCTTTTGAGGTGTTTGCTCACACGGAAAGCGAGGAATTCAATTACAATATAAATGCGCTTCCGAGAGGGACGAAGCTGTATCTTCTTATAAATCCCAACTCCGATTACGTTGCCGAGGTACGCACCGAAAACGAGGAGCTTTTGAATTTTGACCTTTCGCAAAAGGAGATACATAAGTATCATTACGGGTATATCGGCATAGGTATATTTGTCGTCGCCTCGGGTGTATTCCTTATAGCTTACGGACTTTGTCTCAAAAGTGCTCGCAGCAGTGAACAACGTCACAAGGAAAAGGCAAAGCGAAGCGGCGGTAATAACAAGTCTATGTATCGGGTTGATCCTGCGGTAAAAGCGAGGGTTTTGCTTGAGACAAAGGTGGATGGACTTCATATATGCTACAGACGACACCGTTCGGTAAACGAGCTTGTCATAAACGGTCAGGTCTATGATACGAGGAAGGGGATCATTGAGTTTGAGCATGAGCTTTGTGCAACAGTTTGCGGTCATACGATCACCGCAGGACTTGATGGCGACAGCAATAGTTTTATAACCGTTGACGGAGAGACGGTAAAGGAAAAGAAACGTTATTTTTGATGAGGTTTAATATCGGTAATTCGAGGGAGACTATACATAAAAGCATAAATAAAGCGACAGCTCATGTTGGGCTGTCGCTTTGTTTGTCAATAAGGCTGAATATCCGTGGGGCGGTCGGGGTATTCTACCGTCAGATCCTCTATCTTACTGTAATATGAGCAGTGTCCCTCGGGTCTGCCCTTGTCGGGTGCTGCTCCGTAATCAAGGAGTCCTCTCCAGTTGGAGGGATCAACGAATCCGCCGATGATCATGTTGGGGAACATATCGCTTTCGGATCCATAGGATACCTTGTAGGTGAGAAGCTTGTCCTGGAACCACTTTGCAAGGAGCTGTGCTTCATCATCCTTGCCTGCCTTTGTAAGGCTTCTCCACTTAACGGACACGTCCATCATGTTGAATGAAAGCTGATTGCGATCGATGTTCTTCCATACGGTGTAGCTTTCAGCGAGAAGCTCCGCTTCGTCAAAGAGACTTACAAGATAAGGTGTGTCGATCTTGTGCATGTAGTAGATCATTCTTGATTCAACGGGCTCCCAAAGGGTGTGGTGACCTGTGTCGGATTTAATATATGTGTTAAATACCTCGTAGATCTTTTTCCAGCCTTCACCGTAATAGCCCTGCATGAAGCTTGTAACGTGCTCGTTATATTCCTCCTCAGTCATGTAGGGGTCCCACATGAACTTGGACAGCAGGTAGTTTCTGAGTGCGGCGAAATCTCCAAGCACGTCGGGATTTCTGTGGTTTGTCTGAGAGAACCAACCGATAACTCCACTTTCAGCGTAGAACTTTGCGTTTCCTCCCATCGTCTCATAGGAAAGATCTGTGTGAGGAACGGGACAGTTGGAGAAGTTACCGTGGTATGTCCAAAGGTACTTTTTGCAGTCGATATTTGACCAGTCGGTAAGGTATTTTCCGTTATACATACCGAGCATACCTACGTTACAGTCAGCATCGAGAGGGTGTGCAATACACGCTTCTATGGGGCAGAACTGAACGAATACGTTTTCACGGGGAGTTACTGCCTTCGGCGCGACTATAGCCTCGTCATATGCGAAGGTGTGAACAAGAACGTCTGTGTAGCCGCCCTTTTCGATCTCCTCAGCCACTCTGTTTACAAAGCGGAGAAGGTAATCTGTGTGGCTTTCGCTTTCGATTGCCGCAGTACACTTTGCACAGTCGCACCACTCGGCAACGTCATTGATGGAAACGGAAACTATCTGTGAGTTGGGCTTCTTTTCAAGCGCCTTGAATACGTTTTCGATTACCTGATCGTATACTGCCTCATCAAGGAGACAGGGCTGATTTACGTACTGCTTACAGAAGTCGGGTGCAAGGGAAGCGAGTGTGTGGATTCCGTTTGCGCTTGACCATGCGTAATCTCTGTTCTTGAGTACGGGAACGTTTCCGTAGTTGTCGCGGATAGCGAAAATGGGAGACTCGGTGTAGTTTACGTCCTTGATGTTAATCTCAGCCGCAGGCTTTACGTAATCCTGCTTGGAGGTAAGGAATACACATCCCACAAGCTGCTCAAGGAAATCGTAGCAGGCGTATGCCGCCGCGCGGTCAGCGTCACCAATAAGGCGGATGCTGTTACCCTCGCTCTTAACGGTGAAGTTGTCACAGCTCTTGTTTACGGAGCCGTCGATCACTACCTTGGTCTCGTCAACGATAATAGCGTAGCTTCCCGCCTTGGCGGTGGACTTCTCAAGTGTAACGCCTGTCGCCATGTCGATGTACTTTACAAGGTCATCCACAGCAGTAAGCGTGTTAGCGGATGCGTTGGCAGGGTAGTGGATGGTGTACCTTGAAATGTCGTTGCCGTTTATGAGAAGCTTTTTAACGGGATACTCGTGAGGCGCACGCTCAGCAGTCTTGCTTGTGAAGCGTACGTCGTCACCGGATGTGCAGGTGTTAAGGAAATTAGCCGCGCCGCGGTAAAGTCCGTCTGCGCTTGCCGCGTCAACGAATACCTTATCGCCCTTTACAGCGATCTCATATCCGTCAAGGATAAGCTCAGACGTATCAACGCCTGACTTGCGTGCAGAGCCGATAACGATCTCCTTCGCCTTTTCAGCGGTGCTGTCGTCAACCACCTTAAGCTCAGCGCCCGTTACGTATGCGATCTGATAGCGGATTCGCTCAGCAGCGTCAACTGCGCCTTCGTTCTCCGTGTCACATACGATCACGTAATCACTTACGCCGTCTGTTACAACGGATGTTCTTCCAACGTTCGGGAGAAGGTTCATGATAACGGTTGCGATCTCAGCACGTGTTGCGTTTCCGCGGGGATTGAACTTTCCGTCGCTGCCCTGCATGAGACCGTTCTTTCTTACAGCCTCGATGGGGCCTGTCATCCAAGCGTCAAAGGTGTCAGCGTCCTTGAAGCTGTCGATTTTGGAGTTGTCCGGAAGGTCTATATCCATGTAGGTCACGAACTTTGTGAGGATAGACGCAAGCTCGGCTCTCGTGATGTTGTCAGCAGGAGAGAAGCGTCCGTCACCGCGACCGGTAACG
>JAFSGU010000053.1 GCA_017440665.1 Clostridia bacterium
CGGTGTATTCAACAGAATCATCGACAGAAATACAACTATCCCCGTAAAGAAGAGCCAGGTTTACTCAACTGCTGCTGACGGTCAGACATCCGTTGAGATCCCCGTTCTTCAGGGTGAGCGCGACATGGCTGCAGGTAACACAACTCTCGGCAGATTCATCCTTGACGGTATCACACCCGCACCCCGCGGTGTTCCTCAGATCGAGGTAACATTCGACATCGACGCTAACGGTATCGTTAACGTATCTGCTCTTGATAAGGGAACAGGTAAGGAACAGCATATCACCATCTCATCCTCCACCAACATGTCTCAGGAAGACATTGATAAGGCTGTAAGAGATGCTGAGATGTTCGCAGAGGCAGACAAGAAGCAGAAGGAAGCTGTTGAGGTTAAGAACAACGCTGAGAACATGGTTTACCAGAGCGAGAAGGCTCTCTCTGATCTTGGTGACAAGGCAACTGATGCTGAAAAGGACAGCGTAAGAGCTGCAATCGACAAGCTTAAGGAAACTGTAAAGGGTAATGACCTTGAGGCTATCAAGGCTGACACAAAAGCTCTCGAGGAGGCATTCTATCCCATTGCACAGAAGATGTATGCTGATGCTCAGGGTGCTCCCGGTGCTGGTCCCGACATGGGCGGCGCAGGTGCAGGTCCCGACGGCACATATTACAGCGCTGATTTTGAGGATAAGAGCGACAACTGATCTTGTAAGTAAAAATTTAATGGGCGGAGCCACCTCCGCCCATTTGACAGTATTACAGAAGCAAAATATCTGTGATCTTAACAGTAAATGAAAGGATCATATCCATAAATTATGGCAGAAAAACGCGATTATTATGAAGTGCTGGGCGTATCTAAGGATTCGTCGGCAGATGATATAAAGAAGGCATACAGAAAGCTTGCCAAGAAGTACCACCCTGATATGAATCCGGGAGATGCTGAAGCCGAAAAATGCTTCAAGGAAGTCAACGAGGCTTACGAGGTGCTTTCCGACAGCGACAAGAAGGCAAAGTACGACGCGTATGGACACGCCGCATTCGACCCTGCCGCAGGCGGCGGAGGTGCAGGATTCGGCGGATTCGGTGACTTCGGCTTCGACTTCGGCGACATATTCTCGAGCTTTTTCGGCGGCGGAGGCTCATCCTCACACAGAAACGGTCCTGTAAGAGGCGAGGATATCAACGTAAGAGTCATCCTCACATTTGAAGAGGCTGTGTTCGGTGTAAAGAAGGAGATCTCCTATAATAAGATACAAAAATGCTCCACTTGTGCAGGTACAGGTGCAGAAAAGGGTACCACACCCAAGACCTGTCCCACCTGCGGAGGTGCGGGTCACGTAAGAGTTCAGCAGAGAACACCTCTCGGCATGATGCAGACCACCAAGCAGTGTGACGCCTGCCGCGGAACGGGTAAGATCATCGAAAAGCCCTGCTCCGACTGTAAGGGAAGCGGTTACGTCCGCGTATCAAAGAAGCTTGACGTAAACATCCCCGCAGGTATCGACGACGGACAGAGGATCACGCTCAGAGGTCAGGGAAGCGACGGACGCAACGGCGGTCCCGCAGGAGACGTAAACCTTATTATTACAGTCAGACCTCACCAGGTATTCGTCCGCGAGGGAAATGACATATACTGCGAGGTACCCATTACCTATGCTGAGGCAACTCTCGGTGCCGAGATAGAAATACCTACACTTGAAGGTAAGATGAAGTACGAGATCCCCGAGGGTACACAGACGGGTACCACCTTCACACTCCGCCAGAAGGGCGTTCAGTACGTTAACTCCAAGAACCGCGGCAGCTTACACGTTACGGTTAACGTTGAGGTGCCCAAGAATCTGAACGGAGAGCAGAAGGAGCTTCTCCGCAAGTTTGCAGAGTCATGCGGTGAGAGCAATCACTCTAAGCGCACGAAATTCTTCAAGAAGTTCTTCAAATAAGATAAGGTAAGGAATTATACTTATGGAAAATACAAATTGGATACAGATCAGAACCACCTGTAAGGCAGAGGACGTAGAAGCTGTGTGCGCTGTAATGTGTATGATCAATAACGGTCTTATGATCGAGGACTATTCCGACGTTGACGGCGTTCTTGACGGCGTTTACGGCGACCTTATCGACGAGGCTCTCCTTAACGCTGACAGAACACGCTCCGCTGTGTCTCTTTTCGTTCCCGAGTCAGCGTCTCCCGCTGAGACCGAGCTTATGCTGAAGGATCGCTTTGCCACTCTCGGTATGGACGTTGAGGTCGGTCACAGCTCCGTTTGTGAGGAAGACTGGGCTGAGTCATGGAAGAAGTATTTCAAGCCTATCAGAACGGGTAACAGAGTTGTCATCGTTCCCGTTTGGGAAAAGTACGATGCGGCTGAAAACGACGTTGTGGTTCTTATGGATCCCGGTATGGCGTTCGGAACGGGTACTCACGAGACTACACGCCTCTGCGCGGCACTTCTTGAGAACTACGTAGAGGACGGCTGCAGAATGATCGACGTTGGATGCGGCTCAGGTATTCTTGCTATCTGCGCGTCCAAGCTGGGCGCGGGCTATTGCTACGCATGTGACATTGATCCCTACGCTATCAAGGTCGCACGCGAGAACGTAGAGCTTAACTCTTGCGAAAACATCACCTGTGAGGTGTCTGACCTTGTACGCGAGGTAGACCCCGCAAGCGCAAACTTTGACGTTGCCGCTGTAAATATCGTAGCAGACGTTATCATCCGTCTTGCTCCCGATATCGGCAGATTCTTAAAGGACACAGCAACGCTTATCGTTTCCGGCATCATCGTTGAGAGAGCTGAGGAGACCGTAGCGGTTCTTAACGCGGCAGGCTTTAAGGTAGTTGAAGAAAAGCGCGAAAACGGCTGGTTTGCGGCAGCGCTCAAAAAAGCGTAAATAAACAAAAGAAAGCAGGATGGCTATGCATTTGCAGGAATCAGGTCAGATGTACCTGGAAACAATATATATTCTCACCTCAAAGCGTCAGGACGTCCGTTCAATCGACGTGTGCGAATATATGGGATATTCGAAGCCCAGCGTAAGCCGCGCTGTGAATCTTCTTAAAAACGGCGGATTTTTAAACGTTGACCGTGACGGATATCTTACGCTTACCGAAGAAGGACGCGAGGTAGCCGAGAAAATGTACGAGCGTCACCGTATATTGACGTCACTTCTTATGCGCCTGGGCGTAGGAGAAGAAACGGCGGCAGAGGACGCTTGTAAGATAGAGCACGTGATCAGCGACGAGTCCTTTGAAGCTATTAAGAAGCATTTAAGTGAATAACAGTGAAGGCTGTGGAATCGCCACAGCCTTGTTATTTTGCTTTACTTACAAAATTTTTCTGTATGCGGGAGAATTTACTTTGTTTTACGTCTAATAAGTGAAAATAGAACTGTGCGGAACAGCTTTCTCTAAAACAATTAAATCGGAGGTAAATTATGAAGTTTAAACTGTTTTTATGTGTCACACTTTTCATGCTTATTCTTGTGGGATGTGGTGCCTCGGATGATAATGACCACAGCTTACAGTCGGATAGTACCGAGCCTTCGACGGTCACGGAAACGGCGTCCGTAATCGAGAGCGAAACCGAGCCGTCATATGGCGCAGAACCTACGGGAAGGGACGATATGGTCATCGAACCTCTGCCTGACGATACTGCGGTATGCGTATATTACGAGGGAGAGAAATACGTCCGCATCCGCTGTGCGGTAGATACGGAGATCATCGACAAAGGTGTTTTTTATACGCATGTGGGAGACGTTACTTATGAAACTTCTTCGTCAAACGGTATAACTGCTGAAAATGTACCCGAGGGAACGCAGGTGTACGTATCGGATGACAAGTCAATTGTACGTGTGGAATTCGGCGGATTGATTTATTATTGCGCCGTAAAGGACGAAGAGGATATATGGACTAAGCGTCCGTCCATCGTTCATAACGGAAAGCATTACGTGTCCGACATGGCTTCAACGGGCGGAGAAGCATGGAGCTTTGAGTTTAACGAAAACTGGGTGTCGGTCGGATTTATAAATTCGGTGGTCTACGACAGACCCCCAGAGTTTGAAAATGAAACGAATATCGCAAATCTTTTCGGACTGCTCATGTATTACAACAGAAAAGAAGACAGACTAGCAATATGCGTAAAGGACGATAACGACGCCTATTCCGACGTGGATTGGCAACTTTATGCGTGGGACGGAAAGGAATAACCAACGCCCCCCCGTTGTGCCGCGCGGCACAACG
>JAFSGU010000054.1 GCA_017440665.1 Clostridia bacterium
GACGGCGGCACGGCTGACGCTCCCATCACCTACTGCAAGTACGGCGACGGACCCGTTGTCTTCACCAACGGAATCAAGATAGAAGAGTCGGCATTCAATCCCGTTACCGAGAGCGACTACTATCTCCTCGGGGACGTTGACAAGTCGAAAATATATAAAGCAGACCTTAACGGTATCATTGACAAGCTTGAGGCAAACAACATCCTCTTCTCAGAGACCGCTCCCTGCTACGAGGCGAGAATCCCCAACCGTGACTCAAACGGTGTTGACAAGCACTACTTCGACGTTACTACCACATACAATGAGAAGGAAAGCATCCTTCTTCAGGCGTACCTTCCCGGTATCGTTGAAAAGTTCCGCACGGTCGAGGGAATGAAGGTGTCAGGCTTCCTCCGTTACGGTTGGCTGACCGACACCTTCCCCGTAAAGAGCTATGACAAGGAAACAAAGGTCCTCTCCTTCGATTTCGAGAATTTCGACTTCCCCAACGGATACGATATCGATGAGGTAGTCCTGGCTTATGAGGATAGATTCGACGACCAGATATTCTTCCATAACCTGTCCGACCAGATCGACTTTGAAGGCGAGTATTGGTTTAACCCCGATACAAAGATCCTCTACGTATACGACCCCAAGGGCGACTACCACATCTCAACGGGCGGTACCTTCATGTACATCGCGCCCGGCGCTGAATACCTGCAGTTCATCGGACTCGATTTCTCCACATCCTCCGCAAACGGAATCGAGATCGCAGCTGATCACCTTCTCTTTGACCGCTGCTCCGTTTCCAACATCGGCGGTGACAACGCTATCGTTACGGTATTCCGTGACGGCAACGAGCCCGGCACGAGAAACACCACCATCACACGCTGTGAGTTCTTCAACTTCGTTAACACAGGCCTTAACATCGAGGCGTCCTACAGACAGTGCCACAAGACTCTCACCCCCTCCGGCAACGTTATCGAAAACAACTACTTCCACGATTTCGGTACACCCGCGTACCGCTCTCAGGCGATCCTTCTCCGTTGGGAGGTAGGATGCAAGATCTACAACAACGAGTTTAAGAACGGAAGCCGCGCGGCTATAGTATATTCCGACAGCGTTGACATTGAGATCATGTACAACGTATTCGAGAACATGATGTGCTCAAGCATGGACTACGGTATCATCTACAGCTACAGACAGATCACCAACCGCGACAACAAGATAAACTACAATCTGTTCAAGAACAACCGCTACTACACATGGGTATACTCCATTTACGTTGACGGCTCATGGGGTCAGGAGTTTACCGGAAACATCTTCTATGAATCAACGACCCTCGGAATCCTCCTCAACGGCGGACGCGACAACCTTTGCCGTGACAACATCATCATCGGCCATACCATGAACCGCGGCTCCTTTGTAAATAACTGGGACCTTGACCCCAACAGTGACGAGCCGGAAGCAAAGGAACAGATCATGGGTACGCTTGGCGCTCTTCCCAAGCCCGGAACTGACAGTTATGAAATCTGGTACGCGCGCTGGCCCATCATGTTCGACTACGATTACGACATCGCAAATCTCGGTAAGTACGAGTGTGTATACACTCCCGTAAACCATTTCTATGACAATTATCTGTTCGGCGTTAGCTACGGTAATGACAAGATCATAAACGAATACGGCGACGTAAAGAACACCTCCGTTCACGAAATGGATGAGGACGTTGGATTCGTATGTCCCGCCCTCGGAGACTACAGAATCACGGACGGCGCCGCGGTGCACGACATCTATTTTGAAAAGATAGGCAGATATTGACAAAAGTATGGGGTGCCCTATTTAGATGCAGAAGTCGTGATTTTGTTCTCGCCCTGTTACTCAGTACGGTAGAGAGCAAAATCGCGGCTAAAAAGACACATAAAATGGAGAAATCCGCCGAAAAATCGGCGGATTTCCACTTTAATGGCTATTTGCTTGCGCTCCCCTCCGAGGCTTTGATAATCAATTTCCTCGTGTCTTTTGTTCGGCGCTAAATGCGGCAGCCACATCTTTTTACAGTTAGAATACGGAATACCAATTTGAACCGTTTGTTCCGGTACGCAGACGAAGCGGCGTCCGGATGCGGCAACTTGCAGGGTTCGGCATTACTGTTTGCAATGTAAACGGTACCCTCAGAGGATACGAACGTTAGCATTTTTCATCTCATCAGGGAGAGCTCAAAATGGCGCAAAAAATATCCGTATGCCGATAAGCATACGGATATTTGATTATTACTTTGCGTACTCGATGGCGCGGCTTTCACGGATCATATGTACCTTGATCTGTCCGGGATACTCAAGCTCACTTTCGATGCGCTTTACGATATCGCGGGCAACGAGGATCATAGAATCGTCGTCGATCTTCTCGGGCTTGACCATGATACGGATCTCACGGCCTGCCTGAATTGCGAAGGACTTTTCTACGCAGTCGAAATCGTTGGCGATCTCTTCAAGCTTAGCAAGTCTCTTGATGTAGTTCTCAAGATTTTCGCGTCTTGCGCCGGGTCTTGCAGCGGAAATAGCGTCTGCCGCCTGAACGATCATAGCGATGAGAGTCTTGGGCTCAACGTCGCCGTGGTGTGCTTCGATAGCGTGGATGATCTCAGCAGATTCCTTATGCTTGCGGGCAACGTCAACACCGAGCTGAACGTGTGAGCCTTCCACTTCCTGAGTAAGAGCCTTACCGATATCGTGGAGAAGACCTGCGCGCTTAGCTACCATGCTGTCGCAACCGAGCTCGTCTGCAAGGATTCCTGAGAGGAGAGATACCTCGATAGAGTGCTTAAGCACGTTCTGACCGTAGCTGGTTCTGTACTTAAGTCTGCCGAGAAGCTTGATCATATCGGGAGAGAAGCCGTGAACGCCTGTCTCGAAGGTCGCACGGTTACCCGCCTGCTTGATAGCGTCGTCAACCTCGCGGCGAGCCTTTTCGACCCTTTCCTCGATCTTGGTGGGATGGATGCGTCCGTCCTGAATAAGCTTTTCAAGAGCGATACGTGTGATCTCGCGGCGAACGGGGTCGAAGCAGGAGATCGTGATAGTCTCGGGAGTGTCGTCGATGATGAGATCAACTCCTACGAGAGTTTCGATGGTTCTGATGTTTCTGCCTTCACGTCCGATGATACGTCCCTTCATATCCTCGCTGGGAAGATGTACGGAAGAAACGGTAACGTCTGCAACGTGGTCAGCGGCACAGCGCTGGATCGCAAGAGAGAGAGTCTCCTTCGCCTTGGCGTCAGCCTCGGCCTTAAATTCCTCTTCGATCTGAGCCAGCTTCATTGCCTTTTCGTGGCGGATCTCGTCCTCAAGATTGCGGAGAAGAAGATCCTTAGCCTGCTCGGCAGTCATGCCGGAGATACGCTGGAGAGTCTTCTGCTGTTCGTCGAGAACACGAGCGACCTCTTCATTCTTTTCATCCGCCTCGCGGAGCTTGGTCTGAAGCTGTTCGTCCTTCTTCTCGAGAGTCTCAGCCTTTTTGTCGAGAGTCTCCTCTTTCTGTGTGACACGTCTTTCGAGACGGGTCAGTTCTGCTCTGCGGTCCTTGACCTCACGGTCGAACTCGTTCTTTGAACTGAGTATTTCTTCTTTCGCTTCAAGCAACGTTTCTTTTTTCTTGGTTTCGGCCGCTTTTATTGCGTCCTCAAGAATTCTCTTTGCCTGTTCCTCTGCGGAGCCGAGTTCGGCTTCGGCAGTACGTTTACGTAAAAGGTACCCGATTATAAGACCGACCGCGAGAGCTGCAACGCCAATGATGACTGTAATGATAGGATTCATGTCATTTGCACCTCCATAGGTTTTTCGGTTATTCTACACTGACCGCGCGCGGCCAGGGCATAATTCTTACCGTGTGTCCGAGTATATCATTCCGTTATAATATACAGAAACACATATACATTCTACATTATACAATTTTTGTGTGCCCTTGTCAAGTAATATCGGGGATTTAGCTCAAAAAAAGCAGTATTCACATATCATTCATATACAGTTTTTCCTATGTTTACACCGACCCTTATTTCACTCCACACATTCCCCTCTTGAAAAAATTCTCCGCGCCGTGTATAATATGTACGTAGCCGCGTTTTACCACAGCGGCAATCATGTGAAAGGTCGGGTGTCAAGCTCCCGTATAATATATGAAAAAACGTCTGCCTCTGTATACCCTGCCCGCAATACTTGTCCTTGCGTGGCCCACCATGCTTGAACAGCTTCTGCAGACTGCGGTGCAGTACATCGACACCGCCATGGTCGGCTCCCTCGGCACGGATGCAGTTGCCGCCGTAGGTTCAACAACCACGGTAAACTGGCTTGTGGGAAGCACGATATCTGCCGCAGGTATCGGATTTTTATCATACATTTCTCAGGCATTCGGCGCGGGGGACGGCAAAAGGGCACGGCGCGCGTCTGCTCAGTCGGTGACTGCCGTGCTGGTGCTTGGTATCTTCTTCACCGCGCTGACCTTGTCGCTCAGTCCGTTCGTTCCCGTGTGGATGCAGGTGGACCCCGGCGTGCAAAAGCTATCCGCCGCGTATTTCTTCATTCTGTACGCACCCATGCTCCCCCGATGCGCCACCATCATATTCGGTACGGTGCTGAGGGCGGCGGGAGACTCTAAAACTCCCATGCTTACGGGAGTCGCGGTAAACGTCACCAACGTTATCTTAAACTTTTTCCTCATTTACCCCACCCGCACTGTGACCGTGTTCGGCTACAGCATCAAGCTCTGCGGCGCGGGGCTTGGCGTTATCGGCGCGGGACTTGCAAGCGCCGCGGCATTCACGCTCGGCGGCGTGCTGATAACCGTCTCTCTGCTGAGGCATCAGAAGATCTCCCCCCGAGGCTTCTCCATCCGTCCCGACGGAGAGATTCTGCGTCCGTGTCTCAGAGTTGCTCTGCCCAACGCGGGACAGAGGTTCATTACGTCCTTCGGCTACGTGGTATTCGCAGCTGCCGTAAACTCTCTCGGCGAGATATCCACCGCCGCCCACACCATTGCCAACACGGTGGAGTCCGCCTTCTACATTCCCGGCTACGGTATGCAAAGTGCCGCCGCTACCCTTTCCGGAAACGCCAAGGGTGCGGGAGACGAGAGGCTGTTCCGCGACACCACACGGATGATAATTTTCGTTGAAACTCTGCTGATGATTTTGTCGGGCGGACTGCTGTTTGCCTTTGCCCCCGGTATGGTGCGGCTGTTCTCGGATGACGCTGAGGTAATGCTTTTAGGCGTTGCCGTGCTCCGCATGGTTGCGCTGTCCGAGCCCTTTTACGGTGTATCAATAGTTATTGAGGGTATGCTTCAGGGTCTCGGAAAGACGCTTCTTCCCTTTGCGGTAAACGTTATCGGTATGTGGGGCATCCGCATCGTCGGTACGCTCATATGCGTTTACCTGCTCGGTATGGGGCTTGTCTCCGCGTGGGCGTGTATGATCTCTCACAATCTGCTCCTCTTTGCGGTGTTTACCGTGTATTATCTGAGAGGAAGGCTGATAAAATAACAAAACGCTCTCCCCTTTACTGCTGTAAAAAGGGAGAGCTCGTTTTATGTAATTATTTCTGACCTTCCGCTACCTTTACGATATCCCCGACTCCGTCCAGGACTGCCGTGGGGCGGTAAGCAAACGTGTCCATCGTCTCGCGGGTGGAAACTCCGCTGAGCACCAGCACCGTGGACATACCGCATTCCATTCCCGATATGATATCCGTATCCATTCTGTCACCGACCATTACCGCCTCTGCAGAGTGGCATCCCAGATACTTAAGACCCGTTCTCATCATAAGGGGATTGGGTTTGCCGCAGAAGTACGCCTGTTTGCCGGTTGCAAGCTCGATGGGAGCCACAAGTGCGCGGCAGGCGGGAGCGATACCGTGCTCAATGGGACCCGTGATATCTGAGTTTGCGCCGATGAGCTTTGCGCCGTTCAATACAAGATTGGTTGCTTTGGTAAGGGTGTCAAGGGAATAGCTCTTTCCCTCACCCATGACCACGTAATCGGGGTTAACGTCGTTCATGGTGATGCCCGCGTCGTAAAGGGCATTGAAAAGTCCCGCCTCGCCGATGGCGTAAACGGAACAGCCGGGAGCCTGCTCCTTTAAGAATGCGGCTGTTGCAAGGGCACTTGTATAAAAGTGCTCCTCGGGCACGTCGAGGCCCATTCTCGCAAGCTTCTGCTGAAGCTCACGTCTTGTATATCCGCTGTTGTTTGTGAGGAAAAGATAGTCCTTCTTTTCGCGGTGGAGCCAGTTAATAAAGTCAACTACGCCGGGAAGCACCTGATTCCCATGGTAGATAACACCGTCCATATCACATATAAAGCCTTTTTTACTGTTAAAATCGATCATATATTACCTTCCTTTCATCCCTCACGGTCGCAAACCGGGGAACATAACAGTTTCTACAGGTATATTATAGTATACTTTTCCGTGTTTTGCAAGAGAAAGTTTAAAACCTCCCTCGTAGGTTTCCGCCACGAAAGAGGTTTTGTCGTATATAGTTTATCTTACGCCCAGCATAAGGTCGCCGTAGGTGGGATAGCACCAGTATTCGCGGCCGACGATCTTTTCGATCTCGTCTGCGGCAACTCTTGCGCGGTGCATTGCGGGAAGGATAAAGTCGCGGCAGTACAGCGCGCCCTCCTCGCTGGATTTGATCTTTGCAACCTCTGCGACCTTGTTTTCAAGGATGATACCGACCTCGTAAAGCTCGTCGGTCAGGTCGGAAAGATTGTAGAGAAGCTTTTCCTCCATGCAGATGGAAAGGCGGGCGGAGATGTTTTTCTTAGCCGCGGCGCCGTCTGCAAGCACCTTTGAATACTTAAGCGCGGCGGGGAGGATGTCGTGGTTGATCATGTCAGCCATGGTAGCCGCTTCGATCTGGATGATCTTGACGTAATTTTCAAGAATGATCTCACAGCGGCTTGCCACCTCTTTTGCGGAAAGAACGCGCTGTCTCTCAAGCATCTCTACGTTGCGTCTCTCCTTCATCTTCGGAATGGCATCTGCGCAGGTGCGGAGATTGGAAAGACCGCGGCGAACAGCCTCCTCCTCCCACTTGCCCGTATATCCGTCACCGTTGAATATGATGCGTGAATGTTCTCTTACGGTGCGGCGGAGAAGATTTCTTAATGCTTCCTCGAAGTCAGATGCACCCTCAAGTTCGTCGGCAAATGCGCCAAGCTCGTCGGCTACAGCCGCATTAAGGAAAATGTTGGGGCCCGCAACGGAGCAGTTGGAGCCGGGCATTCTGAACTCGAATTTGTTACCCGTGAACGCGAAGGGAGATGTGCGGTTGCGGTCCGTGTTATCGCGGGGGATCTTGGGAAGCACGTGTACGCCGACTCCCATCTCGCCGCCTGAGTTGACTCTGTGCTCCTCGCCCTTTTCGATGGAATCGAGGATGGCGGTCAGCTCGTCGCCGAGGAAGATGGATATGATGGCGGGAGGTGCTTCCGCCGCGCCGAGACGGTGGTCATTACCTGCCGTTGCAACGGATGCGCGGAGAAGCTCCTGATAGTCGTCAACTGCGGCGATGACCGCGCAGAGGAAGACGAGGAACTGCATATTTGAGGTGGGGTCGTCCCCGGGATTGAGAAGATTTCTGCCTGTGGATGTGGAAAGTGACCAGTTGTCGTGCTTACCTGAGCCGTTTACACCCAAGAAGGGCTTTTCGTGAAGCAGACATACAAGGCCGTGGCGTCCTGCCACCTTCTTCATTGTCTCCATTACCAGCTGGTTCTGGTCGCAGGCGCGGTTAGCTTCACAGAATACGGAAGCAAGCTCGTGCTGTGCGGGAGCCGCCTCGTTGTGCTCTGTCTTGGCAAAGATGCCAAGCTTCCAAAGCTCCTCGTTCAGCTCCTCCATGTACGCTTTGACCTTAGGCTTCAGCGCGCCGAAGTAGTGGTCGTCAAGCTGCTGGCTCTTGGGCGCGGGCGCGCCGAAAAGGGTACGTCCCGTGTATATAAGGTCACGTCTCTTGTCATAGTCTTCCTGGCGGATGAGAAAATATTCCTGCTCCGCGCCGACTGTGGTGACAACGCGGCGGGTCTCACGGTCGCCGAAAAGGCGGATGATACGCATTGCCTGACGGTTCAGAGCCTCCATTGAGCGAAGGAGGGGAGTCTTTTTGTCAAGCGCTTCGCCGCCGTATGAACAGAATGCCGTGGGGATGCAAAGAGTGTTATCCTTTACAAATGCATAAGACGTGGGGTCCCATGCGGTATAGCCTCTCGCCTCGAAGGTGGCGCGAAGTCCGCCTGAGGGGAAGCTTGAAGCGTCAGGCTCGCCGCGCACAAGCTCACGTCCCGAAAACTCGGTGATGGCCTTGCCGTCACGTCCCGGGTTCAAAAATGAGTCGTGCTTCTCTGCGGTGATCCCCGTCATAGGCTGGAACCAATGGGTAAAATGCGTGGCGCCGCGCTCCATCGCCCATTTTTTCATGGCGTCTGCAACGGCTGTAGCCACGGATATATCAAGATGGCGTCCCTCGTCGATGGTCCTGCGCATTGCGGCGTAGGTCTCACTCGGGAGTCTTTCGCGCATGACCTCATCGCTGAAGACCATGCTGCCGAACATTTCTAAAATTCTGTTTGCCAAAATAGTTATCCTCCGAAGATGATATGTTTATGCGGTGAAAAAGGACTTTCCCGCGCAGTTTTCCGGAAAAAACTTCGTCTACATTATATACCGAAAAGGCGTGTTTGTCAAATATTTTTTGCGTGGGGCAGAAGACTTTTTTAAAAAATACCGACTGCTGTCATTTCCCCGCTGTTTATTGATTTTACACTTGCTGTATGCTATAATATTTTACGTATCAAACACACCTGAAAGGAGCTTTGGCAAATGAACGATATCCGCTTCTTTGATTCTAACGTATACATCGGTCGCTCCGCCGTGCCGAGGCACTCCATCGCGTCTACCCCCGCAGAGCTTTGCGTACATATGGAACGCATACGTCTCGAACGCGCTCTCGTTTTCCACAAGGAATCGTTGAACGATCCCGCATTCGGAAACGAGCTTCTGATGTCTCAAATAAAAGATTTCCCAAGTCTCACGGGATGCGCCGTCCTTGCGCCTCACGCTTCGGGCGAGTTCGGGAACATCCGTGAATATTTCCGCACACTTTTCGTGCGCGGCATCAAGGCAATTCGCCTTTTTCCAAACGTTCACTCATACACCCTGAAGCCATACGTTATAGGTGGTGTCCTTGACGAGGCGGCCGCCTTTGGAATGCCTGTGATCATCGACTGCGTCAGCCGTGACGGCATCGGCACCGTTGACAGCACGTGGGACTTTTTCCCCGATTACGACGGTATTTACGAGCTCGCAAGGCTATGGGATAACGTAAGCTTCATCATCGCAATTCCCGGTATGACGTCTCAGCGTCAACAGTACGCAATACTTGATGCCTGCCCCAACGTTTATCTTGAAACGGGGGCATATTCCTATAGATTTATCGAAAACGTGTGCCGACAGTTTTCCGCAGACAGGCTGATATTCGGCTCCTATATGCCCGTGGTGGATCCTGCGGCGGGTATGACGGGCATCCTTTACGCTTATATAAGTGACGGGGAAAAAGCGAAAATTGCGGGCGGAAACCTTGAGACGCTCATAGGCAGAGTCGGAGGTGCGGTATGACAATATTTGAAAAAGCAAGGCGCGGTCTTCCCCTTGATGACGTGACGGTGATAGACGTACACGCACATTTCGGCTCGCTGATACAGACGTACATACCCTTCAACACCGCGGATGAGATCGCAGATAACATGGACCGTATAGGTATCGACGTCACCTGCTTCTGCACACAGCCATACGGAGCCTACGGTGACGTTTCCATATGGAATCGAAGGCTTGCAGATGCGGTGAAAAATCATCCGAATCGCATGAAAGGCTACGTAACGCTGAACGGAAACCGACACGAAGAAGCCCTCTCCGAGTATGATGCGGGAAATGAGGCAGGACTCACGCTCGGCATAAAGATGCACACGCTGAGGCAGGACTTCCGCGTGACTGACGATTTTCTCTATCCCGTATACGAAAAGATGAACAACCGCTGTCAGTGGTATCTCCATCACGATTTCGGCACGCCTGACGAGCTTGAACAGTTGCTGCGAGATTTCCCGAACATCACGTTCATTCAGGGACATCCTCATATGCTGTACGAAAGGCTTATCCGCGAATATCCCAATATGTACATCTGTACCTGTGCGGGTATACATTTCAGAACCACAGAGGACCTTGTGGACGCATTCGGAGCAGATAAGATACTGGTAGGCTCGGATTCGGTAATATTCGACCCTACTTTCGGCATCGGGCCTGTCGCCTTTGCGGATATCTCCGAAGAGAACAAAAGGAAGATCCTCGGGGAGAATGCAAAAAAGCTCATGGAAAAGATAAAAGAGGCGTGATGCTTTTCATAATAAAGAGCGATCCTATCAATTTATTACTTCAGCAAAAAGCGGTCAAGGGGGATACCTCAACCGCTTTTTTGTTATTGTTATATAAAATTTGTCTTCCGATAGTGATCGGTCGAAAGAAAGGCTGCCGAGGAATATAATATTCCTCGGCAGTTTGCTGTTATTTTGTCAGATAGCTATCAAATGACAATGCGATCTTTGCAATTTCGCTTCGCATCGCAATTCTCAAAGGAGAAACGGTTTTTACGTTTGTTCCCGTGCTTGTGAAGAGTCCTTCACCGATAGCCCAAGCAACTGCTTTTTCTGCCCAATCGCTGATGGAAGAAGCGTCTTCATATCCGTAGAGATAGAAGTCAACGGAAGAAGCTTCGGCTAAGAACTTAGTATATGCCGCAACAAGTGCAGCAGCGTCTGTAATTCCGGAGGAAACGTATGCACCTGCATATTCACTGTCCTTGAATTTCTCAAAGCTTACCTCAAGCTCAGTATTCATGCCCTTGAAGTGCGAGTAATTCATAAGGAACTGCGCAAGCTGTTCACGTGTTACAGGTGAGCCAAGCAAGAAGTTACCTTTACCATCACCGTTGGAAACGCCTACTTCCTTTGCCCATTTAACTGCCGCAGAATACCACTGTCCCTCGGGTACGTCATTGAATCCTGTCTCTCCGTCATAGTCGTCTGAGCTCAGTCTTTCCATGTTGAAAAGGAACTGTATGAACTGCTCTCTTGTAAGATTCATATCGGGAGAGAAAAGAGTGCGATCTGCATTAGTTCCTGCCATATACGCCATTTGAGAAACATACATGACAGCGTCATAATACCATGTGTCCGCGGAAACATCAGTGAAACGGTTTCTGTAATTCCAGTGTGCATAAAGTATAGTATTTGCTTCGGGTGCGGGAGTAGTTGAATCTACCATCTCGCCTCCGGAAGCGGAGGTATACCAGCCGTCGAAGGTATAACCTTCTCTTACGGGAACGGAAAGTGTATCGTAGGTACCGCCGTCTTTCACGAGGATAGTTTCATACTCTCCGTTATCATTCTTGAAGGCTGTAGCTTCCGTTCCGTCTTCAAGCTGCATTTCGGAAAACCATACTGTTCCTGCTGCATCAAAATACGGATGCATGGTGTTTCCAAAGGTGTTTTCCTTATCCATTCTGACAGTATAGTACTGCCATTCGGTGGTAAAGGAAACTTTTTTATATTCACTTGAAGGCTCATATCCCCAACGGACGTACATATTGATGTCGTCTGTATCGGCTTTTGCCCAGAAGCTGAGCGTCATTTCCTTGTCATCTCCAACGTACCCGTTACCCGTTGAGCTACCGCTGGTGAACGTTCTGATTCCAAGGTCTTTTCCGGATTTTCCGACAGCAAGCGAATCGACACGAAGCGTGTTGTACTTAGGTGTACGCTTTACCTCACTGTCAATATCCAGCGTCAGTACGGATTCATCTCTGGTAAGATACCATTCCGAATCCAATTCACCCTCAAATGCGCCGTCATGAAGAAGATTCACACCGCTGTAATTATCAAAGCACTTTACGGTGTATTCATCAAATCCCCAATATGCGTAGAATGTAAACGTAGTATCCCGTTCAACTCCTGTGGTCCAGTTGGAGCTCATCGTATATTTCTTGCCGTCAAGCTCGTACACCTTGGCTCTAAGACCCTTTTCGTTCATTGTCTTTTCATCGACCCAGCCGTTTGTACCGCCAACGTACCACTTTCCGTCACTTCTTTTAACCTGCCATCCGCAAAGGTCATATCCGTCATAGGTAACACCGCTTGTGGGAAGAGAGAATTTCGCACCGAAATTCAGCTTTTTGGACGCTATATCGCCAACGCCACCGTTTGCATCGTATTCTACGGTGAACATGGAATCGGCAAATTTGTAGTGACTACCATAACCGAAGGGTCTGGACTTTTTAGACTTCACGTCATACAATTTACCATCCTTGATCCTGTAGCCGTCATCAATATGACGAACCTTGCCTCCATAATTGCCTTCTACGACATCAAGAGAATTACCGTTTCTTTCAAGTACAACAAACCAATGATTAGCAGCGTCATTTATGTAAATGACGTCACCCTTTTTGATGTCGTTGATATCGGTATATTTCAAAAAGTTTTCCGAAGCCCACGAAGCTGTATTTACTCCGTAAACGTACTTTACAAAATCGGCAACGTACGCACAGCAACCCTTACAACTCCACCCCGTGTTCAGTTTAGGACGCTGCTCGTATCCCCATGTTGCGCCATCTTTAAATCGGCTGTCCGCCTTAAATGCTTTGAGCCTTTCCTCGTATTTAGCAACGGTAATAAGCGCAGTTGCAGACGATACCTTTACAAAAGGGAGGACAGGCAGCACCATTGCGATCGCTATTACCAAAACTAAAAGTTTTTTCAGATAAAATTTCATAAAGCTATTTCTCCTTATTCTGTTTTCAGTCCATTATAACACTTGAATATCCACCTGTCAAACACGGATACAGCTCTTCATCTCATCCATCAAACATAGTTCTTTCGATCACCGCATCCTGCAGGTCAGAGTTCAGGCTGATGAAGAAGTCGGAGTAACCGCCTACGCGTACCACAAGGTCGCCGTGATCGTCGGGATTTTTCTTTGCGTCAATGAGCGTCTCACGGTCTGTGTAGGTGATCTGCACCTGAGTTCCGCCGAGCTTAAAATAGCTTTCGATAAGTCCGCGGAGCACCTCAGGTTTAAACTTTGTTGTGATACTGAGGTTCAGCACGGGGATGGCGTATATCATGCTCTGGTCAAAGCTTGCCGCGCTTATGAGCATCCTGGTGGGTCCGTCCACAGCCTTACCGTTTGCCGCGGCAATGGAGTCTGCCACGGGCGTGCCGCCGCGTCGTCCGTCGGGAGTGTTGCCGACGGTCTGACCCTCGTAGGTGTGTCGGATGAACTGATGGCTGGTTGGCAAAAAGCCGTCGCCAATGTCAAGCTTTGCGTGACGGTAGTGGGCGTAGTAGCGGCGCGTCAGATCGTTTATAAGGCTGTCAGCCGCAGGATCTGCCACGCCGTATGCGGGACATTCACGGGCGAGGGCGAGGAATTTTTCGTCTCCCGCGTCAACTGCGGAAATAAACTCATCCGCCGTATACAGCTTTCTGTCGAAAACAAGCTCCTTCACAACGAGCAAAGAATCCACGGTGTTTGGTATTCCGCTGTCGGAGGGAATGGCAAAGGTATAACGGGCGCCGCCGTTGTAGTATCCCTTCTCCTTTTCGATGCAATCGTCCACGAACAGCGTGCGCATGGGCGCAAAGGATATCTCGGCGCGGCGGTTGTAGTAGTTATTAACGAAGGTAACAAGATCGTCCTGTACCTCGTGAAGACGGGTCATCAGTCTTTCGTACAGCTCGTCGAAGCTGCTGCACGCCGCAAGATGCTCGCGCATGACCTCGTCGAACACCTTCAGGACGTTGAGATTTACGTCGATGCCTCCCGAGAATGTAAGACCTGAGAAATTGGTCTCGGTGCATCCCATTCCCGCAAATTCGTATATATCCTCACATGGCGCGTCGGGAAAACGTTCGCGAAGTCTTGTCTGTATAGCGTTTTCGTTGTAAAACGCAGGCTGTCCGCCGCCGGTAAGGACTGTTTCAAGAGCCACCTGCCAGATGTCGTCGGGCATATCGGGGGTGCATCTCAGCTCGATCATGGGACGCGCCTCCCCGCGGGACGCTGTAAGGTACTGCTTTGTCAGCTCGCTGTACTCGGGACCGATGGACATACTCCAGCCGTTTGCGTACTGTACGTGCATCATAAGAGATGAAAGCTCGCGAGTCAGGTCCTCGCCGCGCCAGTACTTGGGAAGCCAGCCGTCGATAAAACCTATGTCGTCACATCCGTCAAGACACAAAACGAAATTGCACGAAACTATAGCCTCGTAGGCGGTCTCAGCAGGGGAAAAGGGCACTTTTTTCAGTGCGGCTACAAGCCTTTCCTCAGCGTTTACCGACTCCAGGTATTCTACGATCCTCGTGTGGTAAGCGCGGATACCCACGAGCAGATCAAGGAGCGCCTCTCGCAAGTTGGCATCCTTCATTTTTGCGATACGTGCTTCGTATGAATCAAGCCCCTCTGCGATAACGCGCTTGAAGTTCGGGACGGAGTGATTCCAGCCGTCAACATAGGCGGCATAGCGTGAGCCTGCCTCTCTGCCGTCCACGTTGAGAAAATCACCGTGTTCATCATCGAACTGCTTGAAGATACGCGCACATTCCTCGCTTTTCGCACCGAGTGCGCCGTAGTCCACATAGTACTGACGGCAGTACTGAGGGCAAACGGCGTAACCGTCGCGCCACGGTATCTGATAAGGGTACAGCGGATCGCTCGGGTCATAGCCGGAAAGGGTGGCGTTTTCGTAAAATCTTCTGTATGCGCGGCAAAATGCCCTTGCGGGAGACGGTGAATCTGTCTCAAAAAATCCTGCGGCAAAGGGCTCGCCTATATCGTAAAACAGTTTTGCGGTATCTGTCATGATGTGTCTCCTTTGTGCAGATGATCCTATTCAACGTGTACTTCCACGTCGCCTGTCAGAATATGGGCCTTGAGAGATATATACTTGCCGTCTCTTTTGAACGTGCAAACGTTGACGGCAGGCTGTTCAAACCATTCGTCGCTGTCCCTCTCGCCGTAATTTTCAAGGTAGTACCTCGTGAGTACTTCACAAAGCTGTTCTTTTGTAAGTATGGTACCCATAGCATCCTCCCTGCAGCTGTTTTCGTATGTTCAGTTTATCATATTTCGGCGGATTTGTCAAATGGGGGTGAGGGATTTGCAAAAGCTCCTGCAGATTTATATACACTGCAGAAGCTTATGTTTATACGTATGGACGCCCCCCAAGGAGCCTTCTCCGGTGGGAGAAGGTGTCGTTTCACCGCGCACGGTGAAATGACGGATGAGGTGTTACCTGGCAGACTTTAACTGATCAAAATCCAAGTCAAGATTTTTTAAAATATCGGCAGCAACAGTATGAAAATGATTTCTTATACTGTCATTGGAATAACGAAGGACAACAATCCCCCAAGATGCTAAGTCTGTATCTCGTTGTGCGTCAGCATATTTGTGTTCGGGAAGAAGGTGCTGTCTTCCGTCCACTTCTATTACTATCTTCTTTTCCGCTATATAGAAATCAACAATATAGTTTTCTATATTATGCTGACGACGTACGTTAACAGGTAACCTTTTCAAAAAGTCATACCACAAATGCTTTTCTTCAGGTGTCATGTTCTTACGTAGCGTCCTTGCATTTGACACCAGTTTCTTATTATAAGGGATCATATTTACTCCTCATCCACCACCATCCGCAACGCGTATGGCGGTCCCCCTTCTCCCACAGGAGAAGGCTTATATATGCGCTCGTTTACATCTAAAATAATAGAAAATCCATGCTTTATTGTAATGTCTCGTGTATGTTTTAGTTTCTCTGTGGTAATTTACCAACGACATATATCCTGAAATGTCCCTATACATGAGAAATTATTTTATCCACGATAAAAATGATTTTTTAAAATCAATACCGAAGAACTCCTTTGCTTGTGTCAAATTCATTATAACAAGCTCTCTAACTTTACGTGCTTCCAATGTTTCCGGGAGTTCTTTTATAAGTCTGTCTGCCTCGTATGTCTGTCCTGCGTTGTATCTTAACTCATTCATTTTCGTATGAACTTCGAAAGATTTAGGACTTGTTTTCCATGCATTAATTATTGTTTTCTTTGCATGCTTACCCGTAACATGTTCACTGAAATAATCTTCAAGAGAGAGTTCTCTTATATATTCGGGGCTCTCATCACCAAATTCTTCTATAATTCCAACGATGATTTTTGAGGATACAGCGAGAATATCCGGTGCGCTTTCAGCGTTATCGTCCTTCATCTGTTCAATTAATGTGGGAATCTCTTGAAGCATACGTCTAAGGTATTCTCTATAGAATGCCGTACCAACCTTTTGTTGAACAGTACGAACGATATTGCTCTTCATAACTTCCGTATTGGTAAGACCCGCTTCCACTCGACATATTACAGTTCTTCGTATTACCTCGGGTGCTACCGCCTTGACGTCCTCATTAGCGCTGATTACGACCGCAGAATAGTTTGTAAGGTGTTCACTCACACCAAAATCATCATTCTTAATCGTTTCAATAGCATGCTGGCTGAATCTCGATTGCGTTAAATCGTCAACAATTATGGGAGCTCCTTCCACAACGTGTTTTAAATTTTCTATACTTGAACGAGTAAAATCCGGTGCTGAAATCTTTGGCTTCTGCCCAATCATCATTTTGAGTAATGTTTCAAGAAAACTCGTTTTACCGGCTTTACTTTTTCCGTACACTAAGCCAAAAACTGGATATGGCAATTTATTCTGATCGAATCTTGCCGCCATATCACGCATGGCCGCCATAAATGGAGAACAGAAAAACCAGTTCGCAAACTCAAAATAACGATACTGCATTCCAAGGTAATCTCCATGGAATTTACTATAGCCATTCATGTATTTAAGGAATTGTTCAACATCGTTTTGTACTTCGCTCTTTGACGGTGAAAGATCTAATTTTTCTCCGTTCAAAGTTACTCGTGATTCTGAAACATCAACGTTAAGTTGCGGGTATTCGCTACGCAGTTCTTTTTCTTTCACAATTTCCTCGGAACGATGCCTTCTAATTTTCGTGATCATATCCGGCACAACAAGAATTTTACCGCTTTTCTTATCCGCTTTAGGTAAAATAGGAGCTAATTCTTTTGCAAGTTTTTGTGTATCCAATATAAACCGGACTTCATCTGTCAAATCCTTTGAAGGTTCAATTACGACCGCCTTGTTTATTTTCACGCTTTCAGAAAAAGGTAAATTATCGAGATTCTCCGCTAAATCCGCTGACACAAATGCCTTCCTGGATATATTATCTGTACTTTCACTTTTCAGTTCATTGAAACAATCCATATACCAATCGAAAGCATCATCGTCATCCATATAACAAATATTTTCACGTTGGATGCCACCGAAAGCATTAAATGACATGTTTGCTGATCCCATTATTACTCGCTTCCTACCATCAGTTGCTTTAAGAAGATATATCTTCTCGTGAGACAAGCGATTTCGCGATACATAAAAGCGAACAGATTCATCATCAATCCTATCAAGCAAACGTTGTCTTTTCTCACCTGCAGCTTCTCTCAAGCGTATTAGCAAAGTGTTTTGGTGTGCCATAATTTCCTGCATCGTATAGGATAATACCGCTTCGCTTCCAAATATAACTTCTGCTTTATCAAACATATCGAGAAGTGCATATACAAAATTTATTCCAGAAGAAAATGTTACTGCATAAAGTTCGTCATAACCATTAAATAAATCCTGCCAAGTTACAGTTTCAGAGGAAATATAGCTGAGTTTAACTACATCAATTTTTGAGCTCGGCACTTCTTTGGAGTCGCAAACATCAAATAGGGAAAGGTTATCATCTATCTTATTTTTCATAAATTCTCCTTTTTACTCCTTTTCAAAGTAAAACAAATCTTCAAACTTACAATTAAGTGCAGTACACAATAATGCTGCGAGGTATGCCGTCGGGCAAAATTGTCCTGTTTCAATTGAACTGATCGTGTTTTTGGTAGACCCTATAAGTTCGGCGAGCTGCGTTTGTGTCATCTTGGCTTCTTTCCTATATTGTTTTAATCTATTTTTCAACTTCAAATGAGTATTCATTTAGATACCACCTGTATAATAAACATTATTATTAATAAAACAGCAAGCAAAGAAACTATTATCCCCGCGATTATTATAGAAGTTCTTTTAAGTCTAATTCCTTCATACAATGACTGTACCCCTGCTGCAGTCATTCCAAACGCACCAATTCCTATATTCATTGTACCCTTGAGAAAAAACTCAAGTAAATATAAAACAAGACCAACCACCATTGCAGCAATCAACCCTAACGAATTGCTACGGTTGATCTCCTTGGTTTCAAATTCTTTTCCTCTTTCTTTATTCTTTCTAGCAGCTTCTAAAATCTCTTTACTATTCATACGTATATCCTTTTTCCAAGTTTTATGGTCGTTTTCATTATACATCTTAGAATCGAATTTGTCAATAAATTTTTCCAACTTTTCATGGAAAAGTCAAACGTGGGGAGAAATTCTGTATGGGGTGGTGTCATATCATCAAAAGCCGCCCGTATGGGCGGCTTTCGCTATACTTTATTATACATCCACGCTAATATCACCACTCATATTAGCGTAAAAAGTCACGATCACAGCTTTGTTACAAAGTCCGCAAGCACCTCGGAGATCTTTATCTGCTGAGGGCATACCGCCTCGCAGGCGCGGCAGGCGAGACATGCAGAGGGCTTTTTGTCCTCGTCAAGAGCATCGAGCGCCATGGGAGCTAAGAATCCGCCGCCTGAGTATACGTGCTCGTTGTAAAGCTCGATGAGCCATGGAATGTTAAGCTCCATGGGGCAGTGGGTGGTGCAGTAGCGGCACGCCGTGCAGGGCTGTGTACCCGCCGAGGTCATATCCTTGGCGATTCCAAGGATGGTCTCCATCTCCTCTGCGGAAAGGGGCTTGTTTTCCTCGAAGGTGATGATGTTCTCCTTCATCTGCTCAAAGTTGGACATACCTGAGAGAACGACCGTCACGCCGGGGATGGACTGTAAGAAGCGGAACGCCCACTCTGTTGGTGTGCAGTCAGGGCGGAGTGCGCGAAGCTTTTCCTCGTACTGAGGTGCCATTTTGCAAAGGCTTCCGCCGCGGAGAGGCTCCATTACCCAGATCGGGATGTTCATCTCGTTCAGCATTTCGATCTTTGCCTTGGCATTCTGGAAGTCGTAGTCAAGCCAGTTGAGCTGGATCTGACCGAATTCCATATCCTTGCCGTAAGCGTCGAGGAAGCGCTTCATGGTATCGATATTTCCGTGAACGGAGAAGCCGAGATGACGGATGCGTCCCAGTCTCTTCTGCTCCATCAGGTACTCGTAGGTCTCGTACTTGGGGTCAAGATACTGCTCGATATTCAGCTCGCACACGTTGTGGATGAGATAGAAATCGAAATAGTCCACACGGAGGCGCTTCAGCTGCTCTTCGAAAATTTCCTCTACCTTGCCCATGTTGTTTAGGTCGTATCCGGGGAACTTTGTAGCAAGATAATAGCTCTCTCTGGGATATTCTGAAAGCACCTCACCCATAGCCTTTTCGGAATTGCCGTCGTGGTAGCCCCATGCTGTGTCGTAGTAATTGATACCCTTCTCCATTGCGTGAGCCACCATTTCCTTGACTGCGGGGATGTCAACATCGTTATAGTCCTCGCCGTGGGGCAGACGCATGGTGCCCATGCCGAGAGAGGAAAGCTTCAGACTTTGAAAATCGTTGTAGATCATGTTTGTCTCCTTTACGTTAGGTGTATATTTATTGATTTAATTATATCACAAGTTACGGCGCGTGGCAAGAGGAAGTTTGGGAAGAAAGGAGCGTTGTGCTTAAATATAACGAGGTCTTACAGGATGTTATTTTACGCGTAAAATACTGACAACATTTTGACCGCACTTTGACAACACTTTTGGGAGATCATCTTTTTCGCGGGGTGAGAGAGCCCGTCTCAGTCACCGGCGCTCGTTGTACTCCGTTTTTACTTCTCCGTATACGGCATACAAAAAGCGGTCGGATTACCTTTTGAGGTAAACCGACCGCTTATGGCGGGCTTTATACTGCTGCCCATGCATATTAGGGAGAAGAAACTATATCCAAAACGTCATGACTGACGCGGGAAGCATAGATCAATCGTTGTATGCCTCGCAGAAGCGCATCAGAATAGTGGCTACCTGTTCACGCGTTGCTATGCCCTGAGGATCAAGGATGACGGAGCTGCCGCTTTTTGCACCCGTAATAAGTCCCTCGGCGTTTGCCCATGCGAGAGCATCCTTTGCCCATGAACCTACCGATCCCTCGTCGGGGAAGGTACCAAGATCTGCTTTACTGTCAGTATCGTAACCCATGTATCCCGCAAATCTGTAAAGGAACGTTGCCATCTGTTCGCGGGTCACATTACCGTCAGGAGCAAACGTTGTCGCGCTTGTTCCGGTTACTATACCATTCTCGTACGCCCAAAGAACCGCATCGTAGTACCAACCTGTGTCAACATCAGAGAAGGGATTGCTGTCTCCGTGAGCAGGCTGACCTGCGATTCTGTACAGGACGGTTACGATCATGGAACGTGACATCGTTCCGCTCGGAGAGAACGTTGAGCCGTTACCCGTGCCGTTCATGTAGCCGTAGGAAACAACGTAGTCGATTCCGTCCTTTGCCCAGGATGACGCTGAAACGTCGGTGAACTTTTCAGAGGAATCGATGAGTTCAACCTTCTTTGCGATCTCAATGACGTCGGTTACCTCGTCACAGCGTGAGCAGTGGCGGGACTTTTGTCCGGGAGTTGTAGTTGTGGGTTCGATGTCGACCGTCCACTCATCTTCGAAGTCGTGTCCGAGTGCGGGAATCGTCTCCTGGGCTACGGTAACCACGCCGCATACGGAGCACTTCTTACCCTCGGTGAGTCCATCGGTAGTGCAGTCAGCGGGAACAGCGGGAACTGTCTCCTCGGTGTGGCCCACAGCAGGTACTATCTCCTGAGCTACTGTGACCTCACCGCATACGGAACACTTCTTACCCTCGGTGAGTCCATCGGTAGTGCAGTCAGCGGGAAC
>JAFSGU010000055.1 GCA_017440665.1 Clostridia bacterium
ACGTTTCGGCAAGTAGCCGTGCCGTTGGTGCGGAGCGTTCGTGCGGGAGATTCATGAATCGACCCTACAGATGAATTTGAGGTTTGACGCGTAGCCGTAAGGTTGATACGACGCGCTTGTTTTCGGGCGACCGCAAGGGATCGCACCTACATGGATCATTCGTTCTTCATATTTCCCGAAAGGGAAATGCTTCATGTTGCCTGCGGCAACGCTTCATGTACCATGGTACGCATCATGTTCTCCTCCCGAGAACGCATCATTTTATTTCTCTCCCCTACGATGGTTTCGCTTGTCCGTTCACACGCCGCCGCAGATTGCTTGTTTCCTAAAGGATACAACAATCATACCACCGACAACGGCTTTTGTCAATATGAAATTTCGCAAAGGAAACAAAATTTGCTAAAATGTTAAAAACGGGTTGCATTTGGGAAACAAATATGCTATAATATATACGTGAATATGTGAATCCACTCAGAAAGCAGGATACCGTTATGTCAGATAATACCATTGGCAACAGAATAAAAAAACTGCGTACCGCTAAAAAAATGACCCTCGAGGACGTGGCACGCGCCGTCGGCGTGGGAAGGAGCACCGTGCTCAAATGGGAGACGGGAAAGATCGCCAATATGCGCGGGGATAAAATATCCGCCCTCGCAGACGTGCTGGGCGTGTCCCCCCATGAGCTTATGGGATGGGACGGGGCGCGCTTCACCCCCGCACCCGTTATCTCGGAGGAAAACGTCAGCTTTCCCGTGGTGGGAGATATCGCCGCAGGCTTTGACCACGTAGCCCTTGACGATTGGGACGGAGACGTGGTGGAGCTTCCCGCCGCATATCTTAAGACCCGCCCCCGCGAGGACTTTTTCGTGCTTCGCGTCCGCGGTGAGAGCATGTACCCCATGTACCTTGACGGGGACATAGTGCTCATACTCAAGCAGGATACAGTTGACTACAGCGGACAGATTGCGGCTGTCATATACGATGATGAGCTTGCCACCTTGAAGCGTGTTGAATATACCCCGAAGGGGGACGTGCGCCTTGTGGCGGTGAATCCCAACGTCCCCCCCATTAAGATAGAGGGCGAGAGCCTTGACCACTGCAGGATAATGGGAGTCCCCCGCCTCGTCATCCGCGAGGTGGAGTGAGAAAGGAGTTAGACAAATGAATAAAATTCTCGTTACAGCCTTCGAGCCCTTCGGAGGAGACGCGCTCAACTCGTCCATGGAGGCGGTAAAGCTTCTTCCCGACACGGTACGTGGCGTGCGTATAGAAAAGCTGTATCTGCCCGTGGCATTCGGCAGGGCGGCTGAGCTGACCGTGAAAAAAGCCCTCGAAATAGACGCAGACGGGGTGATATGCGTCGGTCAGGCGGGTGGAAGAGACAAGATCACCCCCGAAAAGGTGGCTCTCAACGTGAGAGAGGCACGGATCCCCGACAACGACGGCATGGAGCCACACGGCGAACCTATCTCGAAGGATGCTCCCGACGTGCTGTTTTCAACAGCAGACGCGGAAGGTGCTGTCCGTGCCATACGCGGTGCGGGCGTCCCGGCGGACATATCCCTTCATGCGGGAACGTACGTGTGCAACGACCTTTTGTATTCCGTCTTACATAGTTTTTCTACAGATGCCAAAAAGTGTATCTTCATCCACGTGCCCTATTTTACGGAACAGAGCACGGACAAGCCCACCTTACCCCTCGCGGATATCGCGAAAGGCCTTGAGGCGGCGGTGGAGTCCGTCATATGCGAAACAGACAGGTCAGACTACGGCATGCTGTGCCGTCAGCTTGACTCTCTCCTTGAGGGAACCGACAACACCGTGACGAACCTTGCCAACGCGGCGGCGTTTGTGTATGATGCTTTACCGGGGCTGAACTGGGCAGGATTCTACACCTTAAACGGAGAAGTGCTTGAGCTTGGTCCCTTCTGCGGACGTCCCGCCTGCACCGTGATCCCCATGGGACGGGGCGTGTGCGGTGCGGCAGTACAGCGGGGCGAGTGCATCACCGTGCCCGACGTCCATCTTTTCGAGGGGCACATCGCCTGCGACAGCGCGTCTCAGTCGGAGATAGTGGTGCCGCTTTATAAAAACGGCAGGGTGTGGGGCGTTCTTGATATCGACAGCCCCGTGAAGGGAAGATTTTCCGAGGCGGACACCGAGGGCATTCAAAGACTTGCCGGAGTCGTTGAAAAGCACGTCTGAATAGGAATTGAACATTGGATCAAGGGGACGTATTTTGTACGTATCTTTGGTTGACGGGGTGGCGCTCCCCTGCAAACGGAGTAATTGTTTCCGCCGCAGCGGCGGGGACGTGCGATGTGTTTCCTGAGGGGACTGTATGTTTTTCCTCGGGTGAATTGACATAGTTTGGCGCCTGCTTCATCGGTAAGCGCTGATGAAGCTTTCCGTTTTCAACAAAAAAAGCCTTCTCCACCTTTCGGTGAAGAAGACTTTTTCTTACTTGTCAGCGTCGAGGAAGCCCCAGTAGCTCTTCAGATAATCGATACCGCTCCAGAGTGTCATAACTGTCATAACAGCGATGAGCACCAT
>JAFSGU010000001.1 GCA_017440665.1 Clostridia bacterium
GATAAGGTGACGCGTAACGTGCTCCATACCGCCGTTGTACCAGTCAACGGGGAGCCAGTACTTCAGCTCATCGGGATCTGCAATGCAGTCAGCATTGGTAGGATCCACGTATCTGAGGAAGTACCATGATGAGCCTGCCCACTGAGGCATGGTATCTGTCTCACGCTTTGCGTCCTTGCCGCAACGGGGACACTTGCAGTTTACGTATGAGTCGATCTTAGCGAGGGGGCTTTCGCCGCCTTCGCCGGGCTCGAAGTTCTCGATGGTGGGAAGCTTAAGAGGAAGCTCCTCATAAGGAACGGGAACCATTCCGCAATGCTCGCAGTGTACGATCGGGATAGGCTCGCCCCAGTATCTCTGGCGGTTGAACGCCCAGTCCTTCATTTTGTACTGAACGCCTGCCTCGCCGATGCCTGCCTCTGCAAGGTGAGCGATCATAGCGTCGATGGAATCCTTTTTATTTGTAAAGCCATTGAGGAAACCGGAGTTGACCATCTCACCGTCACCGATGTATGCGGCTTCTTCGATGTTACCGCCCTTGATTACCTCAACGATATCGATACCGAACTTCTTTGCGAAGTCGTAGTCACGCTCGTCGTGTGCGGGTACCGCCATGATAGCGCCTGTACCGTAGCCCATCATTACGTAGTCGGAAATGTATATGGGGATATTCTTACCGGAAACGGGGTTGACAGCGGAGATACCCTCAATTCTTACGCCCGTCTTTTCCTTTACAAGCTGTGTACGCTCAAACTCTGTCTTCTTTGAGCAGACCTCGCGGTATGCCTCAACGTCAGCAAAGTTTGCGATCTTACCCTGATACTTGTCGAGGATGGGATGCTCGGGAGCGAGTACCATGAAGGTTACGCCGTAAAGTGTATCGGGACGTGTTGTGTAGATCTTGAGCTTTTCGTCAGCGCCGTCAAGGGAGAAATCAACGAATGCGCCGCGGGACTTACCGATCCAGTTGATCTGCTGTGTCTTTACGTTGGGAAGGTAATCTACCTCCTCCAGACCCTCGAGAAGCTTGTCTGCATACTCGGTGATGCGGAGGTACCAAACGTCCTTGCTTCTCTGTACGATATCGCTGTGGCAGATGTCGCACTTACCGCCCTGTGAGTCCTCGTTGGAGAGAACTACCTTACAGCTGGGGCAGTAGTTTACGAGAGTCTTATCACGGAAAACAAGACCGTTCTCGAACATCTTGAGGAATATCCACTGTGTCCACTTGTAGTAGTCGGTATCTGTTGTGTCAACAGTACGTGTCCAGTCGAAGGAGAAACCGACTCTCTTCATCTGAGAGGTGAACTTCGCGATATTGTTATCTGTTACCTGACGGGGATGGATACCTGTCTTGATAGCGTAGTTCTCGGTGGGAAGACCGAATGCGTCAAAGCCGAGGGGGAACAGAACGTTGTAGCCCTCCATTCTTCTCTTTCTTGAGATGACCTCAAGGCCGGAGTAAGCCTAAACGTGACCTACGTGCATACCTGCGCCGCTGGGATAGGGGAACTCTACCAGCGCATAGAACTTCTTCTTGGAGTGGTCGCTTGAAGCGTTGAACACTTCAGCCGCTTCCCACTTGTCCTGCCACTTCTTTTCTATATTTCTAAAGTCGTGTTTCATTACATACTTGCCTTTCTTCGTGTTACTTAGTCTTCTGTTATCATTTCAGAGATATCCATGTCGGTGGTGCCGTCGTAGAGCTTCTCAAGATTATAAAATTCTCTTGCCTGGGGATTGAATACGTGGAGGATAACTCCGCCGTAATCCTTAAGGAGCCAGATACCTGTGTCGTATCCCTCTGTTCTGAGGCAATTGACGCCGACCTGCTCCAATTTGTAGTCAGCCTCGTCACCGAGAGCCTTCACCTGCGTACGGGACATACCCGTGCATACTACAAAGTAGTCTGTGATAACTGTCTGGTCCTCTACATGAAGAAGCTTGATGCCACGCGCCTTCTTGGAGTCAAGGGCAGAAACGATAACCTGAGCTATCTCAAGAGAGGTCTCGGGAGCCTTAACTTCTTCGTTTGTGATGTTTTCGATGTTTTCCATTATTTAATATCCTTCCATAATCCGACGGGGCGCACAGCGCCGTTCGGTCACGTTAATTAATCATGTTCTGGGTACGTCTATGTCGTCTTCGCCCGTGTAAATGTTATCGTCAAACAGCTTTTCACCGTTGTAGATATTGCTTACGGACGGGTCGGACGGATTATTGAATTGTCCCTTACTGTCAAACACAGCACTTGTTATCTCACGGTCAAAGGTATTGAAGTATGCATTGATCGCTTCAAGGGTCTTTGCCTTGTTCATTACGTAATGGGAATAGTTTACGTTTCCGGGCATAGTGAGCATTCTGATGTTACCCATGTCGAGAGAAAGCGCGCTTCTGCCGAAGTACACGATATCGTCGATGCCAAGGTTGGTCTCTATGTTATCAAATACCTCTTTTGCAAGATTTGTGATGGTGGAAACGTTGGTGATGCTGATAGAGCTCTTCAGCTTATTGAAGAACGCGATAACGAACTGCTTCTGCGCGTTTACTCGGCCAAGGTCTCCCTGAACGTATCCGTAACGGAAGCGGACGAATCCCTCTGCCATATCACCGTTAAGGGTCTGATGTCCTGCGGGAATACGAATTGTAAGATCCTGTACCGGATCGTAGTATTCCATATCAGCGGGGACGTCCATTTCAACGCCGCCGATGGCATTTACGATATTTTTGAATCCCTTAAGATCCATTATCGCCGCAAAGTCGATGTTGATGCAAAGGCTGTCGGAAAGCAGCTCTGCCATGGTCTCAAGGGCATGCATATACGCCTTGTTCTCTCCCTCGCCCTTCACGTTACGGTAGTAATTGAAGTGGTCTACGAACAGCTCGTTCGCCTTGTTGGTAATGATGGATACGCCGTCCGTGCTCTTTACATAGGTATCACGGGGGATCTGCATTACGGTAACGCTTCCGTTGTTATTGTTGATATTCATTATCATAATAACATCCGTCAGCATAGCTTCCTTATCCTGACCAAGCAGGAGTATATTGTACGATCCGCTTACCGCCTCGAAATCGTGGGTTATCTCTATGGTGTTACCCTCTTCGTCGGTTACGTACTCGATAAATTGTCTGTCATCCGACTGTGGCTTGTGAAGCAGAAAATAAGTGACCGTCGTAAGTATCGCCGTATACAGCACCAGAATTACGGCAACTATCACCTTATGCTTGGTGGACACTCTTGATCTGCGTGCTCTCGTACGGGGCTGATTGTTATTCATATTCGCCTAACCTTTCTTAAAACACTGCGTATACCGATGCACTGATTTTCACATCAATGTCTCGGTATATAAATGTTTTCCGCATCCTCTCCGTTGTATACGGAGGGGTCCCAAATGTCTCCTGCAGGAGCATAATACGTGTATGAGGAACCGTTGAATATCTGAGCGGAGTCAAACATACCGTCGGTGATCTCACCGTCGTATACGTGATATTTTGAGTTGATGACACTGAGCATAGCCTCTCTGTTCATCACGTAATAACCGTTTGCAAGGTTTCCGGGCATGGTCATCATATTCATGTCGGACAGGTCGCACTGCAGTATACACTGAGCGAAGTACAGAATATCTCCCGCCTCCATGTCCGTATCGATATTCGTGAATATCTCGTTTGCAAGCTCCGTCAGCTGAGACACATTGGTAAGTGACAGACTGCTTTTGACCTTATTGAAAAGTGCTGCAATAAACTGCTTCTGAGCATTTTGACGGCCAAGGTCAGCAGTGGTATAACCGGCACGGTATCTTACAAAGCCCTCAGCCTGTGCTCCGTTAAGCGTCTGATAGCCTGCGGGGATGTTGATGTAAAGTCCCTGTGCGGGGTCGCTGTAGTACATTCCCTGTTCAACGTAGATCTCAACACCGCCCAGGATATCCACAATGTTACAGAATCCGTTAAGGTCCATGATAGCGGAGTAGTCGATCTCGATGGCAAGACTCTCTTCAAGAGTCTCGGCAACCGATCCCAACGCCTTGACATATGAGCTCTCTCTGTCAAGTGTCGCTCTGTAATTCATATTGTAGTATGTACTGAAAAGAGCGTTGATCTTGTTTGTTGGAATGTATATGCCGTCGTGATTGGATATCCACGTATCACGGGGTATCTGGGTTATGGTTATACTGTGGTCTCTGTTATTGATATTCACCAGCATGAAAACGTCCGTCAGCATTGCGGCTCTGTCGTGACCGAGAAGAAGGATATTATAGCTTTCCTCGTCACGGGTCATAACGTGCTCGATTTTATCTATAACGTTTCCGTGGGTATCGGTTATGGTCTCATAATAGACCTTCGTCTTGTTTTCTATCTGAGGTCTGTAGAATACCACGACAGACACGGCAGCTATCACAAGCACGTACAGCACAGCAATGACCGCAATTGCCACGGTCTGCTTTGTTGAAAGCTTTCTTGTTCTTTTCTTTGCCTTTTGATTCTTTGTTTCGGAAACAGCGTTTTGCTCATTGTTAATGTTATTTTCCATATTGTCCTTTCGCATTTACGCCTCGCTCCTTTGGTTTACATTGACCTGTCCGACGTCATAAGCATTTTGACGAAATAGTTTCTTGCCATGACAGTATCCTCACATACAAGCTTACCGTCGTCAAGAAGACCTCTCACGGTCATGTCAAAGGATCTCACCATTGTGCGGTAAAAAACAGTGTACTTGTCCTCACCTAATTCCAAAGATCCTCTGAAATAACGTCTGAGCTCGACACAGTCGGGAAAAGTCCTTGTGTCTTCGATATAATCTGCCAGATAAATGATGGCTTCAAAAACACTCATGCCGTCACGGCCCGTGGTATGCCATCTTACTCCGTCCACGATCTCACAGTCGTCAAACTCGGGGAAATCCCTTCCCACAAGCGCCGCCGCGGTCTTGGAATGGAGCGTTTTAGGTGCCAGAATATCATAATCATCTACTATTATACCAAATTCCGAGCAATATTGCAACTGTTTTTCCGAAACACACATTTTTGTAATGTCATGGAGAAGCGCTGAAATACGAAGCTTCATCACTTTTTCGGGCAGATATATCTCTCCCAGATACGCCGCTTCCCTCTCAACAGCCAGAGTGTGGGCATATCTTTTCTCTGTGAGATACGGCTTTATCAGCTCTCTCAGTCTTATAACGTCGTCTTCCGTATAGATTCTTTCGTCAACCATGATCATCCCTCAAGGGTGCTTTCGTACAGCCCCTTTTCCTTTATATATCTGAGCACGGCATCACTGAGAAATCCTGCCACAGCCCCGTCACCGCGCTTTAACATTTCCCTTACGTCCGTGGATGACACAGGCAGGGGATCAGCGTCAATAAAGGTGACGGAAGCCGAGAATCTTTCTCCATACTCCGCCGCTTTTTCGTAAAGCTTTGATGCATCGGTATCATATCTTCTCATGCAGACTATATGTGCCATGCGGAATATCTCACTGCTCTCACGCCACCTGTCAAGAGTGAGGAGCATATCGTCTCCGCAAAGCAGATATATCTTACCGTACGCAGGATACAGATATCTGAGTGTATCCACGGTATAGCTGAGACCATCTTTGGATATCTCAAAGTCAGACACCTCTGCCGCGTCAATTTCTCCGAAGGCAAGACGGCACATCTCGAGCCTTGCTTCGTTTGGTACGGGATCTTCAACGACCTTATGTGGCGGAATACCCGCAGGCATTACGATAAGTCTGTCTAGATCCATCGCACGCACGAAATTTGCCGCCGCGTTTACGTGTCCCTGATGGGGAGGCGAGAACGTCCCCCCATAGAGACCTACTTTTTTCTCTTCCATATTACTTAAGCTTAAGCTCAGCGGAGATCTTTCTGTTTTCTTCCTTGGAGCTTACTCTGAAAAGAACGAACTTTCTTCCGATAACGGATACAACGTCCGCGCCAAGCTTTTCGGATACGGCGTCAGCCGCCTCTCTTGATGTAACGCCCGCCGTCTCAAGAACGGTGAGCTTTACAAGCTCGTGTGACTCGAGAGCCACGTCAATACTGCTGCATACCTCGTCTGATACGCCGCCCTTACCGATCTGAGTTACGCTCTGAAGGCTGTTTGCAAGACCTCTGAGCGCCGCTCTCTGCTTACTTGTCAACATATATTTTTCCTCTTTCTTTTTTTGATCAGCCTATCAGCTCTTCGATAAGACGGGCAAACTGTTCCATTGCACGTCCTCTGTGGCTGACTGCGTTTTTAGCTTCGGGAGTGGCCTCGGCAAAGGCACAGCCTGTCTCTTCCGAATAAAAGAGAGAATCGTAGCCAAAGCCTCCGTTTCCTCTTTCCTCGAAGAGGATGGTACCGTGACACTCGCCTCTTACGGTAGCCGCAGACATAATGTCAACGCCTGCCTCCATGGAGTATGCGGGGCACGCAAGGTACTTTGCAGGTATCTTGTAGGATGAGCCCTCGGGAAGCACCAATGACGCAACACATACGAAGCGCGCACTTCTCTTTTCCGCAGGCACTCCGTCAAGATTACGGAGTATCTTTGCGCGGTTAGCCGCGTCTCTGTCGTCACACTCGCCCTCGTCCGCTGAGTATCTTGCGGAATAGATCCCCGGCTCGCCGCCAAGCGCATCAACGCAAAGACCCGAGTCGTCGGCAATGCCGATATAGCCAAGCTTTGCCGCGGAAGACGCCTTTATCAGCGAATTTGCCTCAAAGCTCTTACCGTATTCGTCGATGTCCCCCTCAAAGCCGATGTCACGGAGAGAAAGGACTCTCGCCTTACCGCAAAGCTTTTCATCGATGAGACTCTGAAGCTCTGCGATCTTCTTCTTATTATTGGATGCAAGTACGATATCTATCATATCATTTACTCCGCGTCCTCGCTTCCGATGATAGCGCCTACAAACATCTCAGCGTCGAAAGGCTGCATATCGTCGATCTGCTCACCTACACCGATGTACTTAACGGGAAGACCTACGGTACGGCGGATAGAGAACACCGCGCCGCCCTTTGCGGTGCCGTCAAGCTTGGTTAAGATAAGTCCCGTGATATCACAGGCATTCTTGAATTCTCTTGCCTGGATCAGCGCGTTCTGACCTGTAGTGGAGTCAAGCACCAGAAGTGTCTCGCGGGATGCACCGGGAATCTCACGCTCAAGCACACGTCCGATCTTTGCCAGCTCGTCCATAAGATTCTTCTTATTGTGAAGTCTTCCTGCTGTGTCAACGATGAGAACGTCGGCACCTCTGTTCTTCGCCGCGCCCACAGCGTCGTAAACTACCGCCGCAGGGTCGGAGCCCTCATTCTGACGGATAAGGTCAACGCCCGCTCTGTCACACCATACAGCAAGCTGTTCGATAGCCGCCGCTCTGAATGTGTCAGCCGCCGCTACCACTACCTTTTTGCCCTGAGCCTTAAGGTTTGCGGATATCTTACCGATGGAGGTGGTCTTACCTACACCGTTTACACCGATAACAAGAATTACTGAGGGGGTGGTATCAAGCTTCAGAGGCTCGCCCTCACCAACAAGCTCACGGAGTATCTCGCGGAGTGCTACTCTGACGTCCTCCGCCTCCTTGATGTTTCCGCTCTTCACTCTGTCGCGGAGCTCATCGATAATGTATTCGGTGGTTTCCGCTCCCACGTCGGAGCAGATGAGGATCTCCTCAAGCTCCTCAAGAAGCTCCTCATCTACTTTACGAAAGCTCTTGATAACTGCGTCTACCTGACCGAACACAGCGTCTTTTGTCTTTTTAAGACCTGCTTTAAGTTTATCAAAAAATCCCATATCAGATCACCTTTAATTATGTCATTTCAAAAATTCGTTGTTTGCTTCAGCCGCATTTACGTCAAGAGTAAATACCTTTGAGATACCGCGGCGCGGCATCGTTACACCGTAGAGAGTATCTGCTATATCCATAGTTCCACGTCTGTGCGTGATCATAATGATCTGCATCTCACGAGAGAAGCGGTGTACGTAGTTTGCAACACGGGTTACGTTTACCTCGTCAAGAGCCGCCTCGATCTCGTCGAATATACAGAAGGGAGAGGGGCTGTATTTGATAAGTGCAAACATTAGCGCGATAGCAATAAACGCCTGCTCGCCGCCGGACAGAAGACTCAGATTCTTGATAGTCTTTCCGGGAGGCGCTGCGGATATCTCAATACCGCTTGTCAGCACGTCGGAGGGGTCGCTGAGTGTAAGCTCTGCCGTACCGCCGCCGAACAGCTCACGGAATACCTCGCCGAAGTTGTGATTTATCTTGTGGAACGCCTCGGTAAACATGGTACGCATCTCTTCCTCAAGCTCGCGGATGATACCCTCAAGCTCACCCTTTGACGCCTGAAGGTCGTCAAGCTGACACTTGATATAATCGTATCTTTCCTTGGTCTCTGCGTACTCCTCGATCGCCGCTACGTTTACGTGACCGAGAGCCTTGATCTTGCTCTTAAGCTCGGAGAGCATCTGGAACGTGCGGGCACGGTTTTCCTTCGTGACCACCTCGTATCCCTCTTCACCCTCAAGCTCCACAGCAGCACTGTAAGTAAGCTCGTATTCGTCCCAGAGGCGGGAGGTCATCTTATCTATCTCCGCACCTGTTCTCTCAAGAGCGTTCTCGTTCTTGGTATGGGCAACAAGGAGAAGCTCCTTCTTGGAAGAAAGCTCACGCTCACGGTGACGCTTGGAATTAAGCTCACTGTCAAGCTCGTCCACTTTGGCTGACAGCGCTTCCCTCTCAGACTCAAGCTTTTCGATCTCACCGTCTGTCTCAACTCCGCTGAGTGTAAGACTCTTTGATATCTCATCAGCTCCGTCTATCTGCGACTGAAGTCTCGACGCCTCTGCGCTTCGTCTCTCGATCTCTTCTTCCAGAGTCTTACCGCGCTCCCCTGCTTCACCTTGAGAGGAATGGGTCATTTCCATATCCTTGCGAAGTCCCGCAAGTACTATCTGAGCGTCAGACAGAGCAGTCGTAAGCTCGTCGGCTTCAAAGTCGACCTCGCCGCGAAGAGTGGCGGCGGTGCTTCTCTCTTCGGTAAGTGTTTCCACCTTTCCAACTGCATCCGCGATAAACGTTTCGAGAGTTTCAATGTCTCTTTCTGCACGCTCGCTGTTTCTGTCGCTTCGTCCCGCATCGTCCTCAAGCCATGCGATAAGGTCCAGCGTCATGCCCCGCTTGGTATCTATCTCATTAAGAGAGGTGGTCTCCACGGAAAGAAGAGTTTCCATAAGACGGCGCTTTTCGTCGGCGTCAGCCCTCTTACGGCTGAGTGCGGCGATATTGGCCTCGGTCTCGGAAAGCTTTGCGGTAAGTACCTTGACGGCTTCTGCCTTAGCCTCACGCTCTGCCTTCATGGAATCGATCTGCGCGCCTCTCGTCAGCATACCGCTGTCGCGCTTCGCCGAGCCTCCCGTAAAGGAACCGCCCGCATTGATCTGCTGACCGTCAAGTGTGACCGCACGTACTCTCCAGCCTCGTGCTCTCGCCATATCCGATGCGTTGTCGATATTATCGAACACGCAGATACGGCCTACGACACTTCTGACTATCTCGCGGTAACGCTCGTCGCACTCCACCAGCTCATCGGCAAAGCCGATAAAGCCGCGGCAGGATGCGGCACTTTCCATCTCTGCGCTTCTGCGCTGGGACTTCACTGTGGTTATGGGGTAGAAGGTAGCGCGTCCCGCGCCGCTTCTCTTAAGTGATGCGATCGCCGCCTTTGCAGACGCTTCGTCTGCCGTGACGATATTCTGCAGAGCCTGGCCCATGGAGGTCTCCATGGCAACGGTATAACGTGAATCTACTCTGATAAGGTGTGAAAGAGGTCCCATGATGCCGCGAAGCCGTCCCGCAGACGCCTCGCTCATGACGTACTTGACGCTGTTGTTATAGCCGTCAAAGTGCTCCATCATGCGTTCCATTGCGGTAACACGGCTGGTAAGCGAGTCTATCTGAGCCTTCACAGCCGAAAGCTCTGCACGTGCCGCTTCTCTTTCATCTACTGCCGCACTTAGAGCTGCATCAGCCTCGGTAAAGCGTGCAGTCTCGTCTTCGGCACCTGACTTATATCCGTCAACAACCTTCGCCTGCGCCGCGTAGGACTTATCTAATTTTTCAAGCTCCGCGCGATAGCCTTCGATCTCCTCGTCAATACCGCGGCGTCTTTCCGCACCCTCGGTAATACTGTTTTTCAGTACGTTAAGACGGACTCTAAGGTCACCAAGCTCGCTTTCTGCCTTCTGCCTCTCGCGGAAAAGTCTTTCGATCTTGTCGTCAAGCTCTGCCTTTTTCGCAAGCTTTGCGCTTCTATCTTCGGTAAGGGCTGCGCATTTTTCTTCCGCCTGTACGATCGAAGCAGTAAGCTCTGCCGCCTTTCCCTCAAGGAGTGCGAGTCTTTCGCCATTCGCCTTAAGAGCCGCTTCCGCCTCGGCGCGAAGTCTCGTCTCATCGACAAGAGAACGCTTTGCGTGCTCCGTATTGTTAATAAGGAGCTTGGCATCGTTCTCTATCTTCGCCCTCTCGGCTCTTACACGGTTTATCTCGTCGTGTACACGGCTTAATTTTTCCTTTGTAACTCTTGATGACTCATACAGTCTTTCTATGCTGTCACCAAGCTGTGTCATGGTGTCATCGATCATTTCAAGCTCGTGGGCGGACATTTTCGTCTCAGCCTCTAATTTTTCAAGCTCCTCACGGCGGCGGTCCATGTCGTATCTCCAAAGAGAAACGTCAAGACGCTTTTTATCGTCGTAAAGCTCAAGATAACGTCTCGCCTTATCTGCGTCACGGCTGAGAGGACCTATGCGGTGCTCCAGCTCATTTGCAATGTCACCCACTCTCGCCATGTTGCTTTCGGTCTCGGCAAGCTTCTTCTGAGACTCATTCTTTCTGTAGCGGTATTTTGTGATACCCGCCGCCTCCTCAAAGATGCTTCGTCTGTCCTCGCTCTTTTTGGAGATTATCTCAGCTATCCGTCCCTGACCGATTATAGAATAGCCCTCCTTACCCACACCGGTATTCATGAATATCTCATAAATATCCTTAAGTCTGCAAGGCTTTCTGTTTATAAAATATGCGCTGTCTCCCGCACGGTAATATCTTCTCGTTACGGTTATCTCATCGTATTCAGACTGTATGGTCTTGGCTTCCCCGCTGTTGTCAAAGGTGATCGATACCTCTGCAAAGCCCATGGGACGTACTCCGTCGGCACCGGAGAAGATAACGTCCTCCATTTTTGAGCCGCGAAGCGTCTTGGACGAAAGCTCTCCCAGAACCCAACGCATGGCGTCGGTGATATTGGACTTTCCGCTTCCGTTAGGACCTACGATGATGGTCGTACCGTGGTCGAATTTCAGTACCGTTTTATCGGGAAAGGATTTAAATCCGTGCAGTTCAAGTGATTTCAGATACAAAAGCTCTGCCTCCTTTTATTTACTGCCGTATATTCTTTCCGCTGTGACGTTATAGCCGTGAAGGCATTCCGTCTGCGTAAATTTCAACTTTTTTATGCCAAATTTGTTTTTCAGGTATTCCCTGTTCGCTCCGTGTGCACCAACTGCCATTGACACCGCACCCACAGGCACCTTCACGTGAACGAACTCCCTGTCCGTCAGCTTTTCCACGGCATCCGTCATTCGCCGTCTGAAAAGCTCTCCTCGCACAAGCTCACCAAGGGCGGGATGTGCGGGTCCTGCGTAATACTTATCGGGGTCGTGAAGATTCTCGCTGTCCTGAAGACCTATCCGCAGACATTTCACGCCGTTCTCGGAAAACACCTCAAGCACGTCTGCGCTTCTCTCCACCGCTTCTTCTACTGTAAGAGGAGTGTATTCTCCTCTTTCTGCCATCACTGCAAGGCAGGTGTTTTTGAACACCACCGTGGGATATATTCTGCAGCCCGCGGCACCCATCTCGCATATACGTCTTGCGGTATATACCTCATCCTCAGGAGTCGAGGACGGAAGTCCCGTCATCATCTGACCGACGAAGGGGATTCCCGCAGACTTCAGCAGAGCACAGGCTCGCTCGGTGTCAGTCGCTGTGTGTCCCCGCCTTGACGCAGAGAGCACCTTGTCCGACATGCTCTGTATACCAAGCTCCACCTCAGAGAGTGTGTATTTTCCGATGATGCTTATTATCTCATCCGAGATATAGTCCGGTCTCGTTGACATTCTGATGCCCGAGACCTTCCCGCTTTCAACGTACTCCTCGGCTAAGTCAAGAAGGCTTATCATAAGGGCTCTGTCGATACCCGTAAAGGAGCCTCCGAAGAATGCTATCTCAGCACACCGTCCCGTACCGTCTATGGTAGCAAGTGCGTTTTCGATGATACCTCTCACGTCTGTGAGGGAAAAATCAGTTACACCCGAAATTGTACGCTGATCGCAGAATACGCAGTCGTTGGGACATCCGAGATGGGGTATAAATACGGGAATATTTACGTGAGACTTTTTCAATTTTTCTCACCGAAAAGGGAGAGCGCCTCGTGAGCGGCTCTCTGCTCAGCCTCTCTCTTTGAGTGAGCTTTTCCTCTGCCTATCACGTTGCTGTTAAGTCTTGCCTCTACCTCAAAAATCTTGTTGTGGTCGGGGCCGCACTCGCCTATAAGCACGTATTCGAGCTTTTCGCCCTCCACCTGCTGTACTATCTGCTGAAGCGCCGTTTTGTAGTCCACGAACACACCTGCGGTGCCTATACATTCTATTTCGGAAATGATATGGGGAAGGAGGAATTTCTCAACCGTCTCCGTATCTCTGCCCGAATCTATATACATTGCCGCAAGAAGTGCTTCAAATGCATCCGCAAGGATAGACGCACGGTCACGTCCGCCGTTCATATCTTCTCCGTGACCGAGGAAGATATAATTTCCAAGACCGATATTTCGTGCAAACTTGGAAAGTGCCTTTTCGCACACCACCGCCGCACGGATCTTGGTCATATCCCCCTCCTGTCTGTCACTCATTTTTTCAAACAGGTATCTGCTCGTTACAATGGACAGAACGGAGTCACCGAGAAACTCAAGTCTCTCGTTGCAGTTTACGTTTTTACCCTTGGAACGACATTCGTTTGAATAAGACGAATGGGTAAGCGCCTCCGTAAGCACGGCAGGGTCTTTGAATTTATATCCTATAGTCTTTTCAAGAGCATCTATAGGTGATTTTTTCGTACTCATTTTGTTTTAACCTTTGTTTGCTTAAGTTATGTAGTCTGTTAAGAGTTTCTCTTTGCAAGAGCCGCTTCGATCTCGCTGATAGCACCGCTTGCAGCGAATCTTTCAGCCTGAAGTATGGCGTTTTTGAACGCCTTGGCGTCAGAGTTACCGTGAGCCTTTATAACGGGCTTTGATATGCCGAGAATGGGAGCTCCTCCGTATTCTGCGGAATCGTACTTCTTTCTGAAGCCCATGATCTGCCCCTTCATAACGAGGAAGCAGAGCTTTGCGAATATGTTGGCTGTAAAGAGGGACTTGAGGCTCTTAAGCATGAATTTTGACATACCCTCGGTAAGCTTGAGAGCGATGTTTCCCGTAAAGCCGTCGGTAACGAGAACGTCACAGCGGCAGTAGGGTATCTCCTTGGACTCTACGTTTCCGATAAAGTCGATATCCTCACATTCGGACAGGAGCTTGTAGGTCTCTGTCTGGAGAGGCGTGCCCTTACATTCCTCGGTACCGTTATTGAGGAGACCTACCTGAGGCTTCTCAACACCCATGACTCCCTTCATGTATACGGCGCCGGTATATGCCCACTGAACCAGATTCTCGGGATTAACGCTGATATTTGCACCGCTGTCCACGAGAAGAACGGGACGGTCAAAGGGGAGAAGCGCGGCAATTGCCGCACGGCGCACGCCCTTTATGTTACGCACCTTGAGAGAAGCGCCCGTGTGGAGGGCACCTGTGCTTCCCGCAGAAACGAATGCGTCGGCGCCTTCCTTAAGCATCTTAAGACCTATCGCCATTGAGGACTCAGTCTTGCCCTTTACGACGAGCATGGGGTCATCGTCCATTTCGATAGTCTCTTCCGCATGAACCACTTCGATCTTGCTTTCATCGTACTTGCAGTCTTTAAGTATCTCGCGGATCTTTTCCTCGCGTCCCACCAGCACAAGCTCGCTTTCCGCTTCCATTGAAGCCTGTGCGGCACCGCGTACGATCTCGTCAGGGGCGTTATCGCCGCCCATTGCATCTATAATAATTCTCATAGGAATCTTCCTTTCTTTAGGCAAGGTATTGCCTCATCATTCCGCGCGGGTGCGGAGCGCGTGGATACGCTCTGCCATCTCGTCACACACCTGAAGCGCGCGGCGGGAATATGCTTCGTATCTCGCTTTTTTGCCGCCTCTGACCTTTTCTTCGAGACGTGGCACGATACCGAAGTTTGCGTTCATTGGCTGGAAGGGGCCCGTGCCTCCCTTGGAGATATAGCCAGCCATAGCACCCATCATGGTCATCTCGGAGAAGTCGAAGCTATCCTCGCCCTTAAACTTAAGAGCCGCGCTGACACCTGCAACAAAGCCTGATGCCGCAGATTCTATATATCCCTCAACGCCCGTCATCTGTCCCGCGAAGTGGACGTTTTCCATACCGCGGAGGGAGTAGTCGGAGTTAAGTCTTTCGGGGGAATTGATGAAGGTGTTTCTGTGCATTACGCCGTATCGGAGGAATTCCGCATTTTCAAGTCCGGGTATCATACCGAAAACACGCTTCTGCTCGGGGAATTTGAGATGTGTCTGGAATCCGACAAGATTGAACATTTCCCCCTCTTCGTTTTCACGTCTAAGCTGTACCACGGCGTAGTAGGTCTCACCCGTTTCGGGATTTGTGATACCTACGGGTTTCATGGGGCCGAAGCGGAGAGTATCCTCGCCGCGCTTCGCCATGACCTCAACGGGCATACAGCCCTCGAACACCTTTATCTTGAGTCCTGCGTCAGCCGCATGGAGAGGAGCCTCCTCTGCGGTGATGAGAGCTTCATAAAACGCCTTATACTCCTCTTCGTTCATGGGGCAGTTGATGTAATCTGCACTTCCCTTTCCGTAACGGGATGCGAAGAACGCCTTGGACATATCAATGGAATCGTATGATACGATGGGCGCCGCCGCATCGAAGAAGTACAGGCTGTCGCCGCCGATGAGGGATGAGATATCCTCTGCAAGCGCGTCTGAGGTAAGGGGACCCGTCGCAACGACGCATACCGCGTCACGGGGAATGCTTGTAACCTCGCCGTATTCGACCTGAATATTCGGATGATTTGTAATTCTGTCGGTCACGTAGCGTGAGAACAGCTCGCGGTCTACCGCAAGAGCGCCGCCTGCCGAAACTCGCGTTGCGTCACACGCCTCGATAATGATCGAGTTCATGCGGCGCATCTCTTCCTTGAGAAGGCCTGAGGCATTTGTAACGTCGGCGCTTCTGAGGGAGTTGGAGCACACAAGCTCCGCCATTGTATCTGCATGATGTGCGGGGGACTTCTTGTGAGGCTTCATTTCAAAAAGCGTTACCGGAACACCAAGCTCCGCCGCCTGAAACGCCGCTTCACATCCTGCAAGGCCGCCGCCTATAACGTATAATCTGTCTGCCATTTTGTCACCGTTTCTTATTCTTCACCGTCAGCGGGAGCCGCAGTCTTGTATCCGCACTTATCGCCTCTGCAAACGAGAAGATTCTTGCCCTTCTTGCTCATGAGCATATCTCCGCACACGGGACATTTTTTACCGGTGGGCATATCCCATGAGGAGAACTTGCAGTCGGGGTATTTTTCACAGCTGTAGAACTGAGACTTGTTCTTGCCGTATTTTATCACTACCTCACCGCCGCAATCAGGGCATTTTACGCCGAGATTTTTGGCGATCTGCTTTGTGAACTTACACTTGGGATAAGATGAGCATGCGTAGAAGCTGCCGTATCTGCCGCTTCTGAGAACCACGTCAGAGCCGCAAAGCTCGCACTTCATACCCTCCACCTTAACGTCGGAGGACTCGGTCTTCTCCTTACCGTCCTTGGTGATGGGTTTGGTATTTTTACATTCGGGATAGTTGGGACAAGCGGCAAATCTGCCGAAGCGTCCCTCCTTGATGATCATTTTCGCACCGCACTTGTCGCACACGATATCCGTCTGCTCAACGGGAAGCTCAATGTCATCCTTGGACACGGATTCAAGAGCCGCATTCAGCTCCTTTTCGAATCCAACGTAGAACTGAGCGAGTACGTCGTTCATCTGAACGTTCCCCTCCTCGATGCTGTCAAGGCGGTCCTCCATCATAGCGGTAAAGCGGTAGTCAACGATATCGGGGAATCTCTCGCACATGAGCTTTGTGATGACCTCACCGAGAGAGGTGGGATACAGTGTCTTACCCTGTCTCTTTACGTATCCGCGGGATACGATAAGGGTTATGATGGACGTGTACGTGCTGGGACGACCGATACCCTTCTCCTCCAGGAACTTGATAAGGGACGCTTCCGTATATCTTGCGGGGGGCTCGGTAAAGTGCTGCTCGGGCTCCACCTTTTCCACTCCAAGCTTTTCTCCTGTCTCTATCTGAGGCAGGCGGCTTGATTTCTCTTTGGCACCGTCGTCTGTGGACTCTTCGTATACTGCCATGAATCCGGGGAACTTAACGGTATATCCGCTTGAACGGAAGAGGTACTTTCCGCAGGTGATATCCACCTGAACTGTGGAAAGCTCTGCAGACTCCATCTGGCTGGAGATAAATCTGTCCCAGACAAGCTTATAAAGTCTGTACTGATCTGAAGAAAGCTTTGCCTTTATCATCTTAGGCTCTATATTAACGTGGGTGGGACGGATAGCCTCGTGAGCGTCCTGTGCACCCGCCTTAGTCTTATAAACGCGGGGCGTTTCGGGATAATACTTGTCCCCGAAGGCGGATGTGATATATTCCTTAGCGGCGCTTCTCGCCTCGTCTGCGATTCTGAGAGAGTCCGTTCTCATGTAGGTAATAAGACCCTGTACACCGCCGAATTCGTGACCCAGGTTGATACCTTCGTAAAGCTCCTGTGCCACCTTCATGGTGCGCTGTGACTGGAAATTAAGCTTTCTTGAAGCCTCCTGCTGGAGCGTGGAGGTAATAAAGGGAGGCGCGGGGTGTCTGAATTTCTTGCCCTTCTTAACGTCACGAACGTTAAAAGGATTGTTTTCCGTTTCGCGGACTACAGCCATAGCGTCGCTCTCGCACCTCAGCTCTACCTTTGAGCTGTCTGCGGCAAGACCGTAGAAGCCTGCCTTGAAGCTCTTACCCTCTTCTGTGAGAAGGTGAGCGTCCACAGTCCAGTACTCGGTGGGAACGAACGCGCGGATCTCGTTTTCTCTTTCAACGATTATTCTCGTTGCAACGGACTGAACTCGTCCTGCGGAAAGACCGCTTCTCACCGTCTTCCAGAGGAAGGGGGACAGCTTATATCCCACGATCCTGTCAAGTATCCTTCGTGCCTGCTGTGAATTTACGAGATTCATATCGATCTCGCGGGGATGCTTTACAGCCTCCTTGACCGCAGTCTTGGTCAGCTCGTTGAAGGTGATCCTGTTTACCTTCTTAGCATCAATGCCAAGAGCGTTTACAAGATGCCAGGAAATAGCCTCTCCCTCGCGGTCAGGGTCCGTCGCAAGGAATATCTTATCAGCCGCCTTGGCTTCCTTCTTAAGCTCGCGGATAAGGTCTCCCTTTCCGCGGATATTTATATAGTGTGCTTCAAAATTATTGTCGATGTCGATTCCCAGGCTTGATTTGGGCAGGTCTCTTACATGGCCCTTTGATGCCACGACCTTATATCCGCTTCCAAGATAGCCCTTGATAGCGGGGGCCTTTGTGGGGGACTCGACGATTACAAGCTTCTGCATGTCATTTTACCTTTCATCTATGAATCAAACTGTTAACAGTCGTTTGTCTATATTATTATGCCTCACCGGCATCAAATACGATATCCTCTTCGGAAATTCTTGTAAAATATCCGCCGGGGTGTGCCTCGACCATTCCGACGATCTCAAGGACCGCAAGGGAGCTCATAACGTCGCTGACGCTAATTCCCGAGGATGCAAGCTCATCGGGAAGCGTAGGAACGTCCGGCTTCATCATGCCGTACACCTTGATATTGATCTCTTCAAGGATATCAAGCTCCGCCCTGTTAAGCGTCGTGGTGTGACGCTCTTCCGCAGGTGCATGGAGCGTCTCTTCCTTGCGCGGGCTCGTCTTTACGGGCTCTGCCATACGTCCCATCGAAACGGGAGCGTCTGCGTTTTTCCTGTCAGAGCGTTTTGTCTTCGGAGCCTTGGGTTTTGAGGCAAAGGGCAGGACCGATGCGAGAGTATCACGTCCGCCGTAGGATGAGGTACCGTAAAAATTCTTGCCGCCGCGGCTTGAGACTCTCAGCTTTGCCGTGGCATCTGCCGACTCTGCTTCAACGTCAAGCTTACGCATCGCTCTGCGGTATGTCTTCATGTTGACACAGTGAGGATATATAAACTCATATTCCGCAAGAACGTCCTCTGCGCTGAGTGCGGTAAACACACCGCTTTTTATAAGCTCGTTTACGCCTGCGCTGTTCTCCGCGCCCACCTCGCCGGGCATGGCAAATACGTTTCTTCCCTGTACGATGGCGTGCTTTGCCGTGATAAGCGCGCCGCTGGTAAGGTTACCTTCAACGATAACACTTCCCGAGGAAAGTCCGCTGATTATTCTGTTTCTCTGAGGGAAATGGTACTTTATCGGTCTTGTTCCCGGAGGATACTCCGACACGATGGCACCGTTTTTCAGAATGGTATCGTAAAGGCAGGCGTGATCCTTCGGGTAGATGACGTCGACTCCGCAGCCGAGAACGGCAACGGTCCGTCCGCCTCCGTTAACGGCACCGCAAAGGGCAGCACCGTCACATCCCAGCGCCATACCGCTTACGACGATAGCTCCGCCTGCGGCGAGACCGTAACCCATAGCGTATGAATTCCGTCGTCCCGCCTCGCTCATGGTACGGGTGCCAACCACAGACACGCAAAGGGTATCGTTCATCTCGGGAAGTCTTCCCTTTACGTACAGCACCATGGGAGCGTTTCTGAGGGACGTCAGATTCTGCGGATAATCTCTGTCAGTAGGTACCAGCACACGCTGACCTGCCTTTGCCGCATCCTCAAGGATACGCTCAGCCTCAGACAAGTCCTTGGTTTCAAGGAGAAGCTTTGCTTTTTTCACTTCACGCTCCGTGAGGACACCCTCTTCAAGGGAATCGATATCGCAAGGCTGAATACCGTACACTACGGATGCGTTACCGAAAGCGTTGACAAGCTTTACGGCAAGCTCGCTTCCGTAACCGAGAGTCTCGGCAAGCCATATCCAATATATCCTGTAGTCTTTCATCGTTTACTCCAAAACTTCCGCGGGCGCCAGACCCGCAGTCCGTTATTTTTTGCCTCTCGCATATTCCCACAGGATAACGGAAGCGGCAACGGAAGCGTTCAGGCTTTCCGTGTCCTCCTCCATGGGGATAAGAAGAGAATTTGAACATTCAGCCATGATCTCGGGGGAAATGCCGTGCCCCTCGTTACCGATAACGATAACGTCACGCCCGTCCGTTTCATATGAGCCAAGCTTCAGGCTGTCGTCGGTCAAAGCCGCCGCAAGCACACGCCTGCCGGCACTTCTGCATTTTCTTATATATTCCACACCGTCATGTGACAGTGTAATATCCGTCTTAAAAACAGCTCCCATAGCCGCACGGACCGTTTTGGGATTGTAAAGGTCAGCGCAGGAATGAAGGACCACCCGTACACCTCCGAGAGCGCACGCGCTTCTGAGTATCGTACCCAAATTTCCCGGGTCTCTGATGCTGTCGAGGAAAAGTATCACGCCGTCCCCATCCACATCTTCCTTTGATGCAAGTGTCGAATGAACAACGGATATGATCCCCTGAGGAGCCTTTTCGGTAGTTATCTTTTCAAAGGCACTGTCGGAGAGGATGAACACTTCCCCGCAGCGATCCTTTATCTTCAGGACAGTGTCAAAGAGTACGTCAGCGGAGCTTTCGCGCACGTAAACCTCCGAAAGTCTGCCCCAAAGCGCCGCTTCCAGGGTGAGCTTAACACCCTCGCAAAGGAATTTTCCCGTGCTCTCACGGTGCTTTTTGTCGGCAAGCTTGGCAGTTCCAACCACTCTTGCATTCTGTCTTGACGCTATATACGGCACCTCCGTGCCGTCTCTAAAAATAAATCTTTCCATATAAACACGTAAAAACAATTCAAATTTTTCCGTTTTTTTCGCCGCATACGACCCATTTAAAGAGTCCTTGAAAAATGCAACGAGGCTATCACGCATACGCGTGATAGCCTTATTATTAACTAATTAGAGAGCAGCCTTAGCGAGCTCTACGATATTAGCAAATGCTTCCTTGTCGTTTACTGCGATCTCAGCGAGCATCTTACGGTTGAGGTTGATGCCAGCCTTCTTGAGACCGTGCATAAGCTGAGAGTAGTTGATACCGCATACCTTTGCCTGAGCAGAGATACGAGTGATCCAGAGAGCACGGAAGTCTCTCTTCTTCTGCTTACGGCCGATATAAGCGTAGTTACCGCTCTTCATTACGGCCTGCTTAGCCATCTTAAAATGCTTGCTCTTGGAGCCCCAATAACCCTTAGCAGCCTTGAGGATTCTGTTTCTTCTCTTGCGCGTCATCATTGCGCCCTTTACTCTTGCCATCTTTCGTTACATCCTTTCTTTCGTATGTTCTGATTAGTCCTGACCGATGAGTCTCTTTACGTTAGCAGTCATTGCCTTGCTGAGGATCTGGCTGCTGCGGAGATGTCTCTTTCTCTTAGCTGTCTTCTGGTTGAGATTGTGACGGTGATCGGAGTGATATGCCTTTACCTTACCTGTTCCGGTAACAGAGAATCTCTTGGCGGATGCCTTGTGTGTCTTGATCTTTCCCATTGTTTTATGTCCTTTCGGTTATTATATTTCCGTATATACGGTGGCACGGTTTCCCGCGGTGTGACCTTCGCGAAACTGCCTTATTTTGACTGATTCTTTACGGGAGCGATGAACATAGTAAGCTGACGTCCTTCAAGGGTAGGCTTCTTGTCAACGTTTCCGAATTCCGAACAAGCCTCAGCAAATCTGCCGAGCATGTCACGGCCAAGCTCCTGGTGCGCGATCTCGCGTCCCTTGAAGCGGAGGCAAACTCTTACCTTGTTTCCGTCTGCGAGGAATTTCTTCGCACGGTTAGCCTTGGTATCGAAGTCGTGTGTGTCGATTCTGCAGGAAAGCTGAACCTCCTTGACTTCCATCGTCTGCTGCTTCTTCTTAGCCTCTTTTTCTCTCTTGTCCTGTTCATAGCAATACTTGCCGTAGTCCATTGCGCGGCAAACCGGAGGCTTAGCCGTAGGAGCGATCATGACAAGGTCAAGATCACGGTCGTATGCGTATGTCTTGGCTGAATCAAGGTCCATGATACCGAGCTGTTCGCCGTTCTCATTGAGCATGCGGACTTCCTTTGCTCTGATATCATCGTTAATGTGCAGTTCTTTTGCGCTTATGGTCAAGCACCTCCAAATCAATAAAAAACGTGCCGGAACACATGTCCCCGCACTACGCTATCCAAAACGAGCATATATTAATGTAACCTTAACGCCCGATTCGTATGGTATTGACCGTACTCGCACAGCGGCACGGTGAGAACGGAGATGTGTTCTGCTTCTTTGTGTACTCGCATATTATACCCTATCCCGCTTCGTTTGTCAACACCTTTTTGAAATTTTTTCAGATTTTTTTAAAGGACGCGAAAAAAGTTTTCCGACGCCTTGATTTTGGACGCGCAAGATAGTATAATAGTATTTGTATAAGTATATCATTTTGCGTTTTTACGCAAAAATCCAATACCTACGGAGCGTGAGAGTATATGAACAGAGTTTCAAAGCACAACTATTACCTTGACATCGCGCAGACTGTTTCCGAAAGATCCACCTGTCTCAGAAAGAGATACGGTGCTATCATAGTTAAGAATGACGTTATCATATCCACAGGCTACAACGGCGCCCCCCGCGGCAGAAAGAACTGCACCGACATCGGCTCATGCATGAGAGATACCCTTGGCATCCCCCGCGGTGAGAGATACGAGCTTTGCCGTTCCGTTCACGCGGAGGCAAACGCCATCATCGCCGCGTCCCGCGAGCACATGCTGGGCTCCACTCTGTACATGTGCTGTACAGATCCTAAGGACGCGAGCGTCATCGGCGGCGTTTGCTCCTGCATGATGTGCAAGCGTCAGGTGATCAACGCCGGGATCAAGGAAGTTATCATCCGCGAGGACAGCGAAAACTTCACCGTGTATAACGTTGAGGACTGGATCGAAAACGACGACAGCCTCAGCGGCAAATTCGGATATTAACGGAGAGACCGCGGGAAATGTCAGATTTTGAAGCAGTACTCTGCGAAAAGAAAGCAGACACCACGGTGACGAAGAAAAAGCTTGTTTTCGTCTGCACGGGAAACACATGCCGCTCTCCCATGGCGGCGGCACTTTACAATCATCTTTTCGCTGACGGTGAATTTGCCGCATCCTCTGCGGGGCTTTACGCAGACGGCTCGCCAATTTCCGATAAGGCATCAGCCGCGCTGATGGAAAGAGGCGTTCTTCCCACACCGTCAAACGACTACAGACGCCACGTATCGAGAAATCTTGACGAGAAGATCGTAAGCGAGGCTGACCTGATAGTGGGTATAAGCGGCTCCCACGCTATGGAGATCATGTTCCGCCATCCCGCATACGCATCAAAAATCGCGGCACTAAGCGAGGACGTGCCCGACCCATACGGCGGAGACGCATCCGTATACCGTACGTGTCTCGATATGTTGGAGCGTATCCTTACCGCTTCCTTCGGCGGAGGAAGTGCGGAGGGCACGGACTGTGAATAACGTAAAGATATGCCCCTGCCCCACGGAGGCAGTCACCTACGTAGCGGCTATTGAAAAAGCAACATTTTCCGACCCGTGGAGCGAGGATTCCCTCCTCGGCATGACGGACAGCGTTTTTTATCACCTGTTATGTGCCACGGAGGACGGAGAGGTCTGCGGATATCTTGCCGCGTCAAGCGTCGCGGGAGAAAACGAGATACTCCGTATCGCGGTATCCGATTCTCACAGAAGGCGCGGCATCGGCGCCTCCCTTCTCGACAGCTTTATCAAGGAGCGTGCCGAAGAAGGTGACAGTGAATTTTTTCTTGAGGTACGCGCCTCAAACGCGCCTGCCATAGGGCTTTACACCTCACGTGGGTTTGAGGTCTGCGGCAAACGTGCAAATTACTACAGATGTCCCACGGAGGACGCCGTGCTCATGAGGTGCAGTGTTTCTCCCATGACGGACGAATGACAAAATGTGAAAGGTCACTGATTTATGCTGATTTTAGGAATAGAAAGCTCATGCGACGACACAGCCGCTTCCCTTCTCGATCTTAGCGAGGACGAAAACGGCGCACCGAAGCTGAAGCTTATTTCAAACGTAGTGTCGTCACAGACGAAGATCCACGCAGAATACGGCGGAGTCGTGCCCGAGATCGCCAGCAGATGTCACGCGGAAAACATTTCAAAGGTAGTCCGCGGCGCTATGGCTGAGGGAGGCGTGTGCTTTTCCGATATCGACGCCGTTGCAGTTACATTTGCCCCCGGACTCATCGGTTCACTTCTGGTAGGCGTCAGCTATGCAAAATCACTTGCCGCGGCTCTTGGGGTACCCATAATCCCCGTAGACCACATCGAGGCCCATGCGGCGGCGGCTTATCTTCAGTATCCCGATATCACGGGTGATTATCTTGCGCTCATAGTCTCGGGTGGTCACACTTCGTTCTACGAAGTCAAGGACTACGTATTTGAGGAGATAGGCGGCACGCGTGACGACGCTTGCGGCGAGGCTTTCGACAAGGTGGGACGCGTTATGGGTCTGCCTTATCCCGGAGGCGCCGCCATGGACAGGCTTGCGGCTGAAGGATTTAAGAGAGACGGATATAAGAAGATAAAGTTCCCCTCACCCGCCATGAACGACGGTACTCTTGAGTTTTCATTCAGCGGACTCAAGACCGCTGTCATCAACCACATACACAAGCAGGTCCAGCAGATGAAGCTGTCTCACGGAAGCCAGCTTCCCGATGAGATAAAGGAGGATATCGCCGCCGCGTTTACAAAGGTGACCGTGGACGGTATATGCTCAAAGCTCTCGGATGCTCTTAAAGCGTCTCACGTACGCCATCTTGTTCTTGCGGGCGGCGTTGCCGCAAACTCCCACCTTAGAACGGGTGTTACCGAGGTATGCAGAAAGCACGGAACTGTAGCCGCTATCCCCTCTATGACCCTTTGCGGCGACAACGGTGCCATGACCGCGGCGGCAGGCGCTATGCTTCTGAGGGCGGGGATCACCGCAGATTCCGCCATGAACGCATTTGCTTCCGACGAAGGCTCGAAGGCATATCTGGATTCCCTGCGCGGGAAGCTGAAATAAGCACCTTTTCACACCGTTATAGACGGACATCTTACAAGATTTTGGGTTCGCCTAAGTTTTCAACATGGGTTTTCAACAGGGTGTTGAAAACTTTCGGGGGTTTTCCATGTCAAAGTTTATGTCCGAACGTTACGGCAATGCCGAAAACCGTATTTTCCCTTTAGAGCAAGGGGAAACGCACAACGGCAGTCCATGATGATAGACATCTGCAGAATTCTGCTTTTACATTTACATAACGACATTTCCCATGGTAAAACTCATATTTTTCCACATATAACTGCCTAAAACACGAAAAACTACCAACGGAGGTACGGGCTCTGCCCGAAGTATCGATGAAAATAGATCCTATTTACGGAAAACAGGCATTCATCGTCCCATCTTCCATCCTTGACCGTATTGCAGACGCAGACAAAGATACCCTTGCATGTCTTTTGTACGTGCTTGCAAATCCCGATTTCAGCGTAACTTCAGCTTCATCAAAGTTAGGCTTAGACGAGGCTGATTTTATAAGTGCTCTCAGATTCTGGGAGGAGGCGGGAGTTATCGAAACAAGGAGCCGCGGAAGGGTAAAAGTCAAGACCGACGATGACGCAAAAGCAAAAAAGAAGTCTCCCGCAGAAAAAGAAAGCCCTGCGGCAAAGCGCCGCATGGCATCCCGTCTGCCCGCTTACACCACCGACGAGGTGGCAAGGTTCCTGGAGCAGAACGCATCAACTGCCGAGCTTATAGACACCTGTGAAAATATCCTCGGCAAGATATTTACCACAGCCGAAACGCAGATCGTCATCGGTCTGCTTGACCATCTCTCCCTCTCGGAGGATTACATAATGCTTCTTTTCGCTCACGCTGTAAAGATCGACAAAAAGAGCGTCAGATATATCGAAAAGATGGCTCTCGGTTTTGTTGACCGCGATATCACGAAATACAGCGAGCTTGAAGCCGAGCTTGCCGCCGCCGAAGCTGTGGAAAACAGTATCCATCACGTGAGAGGTCTTTTCGGACTTGGCGCACGCGCGCTGACAGCAAAGGAAAAAGCTATGATCAAGGATTGGTGCGTCACCTGGGGCTTTTCCGACGAGATAATCACAAAGGCGTACGAGATCACCGCAAACGCAACGGGGGACGCTTCCCTCAGCTATGCCAATGCGATACTTGAGAATTGGCACAACGCAGGACTCAAGACAGTCGAAGAGATCGATGCATACTCAGCAGAGTTCGACAAAAAGAAGAAAACGGGTAAATACAGTAAAAAGAAGGGCACCTCAGCCACCCCCTTCGAGTCAAGCTTTGATACGGACGACTTTTTCGAGGCGGCGCTCCGCCGTTCTTACGACGAGGCTGAAAAAATAACGGACAGTACCGATTAAGGGGTTACTTATGGCATACAGCAGAGAGAATCTGAAAAAGGTAAGCGAACTGCTTGCCGCACGCCGACAGGAAGCGATCGCAGAGCATCAGAAAAGGCAGAACAGCTTTACGGCGATCTGCCCGGAAATACGTGAGATCGAGGCGGAGCTTGCCGCAACGGGCACCAAGATCATGGCGGCGGCTATGTCACATTCGCTGACCGACGGGCTTCTCGGTGAGATAAGAGAGGAAAATAAGAGGCTGAGACGCGAAAAGTCAATGCTTCTCGTCTCCCGCGGCTTTCCCGCAGACTGGCTTGACATAAAATACACCTGCGAAAAATGCTCAGACACGGGATACGTTGGTATCGATATGTGCGAATGCATGAAGCGGGAGCTTACTCTTGCAGGATTTGCAAGCTCCGGTCTTGCAAATCTTATCGACAGTCAGTCCTTTGAAAACTTCTCGTTTGAATATTATTCGGGTAACGATCTTATCCATATCACTCATGCGAAAAAGTCTCTTAAAAATTTTGCCGAGACCTTTGACGGAAAGAGCGGTGCATCATATCTCCTTCTCGGTCCTACAGGGCTTGGAAAGACTCACCTTTCCACCGCCGTTGCCAGAGTCGTTATCGAACGAGGTTATAACGTAGTATACGAAAGCGCACAGGGTATGATATCCGATTTTGAGGCGGTAAGATTCGGCAGAGACTACGAGAGCCACAGAGAGGACAAGTATTTCGATTGCGATCTGCTTATCATCGACGACCTGGGCGTTGAGGTGGATAATCAGTTCACGTCATCCTGTGTATATAACGTACTTACCTCACGCATAAACAACAGAAGATCCACCATCATCAATACGAACCTCTCGCAGAGCGAGCTGAGAGAAAGATACGCCGACCGTATCACCAGCAGACTGTTCGGTGAATATTTCCCTCTCCTTTTCACGGGACGGGACATCAGACGTCAGAAAAGAGAAAAAAGATAATGCGGGCGCGTTATCTCGATCATAAATAATCATTACACATAAAGGAGATCTAAGTTATGAAAATAGGCGCAATGGTTGAATCCTTCAGACTCGGTTTCAGAGGAGGCGTTGAAAAGGCGGCATCCCTCGGAGTTTCCGGTATCCAGGCCTTTGCCACCGACGGCGAGCTTGCTCCCGAAAAGATGACAAAGGAAAAGATCCGCGAGACTCTTGACATCGTACACTCTAACGGTATCGTTTTCTCCGCTCTCTGCGGTGACTTTGGCTATGGTTTTAACGACCCCGAACAGAACCGTTACTACATCGAAAAGTCCAAGCGCGTGCTTGACCTTTCTCTTGAGCTAGGATGCGGAATCGTCACGACACATGTGGCTCATATCGCAGATGAGGATCCCGCCAAGGTTGAGATCCTCAGAACTGCTTGCCGTGAGCTTGCTGAATACGCAGACTCCGTAGGCGCATACTTCGCCATCGAAACAGGCGGAGACCGCGGTTGCGTACTCGGTCCCTTCCTCGACAGCCTTGGCGCACAGGGGCTCAGAGTAAACTTTGACCCTGCTAACCTGGTCATGTGTCAGGATGACCGTCCCGAGGAAGC
>JAFSGU010000056.1 GCA_017440665.1 Clostridia bacterium
CTCTCTCCAACCTCGATGCTAAGCTCCGTGCAACCATGAGAACCGAGCTTACAAAGCTTCACCAGAGACTCGGTACAACATTCATCTACGTTACTCACGACCAGGTCGAGGCTATGACCATGGCTACACGTATCGTTGTTATGAAGGACGGTCTTATCCAGCAGGTAGACTCTCCTCAGACACTTTACGATTATCCCGTAAACCTCTTCGTTGCAGGCTTCATCGGTACACCTCAGATGAACTTCGTAACATGTACTCTCGACAAGAAGGCTGACGGCCTCTACGTTACATTCGGTTCCAACTCCCTCAAGCTTCCCGAGGACAAGGCTAAGGCTCCTGAGCTTCAGGAATATATTGGTAAGGAAGTTGTTATCGGTATCCGTCCCGAGTGTATCCATGACGACGAGGCTCACATCCGCGCTATGGCAGATGCTATCATCGAGGCTGACGTTGAAGTTACAGAGCTTATGGGCGCTGAGATCTATCTCTACCTCGTAACTGACGAGACCAACCTTATCGCTCGCGTATCTCCCAGAAGTAAGACCCGTGCAGGTGACGTTGTAAACGTTGCTATCGACATGACACGCGTTCACATCTTCGACAAGGAAACCGAGCGTTGCATCATCCACTAAGTTACATATTCACCCTCCCAAAACGGGAGGGTGATTTTTTGCGGAATATGCAAAACGATTCTTCGCAGAGCCCCCCGCAGAGCTGCCGATCATTACTGAAAAAAGCAACAGCAATATACACAAAAAAATCAACACCTTGATGTTCTTTTACTTGGGTCTTTTGTTTAATCCGCAGAATAATTTATCTATGTGTTTCAACGTCTTGAGTTTTTTATACTCCGGTGGTAAAATGAAAGCAGAAGATACAGTGACAGACGGGGATTTCGACGGTTCAAACGATTTCCGAAGACTTTTATGACCTTGCAGAAGAAATTCATTAAAGGGGGACGCGGACATGAAAAAAACAAGTATTATATTGCTCTTAACCTTTATAATGTGCCTGGCGACACTGACGGCATGTAACAAAACGGATACCGGGAATAACTCTATCCAAACCGAATCCGATACGTCAGTACCTTCTGCGGAAACCGCTGACGGCACCCATACCACGGGTGAATACAGAAGCTGTAATCTTCACCATCAGGATTACCATATTATCCCCGGCGCGCTGATTGATCATATCGGCGAGGAACGGTTCTATGAATGGACCGAGCTTGACGGCGCAGATCAGACGATCGAGGGATGCGAAGGCAATAAGACCGTATATAACTGTATAAAGTATTTCAACATAGGACGGGATGAGCTTGAAGAGATCTATTCCGAAGAATGGAATACGACCGTTTGGAACATTGACGCGCTGTGTAGCGAAGACGTATCTGTTTCCGATGAATTTTACAGAAACAGCGAATATATCGACTCAGTTCACGAAAAGAGGTCGGGTCTTGACCTATTAAAGCATAAAATATTTGAAACTTATTACAGCGAATGGACTGCGATACACGGAAATTTCGTTCCCGGTCCAAAGCACAGCGTGAAATATCTTGTAGAATTACTTGATATATCGCGAGAAGAGATGGAAGACCTCACAAAAGCATGGAGCAGCGCTACCACTTACAGCTATAACGTAGACGTTTTGTATCCCGTGGCACAGCAGGAGGACACGTCGGGTAACGGCGAAAGCTCTGCGTTGACCCCCATCGAGGAAGACGCTCTGTTCTGCGGAATTGACGATTGGTATATCGAATAATTAGTGCGGGAAGCTCCGATATTGGAGCTTCCTTTTTTGTTTTGACAGGGCTCCCGTGTAAATCTTCCCTCGAAATCGTTGACAGTATTTTTGTATCATGGTATAATTGAATTAGTATAACTAATTCAATAGCTAAATTGCCTGCGGCAGCTAAATTTTGCGCTAAGGCGCAAAGCTAAATTGCTCGCATGGCTCGCAGCTAAATTTTGAACTCCGTTCAAAGCTAAATTATTTCGCTTCGCGAAGTTATATTTACGGTTAGCGTGCGAAGCACATTTAGCCGGCAGAGCCGATTTAGCTCGCCGTAAGCGAATTTAGCTGCGACGAAGGAGCAATTTAGCTAATCAAATGAGGTGAGGACTTGAAGGACGATATCGTAAATAACAGGGGGGAGGACTTTACCCTTGAGGACCGCCGCAGGGCAAAGCCCTACGCGCCTCCGCCAAAAAGAGATACCGACAGCACCCTCGTCACCTCCGACAGAGAAACGTCAAACAGCGCGTCCTTTTCCATCCCTTCCCGTGAAAAGGACAGTACTGTCACAAAAAGCTTTCGCACCTCCAACTATAACACGGGGAATGCCTACGGCAGAGGTTACGTGAGAAAAATTCCGCAGAGAGGCGAAGCCAAGCAAGCCACAGCACGCGCTGAAGACAAGATAATCGCCGAATACGGCAAGGATACGGGATTTGTCAAGCACGTGACCGTCAGAAGCTGGCCGTCGGGCGGCGGATTTTACGACAAGTTCGCAAGAGACGCCGTGATATACCACGGCAAAGCCGGAAGGTCCGCGCCTCATGTACCCTTCTTCTCGTACATCCCACAGTACGCCCATCTGTCCGACGCCGCCATGGCGTATTATCTCCACATGAGAGAACAGCTGAGAGCTGGCGTACGCCTTCCCGAAGCGGATTTTTCATATATTCTGCTTTATATTTACGAAATTATCAATATCGGAGAGCTTATCTCCCCTGCGGACGGTGCAGAGCTTCTTGCCAAGGTATGGCTTCTCTACCGTCCCATCCATCCCACACTTGACAAGTATCTGTCCGAGTGGCTCCCCGACTATTGCCTCATATACAACGTACCTCTCCCCCTAGCTCTTGCCCCCATCCTTTGCGAGGTCGGCGCAAAATCCACCTTCAAGGAGTTTTTCGCAGACGCGGCGGCAGAAATGGGAATTCCTCTGAGTAAAATGATACGCCTTGCCCTGTCCGACCACAACGTCGCCAGATGCAAGTATGCCGAAGAGATAAAAGGATACGTGGCAGAAGTTGAGAAAGTCTTTGACACCGCGGTAAACGAATACGCACGCCGCGGCACGGGAATATTTCTCCCTCGGAATTTCAAAAGCGCGACCGTTACGCGCGACGCATTCTGCGGTTCCCTTTGCGCGGGCAACGTAAAAAAGAAGCTGAGGGTGGAAGTAAGCAGTATCTTCCGCGCACCCGAGATGCGCCGCGCCGTTACCGAGCTTATGAAGAGCGCGGAAAACGCGGTACGCGCCGCACACGGCATCAAGGGTCGCTTACAGGCGCCGAGGCTGGAGGACGCTTTCGCCCCCGCTAAGGTCCCCGATGCGGAGGAGAGAGCATATCTCAGCTTTTACGATTCTCCCGAAAGCGTTCTCAGCACAGAAAGCGCCGCCGCTATCGAATCCGAGTCCTGGAAGAATGCAGAGATCCTTGCAGACGATTATTCGGACGGCGACAGCGAGGCGATCGAAGGCGAGATCTCCTTCGACATGTCAGACGATGCCGAGACTATGCCTCCCACGCCTGACACAAATCCTGTAACGTACGCCCCTGAGAACACCGAGAACGAGACCTTCATGTCTTCTCTGTCGAAAAAGCACCATCTTGCAGAGCTTCTTAAAGGCGCTGTAAGCGGCAAAAGCTTCAAATCACTCTGTCGTGAGCGTGGCGTCTTCGCAGACGACGCGGCACGGGAAATAAACGAGCTTGCCATGGAATTTATCGGTGACGTAGTGCTTGAGCCGGACGGCTCCGACTATATATTCGTAGAAGATTACGCGGATGAAATAGACCTGTAAACTATAGAAAATTTATATTTTAAGGATACAAAGCTATGAAGATTTTAATGGTAACAATGGCAATGGATATCGGCGGCGCCGAGACACATATTCTTGAGCTGTCAAGAAAGCTGCAGAAGCGCGGTGTGGACGTGACCGTCGCATCAAACGGCGGTGCTTATGAAGCCGAGCTTGAAAAATGCGGTATCACCCACGTGAAGATCCCCTGCCACAGCAAAAATCCCGTTCACATGAGACGCGCGTACAAGCTTCTGCGCGAGCTCATCCTGCGTGAAAAGTACGACGTGGTACATGCTCACGCAAGAATCCCCGCTTTCCTTTGCGCCATGCTCCATAAGAAGCATCATTTCCGTTTCGTAACCACCGCGCACTGGGTATTCAACCCCGGCTTCCCCTATAATATCCTCACCCGTTGGGGCGAGAGAAGCCTTGCGGTAAGCGACGATATCAAAACGTATCTTGTTGACAACTACGGCATCCTTCCCGAAAACGTCCGTGTTACCATAAACGGTATCGACCTTGAAAAGTTCTCTAAGGAGACCGATTACTCCGACATCGCGGCGGAATTTTCTCTCGGAGAGGGAAAGACACGTATCGTTTACGTCAGCCGTATGGATACCGACAGAAGCTATGCGGCGCACAAGCTCATCGAGATCACGCCCGCACTTTATGAAAAGTTCCCCGACCTTGAGGTAGTCATCGTCGGCGGCGGTAACGATTACGATAATATCACGTCTGAAGCAGAAGCCGTTAACAAGTCTCTGGGCGGCAGAGTGGTCATCACCACGGGAAGCCGCACGGACATCAACAAATTCGCCGCATCGGGAGATCTGTTCGTTGGTGTAAGCCGTGCCGCGCTTGAAGGTATGGCTTGTGAAAAGCCTGCCATCATCGCAGGTAACGAGGGTTACATCGGCATATTCGACGAGGATAAGCTGACGGTCTCCATCGATACGAACTTCTGTTGCCGCGGATGCGAGGAGACCACCGCCGAAAAGCTTCTCCGCGACGTGACTGCCGTGCTTTCCGCAACAGCGGAAGAAAAAGCCCGACTTGGTGCATACTCACGCGAGACCGTAAGACAGCACTACTCCATGGACACCATGTCCGACGATGCGCTGAAGCTGTATATCTCCGTCATCAAGCGCTCTCTCGTAAACGAAGTATCCATAGATGAGCTTAACGATATCGACAGATATCTTAAGTTCAATCCGATGTCCCCCAAGAAAAGGACCTCAGACGTTATGATATCCGGCTACTACGGCTTTGGCAATATGGGTGACGACAGTATCCTTGAGACCATTATTACAAAGCTGAAAAAAGAGGCTCCCGGCATTGAGATATGCGCTCTTACCCGTTATCCCCGCGAAAACGAAGAGACTTTCGGTGTCAGATGTATCAGCCGTACCAATATTTTCGCCATCATCCGTGAAATGAGGCACTCGGGTGTGCTTATCTCCGGCGGCGGAAGCCTTTTCCAGGACAGCACAAGCAGTAAGAGCTTAAAATATTACGCCTTCATCGTAAATCTTGCGAAGAAGATGGGCATGAAGACCTACGTATACTCCAACGGTGTTGGTATGATATATTCGGACAAGAACAAGCGTCTCACCGCAAAGACCGTAAGCGGCGCAGACCGCGTGACGGTCAGAGACGTGTCAAGCTTTGAGGAGCTTGTGTCCATCGGAGTCGATAAATCGCATATCGGCCTCAGCGCAGACCCTGCGTTCATGATGGAGACTGACAAGGTATCTGCGGAAGAGGTCATGAAAAAATACGGTATCTCTGCCGACAAGGGTTATTTCGTCGTATCTCTCCGTAGGTTTGAAGGCCTTCAGAAGGCAGCCTATGACGAAAACGTTCTTCTCGAAAACGTTCTTACTTCATGTGCAGAGACAGCGAAGAAATATTCACTCCGTCCCGTATTCGTATCCATGCAGCCCGCTCTCGACGGCGAGATCTCCTACGCGGCTTGCCGTGAGATGAAGGAGAAGCACGGCGTCGACGATGCTGCCTCCATTGCTCCCGCAAACGGCAGAGAGCTTCTCTGCGTGCTTGGCGGCGATAATACAGGCCACGGTGCCGCTTTCGTTTGCTCCATGAGACTTCACACTCTCATTTACGCCTGCCGCGCGGCAGTACCCGTTATCGGACTTTCCCTCGACCCCAAGATAGATGCGTTTACAGCATCCATCAAGCACTCCAAGCTTCTGAATATCAAGGATTTCAGTGCAGCTGAAATGACTGATGCCATGGCATGGGCTGTGGAAAACGTTGACGCTGTAAAGGCTGAGCTTACCGCAGATTCCGAAGGCTTCAAGCGTCTCGCTGAAGGCGACGTATCCGCCGTTATAGAGCTGTTAGGGGAGTGAAATATCTTACAGGTATTATATGAAAACCATTTCAATTCCCACCGATGCTAATATTTGCACAAATGCTGCGATGCGGTCTGTTTTGTCCTCCACCAAAAATATAAGCAGATTCACTTCTTTGGCGCTATCTGCTTTAACATATCGTTGGATACGAGGCGAGTTAAAAAAAGCATTGATACAAAACGATTGTCTTTTACTAAAGGGTGCTATTAATATTGATACTGTTTTATCTGACGATGAGGACAAATTCAATACAGAGCACAACTACAACGAGCTGTATTTTAAGCAAAAGCTGATCACGGGTAATCTCAAAATATCCGTTCCGCTGATTCTGAAAAATATTAAAAAAATATTGTCCCCGAACATTAGTGATAGACAAATTGAAGTTTATTTGTCAGTGCAAACCGAACGTTACCCCTCTGTCACGGTATTTATCCACACTTATAGGGAAAACTTCGATTACTGGGGAAACATAGATGATTTTAAACAGCCTGTATTAAAATTTGTATTCTGATGTAGCATGATATTGTAATAACAATGGTTGTCGAATTTTAAAGAATAATCGGTAAAACACCAAAGAAACGTAGGGGACGACGTACGCGGCGTCCCCGGTGGAGCAGGTATATACAAATAAAATTGAGATAACCAAGAAACGGGGCGCCGAGGACCTCGTCCCCAACAG
>JAFSGU010000057.1 GCA_017440665.1 Clostridia bacterium
GTCCCGGGAGTGCGTAAGCACTCGCCTGTTTCCGCGTAGCGGAATACAGTGGAGGCATTTTTTGGTTCCGTCTTTTTCGCGAAAAAGCGGAATAGTGAACGATATTCAGAGTGATATGTTCGCAGAAAGCGGTAGCCGTTGAGAATGTACAAAACGCTTGCTTGCGGCAGGAGCAAGCCCCTGCCCTACAACGGTTAATATCGCATCTGTGACAGCCGTGTGGACGGTACGAGACGTTACACCGTAGGGCGGGGGTTTATCTCCCGCCGTGAAGACGGTGCGAGGCGTTCGTAGTCGGGCGCACGCAGTGACGCCCCTACTGTGGTTGGTGTTCGCTCATCGGTAGCCGCGAAGACAGTGCGAGGCGTTAGTTTGCGGCAGGAGCAAGCCCCTGCCCTACAACGGTTAATATCGCATCTGTGACAGCCACAGAGACGGTGCGAGACGTTACACCGTAGGGCGGGGGTTTATCTCCCGCCGTGGAGACGGTGCGAGGCGTTCGTTTGCGGGACGATTCGTGAATCGCCCCTACGGTGGTTGTAAGATAGAACCGCGCGAAAGGCTACAGAATAAACGTAGGATTACATCCACCGATGTCCGATCGCGTGGAGGCGGGAGGGTAACAAGAGACAATCGCCTGTCCGCATTTCGTCACACAGACGAAGCGGCAAAAAGTCGCAGACTGCCGCGCGGGGTATTTGGACAGCGGAAGCCAGGCAATGCTCCAACTACTTCCGCGCGCGGAAGTAGGGCGGCGCCCCGTCCCGGGAGTGCGTAAGCACTCGCCTGTTTCCGCGTAGCGGAATACAGTGGAGGCATTTTTTGGTTCCGTCTTTTTCGCGAAAAAGCGGAATAGTGAACGATATTCAGAGTGATATGTTCGCAGAAACATCCCTCTCCGCCTCGTACCTCGGCACCTCTCCCGAGAGGAGAGGCATCTGTTTTAGTTCGCTTTGTCTATTTTGCTATATGCCTTTTCGCAATTTCACTTTGTCAGCAAACTGAGAGCACCCCCTTTTTGAGGGGTGCTCTCTCTTATCTTATATCCGCATCAGCGGCGTCTGTAGAAATGGTAAAGCTCAATATAGCCGTCGTCTCTGCTGCTCTTTTGGATAAGACCTACGTACAGGTCTGCACCGCGGTAATCGCTGTCTCTGTTGAGAGTAGCTACCCAGATGCCATCCTGCGCCACGTCGATGCGAAGCTTATACTCCGTGGGAGTCTCACCCTTTGCCTGATAATACACCACGAATAACTCGCGGTCATCGTCGCTCTTGAAGAGGTATGCCTCCTTACCCTCGCTGTCAAGAGATGTTATCTTCTTGCAGGTGTAATTCTTAACGATATTCTCAAACTTCTCGTTACCCTTTATCTCTTCTGCAAGTGCCGCCGCTGCCGCCTCGGACATAGTCTCGTCGGACGTCCACTTTTCAAACAGCTTGTCGGCTGCAGGCGCCTTCTTATCGTTCCCCGTATCGCGGACGAAGTAGAACATTTCTGCGTGGCGTCCCTCTGCTGTGGTTCTTACGACAAGTCCGGAATCCTTAAGCTCGTGTGAATAGTAGGGACTCTGTCTGTTTGAGGGACATGTCCATACGGTGCCGTCCGGAACGTCTATCTTGAGTCTGTACTCGCGGGGCTCCTCGCCCTCAGGCTGGTAGAAGAACGCTACGATCTTGCCGCCGTCCTCGCTTACGTAATAGCCTGCAGACTTTCCGTTCGCCTCAAAGGGAGAGATAAGTCTGTAAAGGTCTCCGTCACTTATCACGTCCTGATAGATACGGTACTCCTCTATCTCTCTCTTAATGCGCGCCTTAGCTTCATCTGAAATTATCGTTGCGTCAAGCTCATATCCAAGCATACCCTGCATAGCCACCTTCCATCTGTAATCTGTTTCAGCCGCGTTTTCGATTGAGTTTCCGTGGTTGGAAACGTGACAGCTCATAACGCACGCGGGATAGCAGAATGATGAGCCGTACTGAATTCTGATTCTGTCGTTGGGGTTGGTATTGTCGCTTGTCCAGATCATGGAGGAATACTTCATCATACCGAGATCGTATCTTCCGCCGCCTCCGCTGCAGTTTTCGATCATTACGTTCGGGTATGTGTCGCAGAACCACTGATACAGGTCGTATACGCCAAGCATAAAGCGGTGGTATACCTCTCCTCTGCGGTCAGCAGGAAGCGAAAGTGAGGAGACCTCGCTGAGGTTTCGGTTGAAGTCCCACTTGATATAATCGATGGGCACGTCGCGGAAGGTCTCCGCAAAGGTCGCCTTCAGATACTCAACAACTTCGGGGTTAGCCATATCAAGCACCAGCTGATGACGGCTGAGTGTGCTTCTTCTTCCCGTTGCCTGAAGCGCCCAATCGGGATGCGCGCGGAACAGGTCGGAGTCGGGGTTGATCATTTCGAGCTCGATCCAGATACCGAACTGAATGCCAACCTCCTTTACTCTCTTTACGAATGCGGGAAGTCCGTTCTTGAATCTTTCGGGATTTGCCTGCCAGTCGCCAAGTCCTGCGCGGTCGTTGTAACGCTTACCGAACCAGCCGTCGTCCATGACGAGCATATCAAAGCCGCACTCCTTTGCCGCAACGGCAAAATCCATCATTTTGTCTTCGTCGAGATCGAAGAATACGCCCTCCCAGGTGTTGAGGACCACGGGACGCTTACCGAGAGCGCAGGGACGTACGATATAACGACGTGTGAAGCGGTGCATATTTCTTGACACCTGGCCGATGCCGCATCCTGCATAGGTCATAACAGCCTCGGGTGACGCAAAGCTCTCGCCTGTGGCTAACTTCCACTTGAAGCCGTCGGGATGGATACCCATGATAACACGGACAAAATTCTGATTGTTCAGCTCAACGCTGTTTCTGAAGTTTCCGCTGTAAACAAAGCTGAATCCGTAAGCGTCGCCCGCAGTCTCCGTAGCCTCTCGGTCAGCTATGATAAAGCTGTTGGTCATATCGTGACCTGTCGCACCGCGGCGTGACTCCATAACTGTAGTTAAGTGAAGAATGGGTGAGCGCTGGAGCATTCTTTCTTTGCAGTGATGTCCGTAGAAGGAAAGAAGGTCGAAATTATCACCGGAAATATCAAGCGCAAGGCTGGCTCCGTTTTCAAGATATACGTCGCTCTCTCCGGTGTTCTTAACTGTAAAGTAACGGGAGATCATGTCCTCATCGGGATATACGGTGTAGTAAAGCTTCAGCTCACACAGGTTTACGCTGTCAAACATCGTTATCTCAAGAGTCTCGGACTGGGATGACGCATCTGCAAAGGGCAGTCCGGGAATGTCCTGTCTGCCTGCAAACGTGCGGTGGCTCTTATACTCGAAGAATGTTACGCTGTCGCCGTTTGCGTTAGCCACGCGGATAGCGTCACTTCTGTAGTCACCGCTTCCAAACTGAGGATACTCGCTCAACATATCACCTATAAAGTATCTTCCGTCCTCTTCAACGTAATTGGTGGAAAAGCTGGTGATGTCAGGACGTCTTGCGCCCATGGCGTCCCCGTCACGCTTACCGTAATATACGTGGGTGAGATACTTATCGAAGTCGATCTGCATCACGTATTTGGTGTTCTCCGTTTCGAGGATAATAAGCTTACCCTCATTTTCAAATCTTATTGACATAATAACCTCCGTCCAGCCTACGCTGTACAATATTGCTGTAAAAATGGTCGTTTTTTGGGTAAATACGCTCAAATTATTTACTTCCTTAATGATATCAGTTTTGGCGCGTTTTTTCAAGTGGAAAACGGATTTTTTGTTACTTTTATATAATAAAAATAATTGCAAAATCCCTCTTGACCGCAGGCGGGTTTTGTTTTATAATATATATGTATAACTATATTCTCGGGTAGTGTATCATCAGACAGATGACGCTCCCGCCCGCGAAACTTCAAACGGATGCCTGACGTCCGTAATAAATATAAAGGAGGGTGACCGCTATGTCACATGAAACCAGCTTTACTCCCGTCATTCCCGAAAGAGATTTCACAAAGGAAACTCTCGTTTCCGCCGACGGATATACTCTGCCCTACAGACTTTACATCCCCAAGAATTACGATTGCGGAGCATATTATCCCCTGATGCTGTTTATGCACGGCGCAGGTGAAAGAGGATGCGGCAACACAGCTCAGGTAGAGGTCGCTCTTCCCCACGTTTTCGACGATCCCACCTCCCCCGCGTACAACGCCATCGTTATCGCTCCCCAGTGTCCCGAGGACAAGCAGTGGGTATACACCCCCTGGGACAAGGGCAACTACAGCACCGACGCAGTAGTTGAATCCCGTGAGCTTCAGGCTGTTGTTGAAGTGATCAAGAACGTATGCGCGGAATATAACGTAGACAAGTCCCGCATCTATGCCACAGGCCTTTCCATGGGCGGCTTTGCAACGTGGGACCTTATCGCACGTCACCCCTCCATCTTTGCGGCGGCTATGCCCGTGTGCGGCGGCGGTGACCCCACAAAGGCTAAGATACTTGCCGAGCTCCCGATACGCACCTTCCACGGCTTCCTTGACGAAGCAGTACCTGCTGAGGGTACACGCGAGATGTATGCCGCTATCAGCGCTGAGGGCAAGGGCAAGATCACATACACCGAGTTCCCCGGCGAAGGTCACGCCATCTGGGATCAGGTATACTCCGATCAGGCAAACATCAAGTGGCTCTTCTCTCACAAAAAGCCCGAAAAGAAGGTTGCACCCAAGATTAACTACAAAAAGGTCGGCGCGGCTGTAGGTATCGCAGGCGCTGTCGGTGCGGCTATCCTTATTCTTGCAAAAGCGGCTAAGAAAAAGAAGTAATTCCCCATACCGGAGGAAGTATGAACAGAGTTGACGAAAAATTCGTTTTTGAAGGACGCAACGCCAAGGTGCGTGAGCAGGTCCTTAAGAGACTTCGCCCCCGTGACGAAAGAGAAGGCACCTGGACAGGTCCCGAGGACGACGGTCGAGAGCCTTTCCTTGACGCGTTTGAGAATAACCCGAACGACCCATACATCATAAATCTTGCGCGCGGTATCGTAGACTCCTGGATGGTAAGCGACCCTGTTATTACTGAGGGTGAATACTTCCTCGGCTTCCCCCGTCCCAAGAGACTCATCCACGAGCATTTCCACAAGGGGATCCTCATCGAATGTGAAGAAACTCCCCGTATCGCCGCACTGAAAGACCGTCTTATCCCCATGAACCGCACCCACATCGACAAAAGAGGTGTGGAGCTGATGGGCGAGGAGGCTTATGCCGCCGCAGACTGGGTATGGTGGGCAGGCGGATATCAGGGACACATCGTTCCCTCTTACGATAAGCTTCTCACTCTCGGTATCAGCGGTACTATCGCACAGATAGACCACTACGACAGCATTACCCCCGAGAGTAACACCAAGAAAAAGAATTTTTACAAGGCGTGCCGTATCATTATGGAAGGCTTTTCCGCATGGTTCAAAAAATATGCCGACGCCTGCGAGGAGGCGGCGAAGACCGCTGAACCCTCATGGGCAAAAGAGCTTCTCCGCAACGCCGAAAACCTCAGAACGGTAGCGTGGGACGCACCGAAAACTCTCCACGAAGCAGGACAGCTCATGTGGGGATTCGCGCTTTGGGACTGGGTAGACTGTGTCGGCAGATTCGACCAGTATCTCTATCCATTCTGGACGGGAAGTGACGAGGACTGTCAGATGATAGCAGAGCTTATCATGAAGGTGTGGGAGCACGGAAGCCACAACGTGGTACTCGGAGGCGTTAAGCCCTGTGACGGCACTGACGCCACAAATGACATCTCCTACCTTGTTCTTCAGGTCATCCGCGCAAACCACGACGTACATCCCCGCGTAGCAGTTCGTATTCACGAAAATACTCCCGCAGATCTTCTCGACCTTATCGTCACCCTTTGGAGCGAGGGCATGAGCGACCCCACAGTGGCAAGTGACACTCAGATCATCCCCGGTCTTGTGGGCTACGGCGTGAAATTAGAGGACGCGAGAGACTACACCATGCTGGGCTGTCAGGAGATCGAGATACCCGGCAAGAGCAACTTCGGCTGCGAGGACGGCAGCTTTAACCTTGCGAAGGTCCTTGAGTACACCTTCAACCACGGACGTGACAGACTCCATGGAGACGTGCAGATGTGTCTCGACCTTGGCGGACTCACTGATTTTGATACCTTTGATAAGTTGTGGGATGCTTACACCCGCGAGATAGAGTATCTCACCAGAATACACCTTGACCTTTGCAACTACGGTGTTGACATCCGCAATGCAAACGTTTCAAAGCTTGTTAAGTCCTGTATGACTGAGGCTTGTATCGAGCGAGGCTTAAACCTTGACGACGGCGGCTCCATTTATAATTACGGCTGTATCGAAACGGGCGGTCACGGTACAGTCGGCGACAGCCTTTACGCCATGAAGAAGCTGGTTTACGATGAGAAGAAGATCTCTCTTGAAACTCTCGACGCGGCTCTCAAGGCAAACTTCGAGGGTTACGAGGACGTACGCCGTATGCTTCTCGACGTTCCGAAGTACGGTAACAGCGACGAGGAGGCTGACGCCATGGCGGCACGTGTCCTTGAGCACTACTGGAACGAGATCGGTAAATACACAACCCGCCGCGGTCAGCCCTTCACGGGTGCCTGCTCACTTCTTGAGGGCGGTATAGGCATGGGCGAGGCCATCGGCGCGATGCCCGACGGCAGACTTGCAGGCGAGCCTCTCGGCAACAGCATAGGTCCCAGAACGGGTGCTGACAAGAGCGGAGTTACCGCAATGCTCACCTCTGTTTCCCGTATGCCTCTCCATCTCGGAATGGGCGGCTCGGGATGTAACGTGCTCTTCCCTCGTGAGATACTGACCACCGCGGAATCCAGAGAGAGAGTTGCAGGTCTTATAAAAACGTATCTTGCAATGGGCGGTCAGCTGGCGCAGATCACCACCGCATCCAAGGAAGAAATGATCTCGGCGCAGAAGAACCCCGAGGACTGGGGAAATCTTATCGTCCGCGTTGGCGGCTTCAGCCAGAAGTTCATCGAGCTTGACAAACCCACTCAGAACGAGATCATCATGCGCTACGGCGATTGATAAAATACAAAAACCAAAACGGGTAATGTAAGGAGAAAACAGTTTAATTCGGAAAATATAGAAAAGAATATTTAAACCGGCGCTTCACGGGTGCACGAGATGCGGCGTAAAGCGACTATCGTCCTGAAATTTAATAATGATACGTTACCCGACCTTTCCTCATCGGTCTGCCGATGGGGAAAGGTCGTATACTTATTTTTAGACGTGACATTCTGTACAGATGCAGATCGTGAGGTAATTATTATGTTTGAAACTTTCATTTTTAACGAGCGCAACCTGAAGGTGCGCCAACAGATACTCCCCCGTCTCCGCGACAAGGAAGCACGCGAGGGCACCGACACGGGTCCTGCAGACGACAACCGTTTTCCCTTCTTTGAAGCGTTCGAAAATAATCCGGGCGACCCTTATATAGTAAATCTTGCACGCGGCATCGTTGATTCGTGGCTGGTGTGCGACCCCTTCTTTAACGAGGGTGAATATTTCGCAGGCTATCAGAGACCTTCGCGCGGATGTGCGGAGCATTTCTCATGCGGTATCTTCGCAGATTTCGACGACGATCCCCGCGCAAAAAGTCTGAAGGACGCAATGAAGCCTCTCACCGACGAGTATATGTACGCTCACGGCCGTGAGATCATGGGCGCGGAGTCACATGAGTGGGCTGAACGTTACCTTTGGGGTACGGGCGGATATCAGGGACACACCGTTCCCTCTTACGATAAGCTGATGAAGCTTGGTATCGGCGGCACCGTGGAGCAGATCAAGCATTACGACGGTATCACCCCCGAGGGAGATATCAGAAAGAAAGATTTTTATAAAGCGTGCCTTATTGTCATGGAAGGCTTTTCAGCATGGTTTCTGAAGCTTGCACGTGATGCTGAGGCTCTTGCCGACACCGTGGACGGCGAGTGGAGCTGTCAGCTTCGCGAGATAGCTCAGACCTGCCGCGACGTATCGTGGGATGCTCCGAAGACCTTCCGCCAGGCAGGTCAGCTCATGTGGGGCTTCTGTCTTTGGGACTGGGTGGACTGCGTGGGCAGATTTGACCAGTACATGTATCCCTTCCGGACAGGCGCTGAAGAAGAAAAATACATGCTTGCAGACCTTATGCTGAAGTTCTGGGAGCATGGCGTACATAACATCACCATCGGCGGCGTGAAGCCCTGTGACGGCTCCCCTGCCGAAAACGAGCTTACGTATCTTATCCTTAACATCCTCCGCGCAAACCACGACGTACACCCCCGTGTGTCACTGAGAGTACACGATAAGACACCCGACAGTCTTCTCGAATACGTAACCGAAATTTGGGGCGATCAGATGTCCGACCCCACCGTGGCAAGCGACAAACAGATAATCGAAGGACTTATGGGTTACGGCGTACCTCTCGAGGATGCGAGAAACTACAGTGTTCTCGGCTGTCAGGAGATCGAGATCCCCGGAAAGAGCAACTTCGGATGCGAGGACGGTGTTATCAACCTGGCAAAGCTGTTTGAGCTGACTCTCTATAACGGCCGCGACAGGATACACAGCACGGGTCAGGTAGGTCTTGACCTGGGTTACATCACCGATTACGATACCTTCGAAAAGCTTTGGGACGCTTACACGAAGCAGGTGGAATACTTCACAAGATATTTCTGCGAGCTTTGCAATTACGGTGTTGACATCCGTGTAGCAAACGTGGCGAAGCTGGTTAAATCCTGCATGACTGAGGCTTGTATCGAGCGCGGTCTGCAGCTTGACGACGGCGGCTCCGTATACAATTACGGATGCGTTGAAACAGCGGGTCACGCGGCGGTAGGCGACAGCCTTTACGCCATGAAGAAGCTTGTATACGATGAGAAGAAGATCACTCCCCATGAGCTTGACGCCGCGCTGAAGGCAAACTTCGAGGGATATGAGGACGTAAAGAAGATGCTTCAGGACGTTCCCAAGTACGGCAACGACGACGTTGAGGCTGACGCTATGTCCGCCCGCGTTCTTGAGCATTTCTGGACGGAGATCGGCAAATACACCACCCGCCGCGGTCAGCCCTTCACGGGAGCATGCTCCCTTCTCGGAGGCGGCACGGGCATGGGTGAGAGAACAGGCCCCCTTCCCGACGGCAGACGTGCAGGCGAAGCCCTCGGAAACACCGTAGGTCCCCGCACGGCGGCAGACCGCAGCGGCGTTACCGCAATGCTTACGTCCACCGCGCGTATGCCCCTGCACCTTGGCATGGGCGGCTCGGGCTGTAACGTGCTCTTCCCTCGTGAAATACTTCAGACGCCCGAATCAAGAAGCAAGGTGGCAGGTCTTGTACGCACATTCATGACCATGGGCGGTCAGCTTGCACAGATCACCACCGCTTCCAAGGAAGACATGATCGATGCGAAGATCCACCCCGAGGATCACGAAAACCTCATCGTCCGCGTAGGCGGCTTCTCCAAGAAGTTCAACGAGTGCGGCGAGAACACACAGAACGAGCTCATCAAGCGCTACGGCGATTGATGATTCAAGCGCTACGGCGATTGATGATTCAAGCGCTACGGCGATTGACAGAGACAAAAGCGAACATGACAATCCGCTTGGCGGAAAAACGGAGGTAAAAATTGAACAGACTTCAAAAATTTACGTTCGAGGGCAGAAATGCCCTGGTACGTGAACAGATACTTAAAAGACTAAAATCACGCGACGAGCGCGAGGACACCTTCACGGGTCCCGACGACGACGGTAAAGAACCGTTCCTCGACGCCTTCGAGCGTTATCCCGACGAGCCCTATATCATATGCCTTGCTCACGGTATAGTTGAGTCATGGCTGGTGAGTGACCCCATCATCACCGAGGGCGAATATTTCGTAGGCTTCACACGTCCTAACAGACCCATCTACGACCATTTCTCAAAGGGTCTGCGCGGCGGCTGGGAAAGAAGCGAGCGCGCGGCGAAGCTGAAGGAGCGTATGCTCCCTCTCGACCGTGACTACATAGACAGAATGGGCGGTCCCCTTATGGGTAACGCCTACGGTCCCGCTTTCGCCCTTTGGTTCCCCGGTGCTTTCCAGGGACACACCGTTCCCTCCTACAACAAGCTGATGAAATTAGGTATCGGCGGTACCATCGAGCAGATAGGCTACTACGACTCTATCACCCCCGCGTGCAACACCAAAAAGAAGGATTTTTACAGAGCTTGCCGCATCATCATGGAAGGCTTCTCCGCGTGGTTCAAGAAGTACGCGGACGCCTGCGAAGAGCTTTCAAAGACCGCAGAGGGCGAATGGGCAGATCAGCTTCTTGAGATCGCCGAAAACTGCCGCCGCGTATCATGGGATGCTCCCACAAACCTGCGCGAGGCAGGTCAGCTCATGTGGGGATACGCTCTTTGGGACTGCGTTGACTGCGTAGGCCGCTTCGACCAGTATATGTATCCCTTCTGGACAGGTTCAGACGAGGACCGTCAGATGATCGCAGACCTTATCATGAAGGTCTGGGAGCACGGAAGCCACAACGTAGTTCTGGGCGGCGTAAAGCCGGAAGACGGCACCGACGCTTCCAACGACATCACCTACCTTGTAATTCAGATAATCCGCGCAAACCACGACGTACATCCCCGCGTTGCGGTGCGTATCCATGAGGATACCCCCGAGGATCTTCTCGATCTTATCGTGGAGACATGGAGCGAGGGTATGAGTGACCCCACCGTGGCAAGCGACAAGCAGATAATCGCAGGTCTTATGGGATACGGCGTTCCCCTCGAGGACGCAAGAGACTACACCATCCTGGGCTGTCAGGAGATCGAGATCCCCGGTAAGAGCAACTTCGGCTGTGAGGACGGTACGTTCAACCTTGCAAAGCTTTTGGAGATCACCCTTAACAACGGACAGAATCCCATGGACAACTACTCACAGATCGGTCTCAAGCTTGGCAATCTCACCGATTTCAAGACCTTTGATCAGCTTTGGAACGCGTGGACCTCTCAGGTAGAGTATCTTACAAGATATTTCGTAGAGCTTTGCAACTTCGGCGTCGATATCCGTATCGCAAACGTGGCAAAGCTTATCAAATCCTGTATGACTGAGGCTTGTATCGAGCGCGGTCTGCAGCTTGACGAGGGCGGAGCTATTTACAACTACGGATGCGTGGAAACTGCAGGTCACGGCACCGTCGGCGACAGCCTTTACGCTATCAAGAAGCTTGTCTACGATGAGAAGAAGATCACTCCCCACGAACTTGACGCCGCACTTAAGGCAAACTTCGAGGGTTATGAGGAGATACGCGCCATGCTGAGAGCCGTTCCCAAGTACGGTAACGGTCACGAGGAGGCAGACGCTATGGCGGCTCGCGTTCTTGAGCACTTCTGGCGTGAGATAGGCAAGTACACCACCCGCCGCGGTCAGCCCTTTACAGGCGCTTGCTCACTTCTTGAGGGAGGCACAGAAATGGGTATGGACGTAGGCGCGCTTCCCGACGGCCGCTTTGCAGGCGAGCCTCTCGGCAACTCCGTTGGTCCCCGCACAGGCTCCGACACAAACGGCGTTACTAATATGCTCATCTCCGTTGCCCGTATGCCCCTCCATCTGGGTATGGGCGGCTCAGGCTGTAACGTGCTCTTCCCCCGTGAGCTCTTACAGACGGTAGAATCAAGAAAGAAGGCGGCGGGACTTATCAAGACATTTATGATGATGGGCGGTCAGCTCGCGCAGATCACCACCGCGTCACTTGAGGACATGAAGGACGCTCAGGTCCATCCCGAGGACCACGGAAACCTTATCGTCCGCGTCGGCGGCTTCTCAAAGAAATTCGTTGACTGCGAAAAGAGCACGCAGGACGAGGTCATTAAGCGTTACGGCGAGTAATAAGTCGATCGTACCCGATTGACAAGAGTCGGTCGGGTGTGTTACAATAGCAGTATAAACACAAATACCCACAGGAGGAAAATATGCTTACAGCAGATAAGAGATTTTTATTTGAAGGAAGAAACAAGAAGTATTACGAGCAGGTACTTACCCGTCTGAAGTGCCGTGATGCCCGCGAGGGTGCCTTCACAGGTACTGCCGACGACGGCAAGCAGCCCTTCGTTGACGCATTCAAAAACAACCCCGACGAGTCCGGTATCGTTTGCCAGGCTATCGGTATCGTAAACTCATGGCTCGAAAGCGAGATCGTTATAACAGAGGGCGAGTATTTTATGTGCTTCAACAGAAGCCTCCGTCCCATGTTCGAGCATTTCTCATACGGTATCCAAGGAGTACCCTACGAGTGGAAGGATTCCGAGAACGAGGAAGAACGCGAGCTGAGACGCAGAATGACTCCCCTTGACTTTGATCATCTCGACCGCCGCGGCTACGAGCTGATGGGCGAGGCTTACAAAGGTGCCGGCAGACTTTGGTGGGCAGGCGGATATCAGGGCCACACCGTTCCCTCCTACAACAAGCTTCTGAAGCTTGGTATCGGCGGCACCATCGAGCAGATAAACTACTACGACTCCATCACTCCCGAAGGCAACAAGAAGAAAAAGGATTTTTATAAGGCTTGCCGTATCGTAATGGAAGGATTTTCAGCGTGGTTCAAGCAGTATGCAGACGCTTGTGAGGAAGCTGCAAAGACCGCCGAGCCCGAATGGAGCAAGGAGCTTCTCCGCAACGCAGAGAACCTGAGAACGATCGCATGGGATGCACCTAAGAATCTCCACGAAGCAGGTCAGCTGATGTGGGGATACGCTCTCTGGGACTGGGTAGACTGCGTAGGACGTTTCGACCAGTATCTCTATCCCTTCTGGACAGGAAGCCGCGAGGATCACGAAATGATCGCCGAGCTTATCATGAAAGTTTGGGAGCACGGAAGCCACAACGTAGTTATCGGCGGTGTTAAGCCCGAGGACGGTACAGACGCCTCCAACGAGATCTCATATCTTGTCCTTCAGACCATCCGTACCCTTCACGACGTACATCCCCGCGTTTCCTTCCGCGTTCACGAGAACACTCCCGCAGACCTTCTTGAGCTTGCGGTAACTCTTTGGAGCGAGGGTATGAGCGACCCCACCGTTGCAAGTGACAAGAACGTTATCGAAGGTCTTATGGAATACGGCGTGCCGATCGAGGACGCAAGAGACTACACACTTCTCGGCTGTCAGGAAATCGAGATCCCCGGTAAGAGTAACTTCGGATGCGAGGACGGTTCCATCAACCTTGCAAAGATCCTTGAGATCACCTTCAACCACGGCCGCGACCTGGGCAACAACGGCCTCCAGCTCGGTCTTGACCTTGGCGGTCTCACCGATTTCGACACCTTCGACAAGCTGTGGGACGCTTATACCGCACAGATCGAATATCTTACAAGAATTCACCTTGACCTTTGCAACATGGGTGTTGACATCCGTAACGCAAACGTTGCGAAGCTTGTTAAGTCCTGTATGACAGAGGCTTGTATCGAACGAGGCCTTAACATGGACGACGGCGGTACCATCTACAACTACGGTTGTATCGAAACAGGCGGTCACGGTACTGTCGGTGACTCTCTCTACGCTATGAAGAAGCTCGTATATGATGAGAAGAAGATCACACTTGAAGAGCTTGATGCAGCGCTCAAGGCAAACTTCGAGGGTTATGAGGAAATAAGACAGATGCTTCTCGCAGTTCCCAAGTACGGTAACGGCGACGAGGAGGCAGACGCTATGTCCGCAAAGGTTCTGGAGCACTACTGGACTGAGATCGGTAAGTACACATCCCGCCGCGGCGGCGTATTCACCGGCGCTTGCTCTCTCCTTGAGGGCGGTATCAGCATGGGACGCAACTTAGGTGCGATGCCCGACGGCCGCTTTGCAGGCGAGCCTCTCGGAAACACCATCGGTCCCCGCACAGGCTCCGACAAGAGCGGTGTTACCAATATGCTTCTCTCCGTTTCCCGTATGCCCCTGAAGCTTGGCGTTGGCGGCTCCGGATGTAACGTTCTCTTCCCCCGCGAGCTTATGCAGACCGTTGAGTCCCGCGCTAAGGTCGCAGGTCTTATCAAGGCGTTCATGATGATGGGCGGTCAGCTTGCTCAGATCACCACCGCTTCCAAGGAGGATATGATCGCGGCTCAGAAGAATCCCGAGGATTGGGGTAATCTTATCGTAAGAGTCGGCGGCTACAGCCAGAAGTTCATCGAGATCGGACGTTCCACTCAGGACGAGATCATCAAGAGATACGGCGACTGATAAAATATAATTGATATATAACAATGGCGCACTCCGCTACGGAGTGCGCCTTAGTTTTTATTCTGTTGGAGGTATTTCACGGACGTTGGTTAGGCGGTAAGCGAGAGGCAAGGGGAGAACGGAATATTCCCTGTAGCCGTTCCGTTCGTGCGGAGCGTACATTTTTCCATCGTAGGGCGGGGGTTCATCTCCCTCCGTTCGTACAAAACGCTTGCTTGCGGCAGGAGCAAGCCCCTGCCCTACATCGGTTATATTGCATCGGCGGTATCCGCGGGTATAGTGCGAGGCGTTTGTTTTCGGACGACCAATGTGTATAGTGTAATAAGATAGTATACAGGTAGAGTAAGGACATAGTAAACAGTTTTGAAGTATAATAAAGGCATCAAAAAAATGAAAAAGGAGAAAAAAGATGCCTTGGAAGGACAAAACTGTGGAAGAATTAAGAAAA
>JAFSGU010000058.1 GCA_017440665.1 Clostridia bacterium
GAACAAAAGACACGAGGAAATTAATTGTCAAAGTCTCGGAGGGGAGCGCAAGTAAATAGCCATTAAAGTGGAAATCCGCCGATTTTTTCGGCGGATTTCTCCATTTTATGTGTCTTTTTAGCCGCGATTTTGCTCTCTACCGTACCGAGTAACAGGGCGAGAACAAAATCACGACTTCTGCATCTAAATGCGACACCCCCTTTATTCCCCGTCTGTGGGGCCCATTTTTTCAAATGCGGGGGGAATGAAGTCGGGGATATGCTTGAAAAGCTCTGCATCGGGTCTGATGCGGTAGTCGCGACCCTCAAAATCAACAAATCCGGGGTCTTCATTCGTGATGTAGTTTGTGTCAAGACCTGTAGCAGTCTCAAGACCTACGTCCAGCTTGAAGGGACGGCCTGCGCGTACGATAACGTTGTTCTCGTAGTGGTTGCACCAGTTGGAGCGGATACGTCTCTCAGCGTCGCCGGACTTGGGAACGTACGCGGGATCCTTCTTGTCCTCGGCATACTTGAATACGTGCTCGCAATAATCCTTGTATGTGGGATAGCGGTCCATGTACTTCTTGGACTTGGACATATTGGTAGCGGCGTCAAGGATTCCGGGGAACAGACCGTTCCAATGGCTGTCAAAGTTCCAGTAGGTGATGTCGCCGCCGAATGCGAAGTAGCCCGCGTCGATACTGATGTTGTTCCAGTAGCAGTGCTCGCGGCCGTTGTGGTGGTTGAAGCTGCGTCCGCCGCCGCGCCACATAGTAACGTCATCCTCAAAGGTACCGTTACCGACGATGATGTTTCCGTACGCGTACATTCCGCGGGAAAGGTCATCGAAGTAGATGCCGTAGTCACCCATTGCGAAGTCGAAGAAGTAGTTGTAACGGTAGTGGTTACCGCAGGAGGAGCATCCGCCGCCGCCTACGTAGATGATACCGGTGTCACAGGTCTCGGTGTCACCGCCCTCTACCACGTTGTACTCGAAAATACCCTCGTTGTGACCCGCGTCACCCATGGTGGTGTTGTGGCAGTAGTTGTGGGAGATAACGTTACCCACACCGCCCGCGCCTATACCGAAACGGTTGCGGGGATTTACAAGCTTACAGTTCTGGATGAAGTTGTTGCAGGGGATGAGATTCTTTCTGTCACCGCCGGAAACGGATGCGCCGCGGTTGGTGAAGTATTCGATAACGGTGTCGACCATACCGCTTCTCCATCCGTCGTAAATGTCAACGGCACAGCTTTCGTGTGTTCCGCCGTCGGACGTGCCCGTTACGTGGCATCTCTGGATAAGAGCCTGACGGCAGTTGTCAAGTATGAACGCCGAGCCGCAGTTACGGCCGATGTTCAGCTTGTCGATGATAACGTTCTCAGCACCACGACATACGATGAGGTCAACGGGCTTAGTCGCGAATCTCAGGTCGTCTGCATCCGTAAGAGCGTGAGGCGGATAGAAGTAGAGCTTACCTGTGGTTCTGTCGATGTACCACTCACCGGGAGTGTCAAGCTCCTCGAAAATGTTTACGAAGAAATAAGTGTTGAGAGGATCGTAGTGGATCTCCTGACGGTCGAAGCGGTGCGCGCCCACGATGCTCATCTTCTCGCGGTCGAACTTCGCGATCTTCGCATAAAGACGGGTCCACTCGTAAGCAAGGGCGCCAAAGAGGTGGATGTCATCATTGAACTCCCACTCAAGGCACTTTTCATCTGTAATACCGATCTCCCAAGGACCGATATCGTCCTGCTTTTCGTGGCTCCAGCCCTGGCAGTAGATCTTTTCGCTGATGCGGATAAGATCCTCACCCTCGTTGGGATAACGGGAGAGGGTCTGAGGAATGCTGTTCAGAAGAAGAACTGCACCGCCTGCCTTAACGCATCCGTAATCGGTAACGCCCACGGAGGGAAGGTCCATCTCAAGGACCAGGTCTCTTACCTCGGGCTTGAGGCGGGAGCGCATTCTCTCGTCGGTGATGGGGCCGAACGCGTCAACGGGAAGAGAAACGGACGCAGAAATTTTGACCTCCTCACCCTTTTCAGCTTTAATGATAAGGGGAGAGTTTTCCGTACCGGAGTGCTCCTTTGTTACCAGCGCTGTTCTGTCGAAGTTGTATTCGCCGCCGCGCATGGTGATGACCGCACCGCCCATGCCGCGCACCTTATCAAGAGCCGCATGAAGGGTAGCCAAAGGCTTTTCGGAAGTACCCTCTGCGCAGTCGCATCCGTCGGGCGCAACGTATACGGTGTTCTTTGCGCTTTCGGGGAAGCCGCAGGGGCAATAGGGGTGAATAACGGTGATCTCATCGGGAAGCTCTGCCACGGACTTGAAGAAGCGTTCACGTACACCGCCAAGCTCGGTAGGCTTTGCCTCGATCGCGGGATAATCCGTCGGCATGTTCATCTCGATCTTGAAAAGATCGGTCTTTACCACGGACGGATGCTTTGCAAGCATTTTTTCTTTAAGAGAAGTCTGCATAATATCCTCCATATTTAAACGGCAGGTATACCCTACCCATTTTATACTGTCTAAATTATACCTTAAATGGCTATGCTTTTCAAGTAAAACGGGGAAATTTATGCAAAAGATTTACTGTGCGTTCGGTTTTTATGGGATATTCATCTGCAAGATTGAAAAATCCCGCAGGGTATGGTATAATAACTTTGCGAAGCAAACTCAATGAATTGCCTTCGGCATGAGAAGCAAACTCAATGAATTGCCTTCGGCATGATTTGAAATCACAGATTTCATGATTTGAGCCGCTTGGCTCATGAATTGCACTGCGGTGCATTGAGGATGGAGAACTATCCGCTATCGGAGGAAAAATGAACGAAAGATTCAAAAGAACCGCGCTTCTCATCGGAGAGGGCGCGATGGATATACTGAAAAGCTCAAAGGTGATCGTGTTCGGCGCGGGTGGTGTCGGCGGCGCCGCCGTTGAAGCTTTGGCAAGAGGCGGCATCGGGGAAATACACGTGGTGGATCCCGACGCGCTGTCGGAAAGTAATATCAACAGACAGCTTCTCGCCACCTCGGATACTGTGGGTAAAAACAAGGCGCAGGCGGCGTGCGACAGAATAAAAAGCATCAACCCCGACTGTGTCGCCGTGCCTCACGAGGTGTTTTATACAGCTGATGAGAGGGGCGGCATCGATATTGCCGACTTCAGCTTCGTAGTGGACGCTATCGACACCGTGTCATCAAAGCTTTTTCTTATTGAAGAAGCAAAGCGTGCGGGAGTACCCATTATATGCTCCATGGGTACGGGCAACAAGCTTGACCCCACGAAGCTGTGCGTGTCGGATATTTCAAAAACCAACACCTGTCCCCTCGCGGCTGTTATCCGCCGTGAATTAAAAAAACGCGGGATCAAAAACGTGCCCGTGGTGTGGTCCGACGAGCCCCCTCGCAAGGTCATCGTGGACGACGGCGTGGAAAACCACGGACGCCACGCCCCCGGAAGCATCTCATTCGTCCCCCCCGTTGCGGGATATATCGCCGCCGCAGAGGTCATAAAGACCTTGGCAGGACTTAAATAAACCCGGAGAAAACAATGTCAAAAAGAGAACTTACGCCCGCCGCTGCCGCGGTAAGGAGCGTCTTAAAGAAATACAGGAAAGAAATATGGTCCCCCTTTATGAACGCCATCACGATGTACGAGCTGATAGAGGCGGGGGACCGTATCGGCGTGTGCATATCGGGAGGCAAGGACTCAATGCTTCTTGCGCTATGCATGAAGCAGCTGCAGCGTCACAGCGAGGTCCCCTTTGAATGTGAGTTCATCGTTATGGACCCGGGGTATTCCCCCGCAAACCGTCAGCGTATCGAAGACAATGCCGCACGGCTTGAGATACCGATCAAAATATTCGAAACGAATATTTTCTCCGTTTCATCAAAGCAGACGGAGGGTTCACCCTGCTATCTGTGCGCGAGGATGCGCCGCGGTCATCTTTATAGCTTTGCCCGTGAGCTTGGGTGCAATAAAATAGCCCTCGGCCATCACTTCTCCGACGTGATCGAGACTACCCTCATGGGTATGCTGTGGGGCTCTCAGATACAGGCAATGCTCCCGAAGCTGAAGAGCACCAATTTCGAGGGAATGGAGCTTATCCGTCCCCTTTACAGGGTACACGAGGACAGCATCATCGCGTGGGCGAGATACAACGGCCTTGAGTTCCTTGGCTGTGCCTGCAAGATGACGGAAAGCGCGGCTGTGGACGAGTCCGCATCCAAGAGACGGGAGACAAAGGCTCTCATCCGCCGACTCCGCGACGAGGGCAACCCTGACGTTGAGAAGAACATCTTCAACAGCATCCACCGCGCAAACGTTGACACACTTGTAGGTTACAAGCTGAATGACGAGGAGCACAGCTTCCTCGAAAAATTCCGTAAGGAGAAATAAATATGGCAAAAATACTTGTGGCAATGAGCGGAGGCGTGGACAGCTCAGTATGCTTAAAGCTTCTCATAGACGAGGGGCATGAGCTTTGCGGAGCCACCTTCGTGACGGACGACAGCGAAGCGTCGCTGAAAGGCGCCGCAGACGCCCGTGACGTTGCCGAAAAATTCGGCATCCCTCATCACGTTATAAATATTGCGGATGAGTTCAAAAGCGCTGTAAAGGATTATTTCGTCCGCTCCTATGAGGCGGGGGCAACGCCTAACCCCTGCGTCATCTGCAACAGAGAGATAAAGTTCGGACTTTTGCTCCGTTATGCGGAGGCGCTTGGCTACCCCGAGATCGCAACGGGACACTACGCAAGACTTGACAAAACGGGAGACCGTTGCCGTCTGCTGCGCGCGGCTGACGCATCAAAGGACCAGACGTATATGCTCTCCCTTGTCCCCGAGGAAGCGCTCAGAAAGTCGCATTTTCCGCTCGGTGACTACACGAAGGCGGAGATACGCGCCATGGCGGCGGAAATGGGAATTTCTACAGCGGACAAAAAGGACAGTCAGGACATCTGCTTCATTCCCGACGGGGATTACGTACGTTTCCTTACGGAATACCGAGGCCGCGCCCCCGTGTGCGGAAAATATATTTCCGAGGACGGTACGGTTCTCGGGGAGCACATGGGGCAGGAGTGCTACACCATCGGTCAGCGTAAGGGACTTGGAATTGCCCTCGGACGCCACGTTTTCGTCCTCGATAGAAATGCTGAAAATAACACGGTCACTTTAGGTGACGCGGAGGGGCTTATGAAGGATACGCTCACTGTGGAGGGCGTAAACCTCATCGGCAGAGGCAGTCTTTCCGACGGTGAAGCGCTTGACGTAAAGATACGCTACGCTCACCGCGCGGCACGCGCAAAGGTTTTCCACAGGGAAGACGGAAAACTTGAGGTGAAGTTCGCAGAGCCTCAACGCGCTCCCTCGCCGGGTCAGTTTGCAGTATTCTACGACGGAGACGAGGCTGTGGGCGGCGGCGTGATAGAATAAGTTATGAGTTATTAGTTATATTTCCCCTTCGGGGGAGTTATGGAGTTTTCACCTGAACGTCACATCATGTTCACACCGCCTTTTCATAGGCGGTGTATTATTATAAAAAAACAAGGAGTGTTTTGAATATGAAAAGAATCAGTTTGATAGTATCAGTATTGCTAATGCTCGGCTTACTTGTATCCTGCGGTGGAAATACGCCTGCAGGAACGGACGGGACCGAAAAGACCCCCGAGTCTTCCATGTCTGTAACGGAGAGTGCCGCCGAAACCGAGCCGATGCCGTGGGATATGGACGGCACCACACACATCGGACTTTCCGACACTGAGATCACCGTAAACGGTGAGGCAGCAAGCACAGACAGCACGTCTGCCGTGTATACCGCAAACGATATCGTTTATTATGAAGCGGGACATGACTTTACCTACGGAGAGGGAACGGAAGCGGACAGCCATACGGCAGACGAGGCGGCTTCCCACACCGTTGTTCACATTACAGCACCGGGCACGTACACTGTTTCGGGTAAGCTGTCCGCAGGACAGATAGCCGTTGACCTTGGAGAGGATGCGGAAGACGATCCCGAAGCGGTAGTAACTCTCATATTAGACGGTGCTGACGTGACCTGTACGGTGGCGCCTGCGGTCATATTCTACAGCGTTTACGAGTGCGGAAGCAGCGATACGGAGGGAGCAACAAAGGACGTTGATACCGCGGCGGCAGGTGCAAACGTTATTGTTGCCGACGGAAGCGTCAACAATATTAACGGCTCGTACGTGGCTCGTATCTACAAACCCGATACAGTTGTGCTTAGTGATGACGGGCTTGAAGTAGAAGACGCCAAGAAGCTTCACAAATACGATGCGGCGTTTTATTCAAAGCAGAGCCTTAACGTGAACGGCGGCGAGACCGGTGACGGTGTTTTGAATATCACCGCCGAAAACGAGGGACTTGACAGCGAACTGCACCTGACGGTAAACGGCGGTAACGTCAATATCCTTTCGGGCAATGACGGTATCAACACCAATGAGGACGGCGTGTCCGTCACTACCGTAAACGGCGGCGTGCTTAACATAAAGGTAACGGGTGAAACGGGCGAGGGCGACGGCATCGACTCCAACGGATGGCTCGTGATCAACGGCGGCACCGTGATAGCTCAGGCGTGTGCCTTCAGCGCGGATGCGGGTATCGACTCCGACATGGGCATCCACGTAAACGGCGGTACGGTTATCGCTACGGGCGCGATGCTTGACAGAATCGAGGACGGAGGACAGAATTACGCTGTGTTCAATTTTGCAGAGAAATATACAGGCGGCGTCACCCTTAAAAACGCAGACGGCACGTCTGTTATGGACATGAACGTAGAAAACAGCTTTACCGTTCTCGTTTGCTCTTCTCCCGAGCTGACGGTAGGAACGTACACTCTGTGGTGCGGAGACGTACAGATGCAGGGATGCACGGGCGAAGGCATGATGGGCGGTATGGGCAGACCTGAAGGCATGACACCTCCCGAAGGCATGGAAAGACCCGAAGGTGAGCCTCCCGAAGGTTTTACTCCTCACGAGGGTGAGCCTCCCGAAGGCATGACACCTCCCGAAGGAATGGAACGCCCCGAGGGCGAGCCACCATTCGGCATGGGTGGCGGCATGGGACAGGGCGCAGGTGAAGCGTCAACTGAATTCGTCATCGCGGACGGCGGTAATGAATTCTCCCGCGTATGCGAGGCGGACAGTATCACAGAAGTATAAAATAATGAACACCCTTGCGAAAAAAATACGCAAGGGTGTTCAATTCATGAGATCGGCAGATCTCAATTCATGAAGCCCGCAGGC
>JAFSGU010000059.1 GCA_017440665.1 Clostridia bacterium
ATGGCAGGTATCAGCTCCATGTCGGGATAACCGCCGTTTGCCTCCCAGCGCGAAATTGCCTGAGGGCTGACTCCAAGAGCATTGGCCAAATCCTCTTGTTTTCTGCCATCGCGCTGTCGCAGTTGCTTTATCTTTTCACCTATCTTAATATTCATACTCTGACCTCCAGTTATTGATATCACCGGTGTGATTATATTTTATCATATAAGGGTGCAATAGTCAATTATCAATTCGTTGTTTAGCAATCAAGTATTACTTGTTTTTTTGAAATAAAAAAGACATGCTCAAGACGGAACATGTCTTTTCAAATGTACCTGCTTTATCGCAGGTACGCCAAAGGGTGTTTTTTTGTTTCAGCAGGGATTACGGGGCAATGATGTTTGCCTTTGGCAAATGATGTCGCTATGCAAATGATGTCGCTTGGGCTAATGATGTCGGCTTCGCCTAATGGGTTAGGGGCAAACATCGCATCATTGCGGAACGAAGTGGAGAAGCATCATTATGCGAAGCATAACATCATGTCGCGAAGCGATGCATCATTGAAAGTTTCTGTATTTTGTGGTATAATAAATTTGAATAGGAGTGAGATTTATGTTATCCGGATTGGTTGGAAAGAAATTTAATTGTATCAGCCGTGCGCTTGATATGCTTTGTCTGTTCTTGGGTGAGGATTTTACTTTCGTAGGTACTCGCGGACGGAAGATTCATGTTGCGGAGTACTCGATTCATTTCCAAACCCAATGGCGTTTTAGAGATGATAAGGATATTCTTTTGGCATCCAGAGATGTCTATAAGCCTTATTGTGAAAATGTACCCGAAGATTGGGAATACGATTTGGTTGGCAGATCGGATGAATTGAGTAGTGTTTTTGATGTGCGGGCAAAAGAACTGATGGCAAAAATGCAAGGAACGATCGTTACAGATGTTCACCTTTCCGCTGTAAACGATGTAACCATTACATTTTCTAATGGTATCATATTTGAACAGTTCATGCCTGCCTCGCAAAAAAAAGAAGAATGGCGACTGATTGATTATATAAATGATACACAGATCATATGCTATGACGAGGACGGTAGTATTTCGCACGAATAGACGGAAACTTGTGTGTCATTTTGCGATTGTTTCTTTTTCAAATACAGATCTGTTTACAAATAAGGGGACGTGGCTCTAAAGCCCCATGATAAACGCAAACACCGTTTCGGCGTAATCCGAAACGGTGTTTGTTATGTTTTGAGCAGATTATACGTATCATGTGTTTCAGATCGTGTCTTAATATTTATCACGAAGAAACTCAAAAAGCATTTCCCAAAGCTTGATCATGGAAATGACAGCAGTACGGCGCAAAATATTTTGCCAATAAATACCTGTAGTGTTGAGGATAGTTTGTCCGAATATTTTATTTCCAAAAATACAAGTAAAACTATTCCCGCAAGAGCCAGTATTCCTGCGGCACAGCAAAAGGACATGAGATAGGGATAATACACGAATCCCGCGAAGATGTCAAGCGGTAAGGTATAAATAACGCACTGCAGAAGCAGACTTAGCAAAATAGCGTAAAGCAGGGTCATAAGACAATGAATGATGATTTTAGACGTTTTTCTCATGTGGGCAGTTCTCCTGTATTTGATGGTAGCTTTTCATACCTTGACTTGTGTTACCGGTACGAACACTATAACAAAAGGGTCGTATCTGTCACCCATCGCTGAGTAATGGCATATCTCCAAAAACTTGTCGTCCTTATGGATATCATTGTGTGGAATATATTTATCGAATAGTATTATCCATTCTTTCTCGGTCAATGGTTTTATTACTTCCATATCAAAGCTGATATCCGTCATGGAACTGTCTTTGTGGTAAGCTTCTTCCCTGTGTGAAACGTACTTGAGACAGTCTTCACTTTCTGCCGCGAGCAAGACCTTACTACATATATCGGGGACAAGTTCGGATGCTAATATAAGGTGTATATACATGAATACTTCCTCCATAACCGATCTTTACGTATCAGCTCCACTGCTTTTATACCCTTCGAGATATTTTGACTTCAAATAATACTCGAACACGGCGTTTGGTAAACGCTTGGGCGGATAGGTCGAATTGTCCCACACGTTTTTGAATCCCGCCACACGGATGATTCCGCAAGGCTGTAAAGTGATATTGTTAATACAGAAATCCGTATGTCCGTCTGTGAACTCGCGGTGTGTAAAGCTTTCCGCAACGGCAAGCGTTTCGGCATCTATTATTTCCCATTTGCGCGCGGTGGCCTTACATACTATATATCTGTTGTCAAGTGAAGTAAATCCCCATGCGTACGCGGGACGTTTTTCCTTTATGACTTCTCCCGTGTCCACGTCGATCAGGTGCATGGCATATTCATGTACGTGGGCTGTGACCGTACGGTCTCCGACAAAGATGTTCGTGACACCACGTCGGCTTTTTGTCCGCCACAGCTGCTCACCCGTTTTTGCATTATAGCAAAAAAGTCCCATGTTCCACGTTTGCACAAAGACTTTCGTGCCGTCCGCAGAAACTGCGATTCCAAACTGTCCCATATTGTATGAGTCGATATATTTGCTTTTCCACGTGTGCTTTTCACCCGATCTGTACAGAACCGTGACCGTGCAGTCGGCAGGTGAATAATGAAGTGACGCAACAGGGCCGTCCGAGTAGTAATTTGTCCATTTCTCAGGGTCAGAGTATACAGAATATTTTTTATGATGAGCGAGCAGTACCGATCCTTCCATCACTCCACCACCTTTCTCTCCCTTATTATATCATATAAAGGTGGAGAATTCAAGGTGTGGGACCATGTCTATATACCAACCATACATAACAAAAACGGGTGGATTGTAAGTCCACCCGTACGTTATATTAAAGCGTATGTGCGTCTCTCGTGAGAAGCTTTTCTCCGTCGAAGACGAGGATACCGATGCCCTCACCGGGCTCGCCGCCTTCAAGCATATACTTCTTGAAAGCGCGTCTCATACGTGTGTCCTCGGGATAGTCCTCCACGGGAAGTTTATTATCGGCTGCAGCACCGAAAACTCTCCAGTCGTCACCGAATTCTTCCTCGGGTCGGCGGCGGATAATATCCCAGTCCTCCATAAAGTCACGTGCTCCGCCTCCCTCGGGGAATACGTTTCTGTAATCGGGGAAGAGAAGCCATGAACCGCAGTCACAGTACAGCTTGTCAAGTCCCGTTTCCTTGGTATAGAAGTCATACGCCATCTTGTAGGACTTGAGACGAGACTCATAATCGAAGGGCTCGCCGCTTGAAGGAATGTGGATACCCTTGATGGGAGTTCCGTTTGTGATCTTGATGTCGCCAAGCTCGTAGGGATTCATCATTTCAAACTCTCCGTCCTCGTACTCGAAGCGTCCGAACTTGATGATACGGCAGGTGAAGAAAAGACCGTACCAGCCTGCAACGAAGGTGCCCCATACGCCCTTTACGTTCTTGCACTCGATGACCTTGCATCTCAGGTCTGAGAAGGTATCGTAAAATACCTCTTCTGTGACGCCTCTCTTGTCGTACTTAACTTTTGCAGACTCAGTGGCGATAAGAAGAAGGAGCATCCAGCAGGAGTAATAGTTCTCGCCTGTCTTATCGGCGAATGCGTGGAGCTTTGCGCGGGTAACGTCCGTGTCGATCTCCTTTACGTAGTTGGCAATGATAGCGTCGAACTCTTCCTCGTAACCTGCCTTTACTCTGTCAAAGAGCTCTGTGAAGTATACCTTAGCCTCATCGGGGAAGGATATCTTGTCCATTAAGTTTTTTGCAAAATCAAATTTCATAGCTTTAATTTCCTTTGGCCTTTTTATGTGTAATAATTTATGTGTCAGTTTTTTCTTGTGAGAAGACTCTCTCCGTCGAATACCAGGATACCCTCGCCATAACCGTTTTTGCCGCCGCTTATAAGATGCTTCTTGAAAGCCCGTCTCATACGGGTGTCCTCGGGATAATCCTCGGGCCTTTTGCCCTCTACGTCACCGAACACTCGCCAGTCGTCATCGAAATCCCCAAAATCGGTTACGGTGTGAAGCCTGAAATCGTTAAAGAAATCTCCTGCGCTTCCGCCCTCGGGGAAAACCTTTTGATATTCGGGATAGAGAAGCCATGAGCCGCATTCGCACATCAGGTACTCTACTCCATCCTCGCGCTTGAAGAAGTCGTACGCCATTTTGTAAGACTTCATCCTCTCCTCGAGAGTGAAAGGCTCGCCGGTTGATGGAATATGTATGCCGTACATGGTATAGCAGTCCGGGATAGTAACGTCTCCCACTACGAAGGGCTCGCCTCTGGCGTACATTCCTTTTATGTACTCAAGTCTGCCAAGCTTGATGATGTTACAGGCGAGAAAGTGACGGTACCATCCGTGTACAAATGTACCCCAGATACCCTTTACATCCTTGCACTCGATGAGCTTGCATCTGAGGTCGGAGAAGGTGTCGTAGAATATCTCGTCGGATACACCTCTCTTGTCATATTTCTTTTTTGCTTCCTCGGACACGAGAAGGAGAAGAAGCATCCAGTAGGGGTAGTAGCATCCGCCCGCCTTTTCTGCAAATGCACGGATATTTTTTGAGAAGCCGTCACAGTCGATTTCATCGTATGCATTGATGAGGGCATCGAACTCTTCCTCATGATCAGCCTTTACTTTGTCGTAAAGCTCCGCGAAGAAAGCTTTCGCTTCTACAGGGAAGGACGTTTTGTCCATGAGTGTTTTTGCGAAACTGAAATCCATAACTAAAATTCCTCGCGATTTATATCAGTCTTTTCTTGTGAGAAGCTTTTCGCCGTCGAAAACGAGCATGCCTACACCGTAGCCGTTATTGCCTCCGCTAAGCAGGTGTTTCTTAAAATTACGTCTCATGCGGGTGTTTTCGGGATAATCCTCGAATTTTTTGCCGTTAACGTCACCGAATACGCGCCATGCATCACCAAACTCGTCCTCGTCACGGGAGAAGAGCATGTCGAAGTCATGGTAGAAATCCTTCGCGCCTCCACCCTCGGGGAATACGCTTTGATATTCGGGATACAGCAGCCATGAGCCGCAGTCGCAAATGAGATATTTTGAGCCTGTCTCTCGGGTGTAGAAGTCGTACGCCATTTTGTATGATTTGAGTCTCTCTTCGAGAGTAAACGGCTCTCCGCTTGAGGGGATGTGTATGCCGAGGATACGGTCGCCCTTCTTTATTACAACGTCTCCGAGAACGTAGGGTTCGTCTCTGTTGTATACGTTGTCCTGATATTCAAGTCTGCCGAATTTGATAAGCTCGCAGTCGAAGAAGTGACGGTACCAGCCTGCAACGAACGTACCCCACTTTCCGTAAATGTCCATGCATTCCATGAGCTTATATTTGATGTCGCAGAACGTGTCGTAGAACACCTCGTCGGACACACCGCGGGCGTCGTACTTCGCTTTCACCTTTTCAGCGCCTAAAAGCAGGACGAGTATCCACGTGGAATATACGCTGTAGCCGTGTGACTTTAACAAGACGATGAGACGGTTGTCTATGTCGTCAGTATTTACGTCTCTTACGTAATCTTCGACTATGGTGTCGATCACCGATTCGTTTCCGTCGCTGATGATCTTATCCATATGTGCCACGTAGAACTTTTTAGCTTCCTCGGGGAAATCTATCTTATCCATTAAAAATTTTGCATATGTAACGTTCATAATAGGTCTCCTGTGTGAACTTATTTTTTGTCCTTGGCGTCGGGCACCTTGTCACCTGACAGGAAGTATGCGGTGCGCTCCGGCGCGTCCTTTGCACCCTCCCAAGGTTCGTCCGCATAGCGGTAGTCGAACTTCTTGCAGAAGCGGGAAACGTCATCCTTCAGCGAAGCGATGTACTCAGCCTCAGCCGCGCCGACCGATTTATAGAATTCAGCAAACTCTCTCTTGGACAGTCTCACCTGTGCCGCAGCAAGGAAGCGGGTGAAGTGATCAAGGCAGAAATGATGCTGAGCGGCGGTCTTGTCACGGAAGGCTGTGTCGCACTGCCAAAGAAGAGCCGCGGTTTCTATCATGAGATTGAAGTTGTGCTCGATGCGTGAGCATATGTAGCATCCGTCGGAAATGGAGCGGAGACTCTTTGAAGCAGCAGCGCCCGATTTTGCGGCGAACATACCGAACTTCATCTGCTCGCTGATATGCTCAAGGTGGCTTTCAAGCATGAGTGCCAAGGGAAGGCGCTTGCCCATGGTGAAGAGCTGCTCAAGATGGGTGGGGCAAAAGCCCTGAGCGTTGGTTTTGAGCCTTGTGTCCGGCTCCATCATGGACGCGCCGAGGATAAGCTCGGTCTCGTCGCACTCAAGCTTTTTGTACAGACGGCAGAAGGGGCAAACGTGCACGCCCTCCCCTGAGTCTGCGGCGGAGGCTTCAAATGCCTCGTTGACGGGAATGGTGTAGATCTGTTCCATAAGTTACATCACCTTTTGTATTAGAATTACTTGGATTTTTGTCGTATTTATGATATAATGAAAATGAAATTACGAATGAAAATGAGGTTGTCGATTTGAATAAACCTATTATACGTGACACGGGAACACTTGACGGTGTACCCTACGTGAGACTGTCGGACACGGGAAACTTCTCCGTGTTCAAGACATTTGACTGCGGACAGTGCTTCCGCTTCGATCCCTCCCACAGAGAGGGTGAGCCCTACGCGGTGTCGGGCGTTGCCATGGGACGGCACGTCACCTTCCGTGAGGAGGATGACGGATTTACCGTTGTCGGTGCCGACGAAAAAGATTTCCACACGTTATGGGAAAAGTATCTGTCCCTTGACGTGGACTACGGCGAGATAGATCTGGCGGTGATATCAGCCCTCGACGAAGAGGGAAACGCGGTCATGCGCCGCGCCGCAGAGGTGTCGGCAGGCATACGTATTCTGAGGCAAGAGCCGTGGGAGGCACTATGCTCCTTTATTATATCACAAAATAACAACATTCCGCGCATAAAAAAGATAATTTCCGCACTTTGTGAAAATTTCGGCGAGTTGACCATAGACGGCAGGGGAAAAGCCTTTCCCACAGCCCGCGCTTTGGCAGATGCGGGAGAGGAACGCCTCTTCGAGCTGAAGACGGGATTCCGCGCAAAGTACATAGCGGACGCGGCGCGCCGTGTGGCTGACGGGGAATTGGACCTTGACGCCGTGGTCAGATGCGATAGCTATGCAGAGGCTGAGGCGGAGCTTATGAAGATACGGGGCGTCGGTCCCAAGGTGGCGGCGTGCGCGCTTCTCTTCGGCTTCGGCAAAACTGAGGCGTACCCTATTGACACGTGGATGAAAAAGGTGGCGGCGCGTCACTTCAAAAGCGGCCCCGACCCGCTGAAGTTCGGCAAATATGCAGGTGTTGCCCAGCAGTACCTTTTCTACATGGAAAGATACATGGGCGGCGGAGAGATGTGAAGTCGTGCCGTATGTGGTGAAATATTCTCCTGCGGAGAGGGATAAATCATTCGCAGGTGTCTGACCGTTATGATAAACAGTAGAGGTGACAGACCGTCACCTCTATTTTTTTTATTCTGTTGCAGTAACTGTCTTTGTATCGTTGTCTATCACGTATACCGTCCCGTCGCCTTCGAATTTGTAGCCGAGAGCATGGCAGGACGCGGCAAGCGATGCTTTATCAGCGTCATATACTACGATATACTTACGTAAATTAAGCTGTTCCGCAAGTTTTTCGCTGGCGGTGACCTCAGCGCTTGACATAAACGCGTAATGAGACGTGAGAAGCTCGAGGCGGACAACGTTCCGATGGAAAAAGTCGCCGTCGTCCGAGTATATGAGAACGTAGCTGTCGCGGGGGATGGCTGCGGAAACGTCGTCGTAGAAATCCGAAAGACCCGCACGCTTTTCTGCGTATACTGCTGTATCCGCCCTGTATTCGGGCAAGTATAACTGAATGAGATTTTCGCGCACGGTGAAAAGTCCCGCGGTGCAGAAGAGAAGTGCTGTCGTTCCGATAAGGAATTTCCGCAAGGCGGGCATCTCTTCCGTAATATTCTGAAGCTGATCTGCCGATGCCACGGTGAGAGGGATCACCGTGAACAGCACGCCTGTAGTATAGTATCTGTAGAATGACGCAAGTATCTCAGCTTCCTCAGGCGGGAAGATAAAGGCGTAGAGGACGAACAGCTCCGCCGCGTACAGCACCTGACATACAAGGCAGAACACCGAAGCACCGATGATAAACGATGCTTTTCTCTTTTTTGCAAGAGTGAGGATGACGGTGAATAATGCCAATGCCCAGACGACGGCTGTGAAGCAAACGGTCGCTGACGTAAAGTCGAACAGCTCACGGAGCATCATGGAAAGGATGTTTTTTATATATCCCGTATCCCGTTCCGCCATGGCGGAGATCACACCCGACGCACTTGACGGGAATTTGTCCACGTGTGCGGGAAAGGTAAGCTTTACGTACACCTGCCAGAGGTAAGGTGTCAGGAACTGAAGGACGATGATTGAGACAACGGCACACACCCGGTGTATAGATCCCCTCTTGTCACGGGACAGGCTTTCCTTCGGATGTGTGAATTTTTTAACGTTCAGGCATATAACGAGAACTGTCACGACTGCGGCGAAGATCCTGCCGCTGCTTTTTACTATCGCCAGGTATGCGAGCATGGGAGCAAGTGTTACGGCGAGCTTTTTGCTGTCTTGTCTGTAATAATATGCCGCAATTACTCCTGCGGCACCCACGTAACCGATGATGCTGTCGGTGAGGTAGTTGTAAATGCCGAGGGATGCAGATAAAAGCTCGGGCAGGACGAACAGCATGAGGACGAACAAAAACAGCGGGAGCGCCTTTTTGTCACGAAGCCTTGTCTTGCAGAAAACGGCGGAAAGAGCCGCAGAAACAGCAACTCCGTGGGCAATGAGTCCCACACCCTCGGTGTATCCCGTAACGTGACAGAAAAAATAGGCAAAGCACGCGCCCCCGGGAGGATAATTGCGGAAGGATACGGCAGTACCCTCTGCGGAGAAGGCATCCGTCACACACATTTCCTTAAGGATCACAGCCCAATGGGAAAAATTGTCGGGATGAAGCAGCAGCATTCCGCTCATTCTTACGGTACAAAAGAGGGAGAGTAAGAAAAAGCATATTACAGCAGGTGAGGAAAGAAGCTCTGCGGCGGAATATTTACCGCTGACGGTGCGCCATGCCTCGTAGGCAAAAAGAGCTGTACCGATAAGTAAGAATAAAAACGTCCCCTGTGACAGAGCTCCCGCAAGACCTGCGGCGTAAACGCCCAGGGATAGTGCGCTGACAGACAGGACCGGTGCAAAAGAGGGACAGATCTTAAGTCTGTCGTGTGAAAATGTAATATACCCGAAAAGGGATAAAAACACAAGTGCAAGCTTTAAAGTGCAGATCATCATAATTTTGTCAGAATAAATTCAATTAATATAACAACGACGGGACAGACGACCGCAACTGTAAACATGCTCTTTCCAAAGGCTGCAAGGATTATTCCCACAACAAGTGCCGCTCCTCCCGCGATGGGGGAATTCGTAGCGTCGATTATTGCGGGGACAGTCATCACTGCAAGAGTCACGTAGGGTACGTAGTAGAGAAAAGAGCGTACAGTTTGATTTTTGATCTCGCTTCGTATGAGTATCAGCGGGGTTACTCTGATAAGATACGTGACCGCCGCCATAACGAGTATGTATATCCATATATTATGTTCCATTTTTCGTCCTCCTGTCATTCGCAGTCCACGTCGGACGGGATGGGGCGGACAAGTGCCGCCGCAAGAGAGATAACCACGGTCAGGAGGATGGTCTTGATACCCTGGGAGATACCGTCAAACAGAGGAAGCTTGTTTGCCGCAGTACTGAGAGCGAAGCTGACAAGAACGAGGGCGGCGATAACCTTATTCTTCATGGCGGGCGGGATGATTATTGCGATGAACATACCGAACAGGGCAACACTCAGAGCGCTTACCGCAAAGGACGGCAAAACGTCTCCCGCGATAACACCGAGGGCGGTGCCGAAAGCCCAGCCGGGCATTGCCATTCCCATAACACCGTACGAATATGCGGGCTCGATGTAGCCCTTTCTGCCGATATTTGCGGCAAATATCTCGTCGGTGATGGCGTAGCCTATTATAAGTCTGTGGAAAAAGGGCGTTTCGGGTGAGAATTTCTGGCTGAGGGTACATGACATCAGAAAATATCTGGCGTTTGCGATAAATACCATCAGTGCCACCTCAAGATATCCCGCAGACACACCCACAAGGGAAATACCTGCGTATTCTCCCGCGGAGGCGTTGTTGGTAAGGCTTACCACGAAAGCCTGAAGTGCCGAAAACCCCACCTTGCCCGCGGCGATGCCAAGGGCGAAGGACACGGCGAAATATGCAAGAAAGATCGGGAATCCGTCGCGGATACCTTCTTTTATCAAAGCTTTGATTTTCATATCAAACCTATACCGTCCCATATGATAATTACGTATATATTGTACTCTTTCTGTCTTGCGTTTGCAAGAGGAAGTACGTATTTTCTCACGATTTCGACGGTGATAAGGACTAAAGGTTGCAAAATCATAAGAAAACTGCTATAATGTAGACGTAACGCATTGCGATTTACAGGAGGTGTGAGTTTTGAAAACTGTTTTAAAGCTTTGCGCGGCTATTCTGATATTAACATCACTGACACTTTCGGTCTGCGCCGAAAAGGGTGATGGGACTGAGATGATATATTCTTATGCGGAACGAACAGACGAGGGTAAGTTTGACGGATTGTCTGTTCCCGACGATGCCGGCTTCTATTCCGAAGCAGATGAAGATAGTGAAGACGAAACAAAGACCGATGAGAAAGATGCAGATGAGGACGCTGAAATTGAAAAGAGGGTAACCTCGTCGGACGGCAAGATAAGCTTCGTCACTCACGGTGAAGAAAAATACGTTAAGACACAGATATCTGACGGAAAAAGCGAGGTCTCCGTTAATTTTTCCCTTGCTGATATGAAATGTACGTCGGGAACGGATTGCTTTGGCTTTGCCTTCCACGTGAACGGAGAGGCGGTAACGGGTGCCGCGGCGCCTTACGTCAACGTTTCCCTCAGAGTACGTATAAAAAACAGAGAATATGTGTCCGAGGTGCCGATACTTCCGGGTGGAAGCGGAAGGATCTTCGCAGACGCATCGGGTATTGACTGCGACAGCTTTGATGACGTAAGGATCACGTTTTCGCTGACAGAAGACGTTACAAACGTAACGGAGATCACCCTGACGGAGCCATACGTATCAGACGGATATGATTTTACCTTCCAACGTAAACAGGGCTTTGAGTATATTTCCGTTTTGAGCGGAAGCATGAAGGCGGACAAGATCTCATTGAACGTACACTCGGAGGACGGCGTAAGCACTTTCCTTGTAGGTACTGCAAAGGAAGAGCTCAGACGTATAAGGTATCTTGCTGTCGGCTGTCAGGATGCATGTGTTGTCAGCGCGAGAGACGCCGACAACGGTAACAAGTCCCCGTCTGCGGTAAACGTCAGCGAGGATTCCCCTTCGGCTGTATTCAGGCTTGACGGATGCCCCTCCGTTTTTGTATCGGTGACGGGTGAAGGAACTGTGTCTATAGACGAGCTTGAGATATACGGCACGTCAGAGACTGCGGCAAGCACTCTTCACGATCTGAGTATTCTTTCCATAACCGACGGTGAGCTTACAGCAAAGGGAACTCTGAACAGAGAGTCTGTAAGGGAGTATGCCGGATGCCGTATAGGACTGTTCAGAATACCCGCGACCGGCACTGCCCAGCCTGAGCTTGTGGCTCAGACAAGGGTGACGTCCCGTTTCTCGTTTAACGTGAAGGACGTGGGCGCTACAGCCTACGACTATATGTATTATGCGGCGATAATCGACAAAAACGACGAATACATACGTATCACACCGTCCAAATTCGTGTCTGCGGCGGGTACAAAAAGTACAGCAAGCGGTCTTTACGGCCTTCACGGCGTTGACCCCGTTGCGGTATATGAAGCGGGAGCGTCTTATGCCATGATAGACGTGGATCTGGCAAAGCTTACTTCAGCCGAAAAAGTATCGGGTCTGACTGTGGCACGAGGAGGATACGTGTTCGGACTTAACTCAGAATACGTGGACGAGCTTGATTCCTATATGGAGCTTTACCGTGTGTCGGGTATATCGGTATACGTTAAGCTGTATTGCTCCGAGCCGATAAAGTCAAGGTATGACGAAAGCTATCTGACGTACAGAAGAAGCTCAGCGGAATATATGCTTCGTTCCGATACTCCCGAGGCTGCGGGAATGTATACCGCAATCGTGTCATATCTTTGCAGGAGATATCCGAGCATTACCTCTTTTGTGCTGTCATCGGGTGTAAACTCCGTTGAGCTGACAGGTATGTCTTATACAGATATGTACAAAAGTGCGGGGGATATTGCCATGGCGGCAAGACTGGTGTACGGTGCCGCTTCCGAAACATCCGACGTGTTCATTACTGTCCCCGTATGCGAAGTGGCGGACAGATACGATGCGTCCGCCGAGGTTTTGCTGTCTCTCGTTGCGGAAAAGCTCCTCCACGTGGGACATATCCCGTGGGCTGTTATGTATACCGGGGGCGAATGTGAGCTGCCTGAGCTCAGCGACAGTATAATTTACTTACAGAGAATGAACAATACCGCTGCCGCGTCTTTTACTGTGTATTGTTATGCTCCCGAGATATTCGGGGAGACGGAGATCGAGGGGTATAAGGCGCTGTGTAACAGTGCTTCATCTACGCCTGTGAGAACAGTTTTTCTGTCCGGATCACAGCTTGAAAATAAGATCGGACGTGACGTGCTTAACGGACTGAACAGTGATATGAAGGATGAGACGTCGCATCTGTTTACTTCTGATGCTTTGACAAGCACGGATGTTTATTCTTCGGTGACAGGTGTACATACTGTATGGGATTTTTCGTCTGTCCGCAGTACTCTCGGATGGGTAGGCGGATACGGTATTGAGAAGCTGTCGTCGGAACCGGAAGCCCTTTACGGCGAGCTGGCTGACAGACGTGTTCTCAGATGCATTACCGCAGACAAGCACGGCAGTGCGGGAATCATCATGTGCAGACAGGAGTATTCCGTAAACCTTGCGACAGCTCCGCTTGTAGAATTCGTTTATTCGTATGAGTGTGACACAGACGTGAGCATCGTTTTCGTCTTTGCCAACGGCGAGAACAGGGCCGAGTTTAAGGTGCCCGCATCACTGGCAAGGGGAGAAGACGGTAAATACACAGCACTCTGTGATCTTTCGGAGTTTTCCAAAATATCTGCGGTCGCCTACGTGGGCGTACTGATATATTCGGATTCCGCAGTCAGCTTTGAACTGTCGTGTGTGAACGTTATGAGTACAGAGCTTGAGGACGATGATATCGCCCACTTGTTTGAAAAGAAGGATGTTGCGGAGAAAGAGCCTCTTCCCGTACTGCGTATCGGGGCAGGTGTTGTTTTGGTTGCCGTTACCGTTGTGGTGATGTCAGTTTGTGTTATACGTGTGCGTAACAGAGACAGGTCTCTTGTTAACGTAATAAAGAAAAGACGCCACAGATAAGCCGGATAAACCTATGATCATATAAAAACCGCTGTTTTGATACACAAAACGGCGGTTTTTGCCTGCAAAATTAAAATTAACACCAAGTATTCCCACGCCCAAGTTGACAAAACCGTGCGGGTTTGGTATAATTATAATAATATACAGTATTCTGGCGTCGTGTACGCACGGCGCGATTGACATCACTGAATTGAGGAATAATTAAATTGGATAACAGATCTACCCCTTCTACTGTTGAAAGCAAAGGGCAGGCATCTTGTGAAACCTCGGGTAACCGTTTTGTCAAGATGATTTTTCTTGTGATGACGTCGATCTTTGCGTTCAACTCCCTTAATAGCAAACTTGCGTTTCTTTTTATCACGTTCTACGCTATAGCCGTGGGTATACTTGCGGGCTTTATCAAAGAGAAGAAATACGCTGTGATCGCTATACCGGTTATCGCATCATTTTGTTGCTATCCGCATTTTCAGTTTTTTGTGCCCGCCCTATTGTTCATGATATTGCTGGCTTTCCTCTGCTCTTCTTATCTGAAGGACAGACCGGGACAGTTCGCTTTCTTTACCATGTGTGCCCTGATGTATTCCATGGCGGCTGTCGGTGCGGGCGTGCTTGTGGCTGTACAGTATTTCGGCTCTGTTGAGACTTGTCTTGATGCGGTCACCAAGTATGCGGTAAGCGTAGCGGAGCTGTTATATAACAATATTCCCGAAAGGCTTATCGCAAAAGTTTCAGCTGAGGATCTTTCTTCGCTTAAGGAGGCATATCTCAGCGCCGCGAAACAGGTGGTGTATCTGCTTCCGTCCGCCTTGGTGATATCGTCCATGTATGCTGCTTTTCTGACCAAGCGTACGCTTACAAAGACACTCGGCGGAAAGAAGAAGCTTCCCGTGCTGTTCAGCAGTCCCTATTATCCCCCCGCAGTGCTTGCCATCGGCTACATGATACTTTCGTTTTTGGGTATATTATTTGCGCTCAGCTCCGAAGAGGCATACTATATCTACATGAACTTAATGGCTGTGCTTGGCGTGGTGTTTGCTTACGTAGGACTTGTGGAATACGTATCCGTGCTGTTACGTCCCGTTCACCCGAAGCAGAGGGTCGTATACGTCGTCATGGGAATCATAGTTGTGGGATTCCTCACGATGTCTGCGTTTTCCATACTCGCGTATTTCGGTGCGTGCCGTGCAATTTTCTCGCGCGTCAGGGTGATCAGAATAACGAAAAAGTAATATTTCGGTATTACCACGTTTTTTTGACAACAGAATTTCTCTTCCGAACGGAGGATCAGTATGAAAAAAATATTATCATATATGGAAAAAAACCGTCAGACGGTGCTTACCGCCGTTTATGCGGTGGTGCTGTTCTCGGCGTATATCGTAGCTGTTGCGCTTGATCTTGACCATCTTCTCAAATTGGGTGTAGCATTCATAGTCCTGTTTGTGCTCGGTGCCGCGTTTATCAGCTACATGTGTAAACGCCTCTCAGTAAAGCCGGGGCATATTGCAGACAGAGTCGTACTGAGCAGATCTCTTTTCGATTCTATCGACAGAATGCATTCTCCTGCCATCATGTGCCATGCAGACGGAAGACTTATATGGTGTAACGAAAGCTTCAGAGATACCCTCAGCGACGGAAAAAAGCCGTATGGTAAGAATGTGTCCGAAATTCTCGGTATTTCGTTGGAGAGCATCAGAAATGCTCCGGTTGAGGACGGCGTTGGATTTGAATACGGTAACAGCTATTACATCGCAAAGTACAGCAACGTAAAGCTTGAAGGCGGCGGAGGACTTATTATCCTTACCGAGACGTCTGAGTTTAAGGCGATGAGCGACAAGCTTGACATGATCTACGAGAGACTTGACAACAGCGATCCCGTAGTTGCGTACGTGCTTGTGGATAATCTCACTGAGATGATCGAAAACGACAGTAATTCCTACAGACCTGCTACCGCAAAGGTAGACGAGATCATCAGAGAATGGGCGGCGGATGCCAAGGGCGTCGTCAAGGAGTTTGAGAGAGACAGATATATCGTTGTTTTCGAAAAAAGCGGACTTAATCGTCAGATCGAAAGAAAATTCGATATTCTTGATAAGATCAGAAATATAAGAGTGGGAGCTGAACAGCTGTCAGTCACCCTTTCTGTGGGTATCTCGTCAATACTCGGAAGCTTTGCCGAAAAGGATCAGGCTGCAAGGGTCGCACTTGAACTTGCACTTAGCCGCGGCGGAGACCAGATCGTTGTTAAGACTGCGGACGGAACACAGTTCTACGGCGGACACGGAAAATCCTCGGTCAGACGAAACAGTGTGCGTTCAAGAGTCGTGTCAAACGAGCTTCTCATGCATATGGCGCGAAGCTCAAACGTTATAATCATGGGACACAAGTATCCCGATTACGACAGTATTGCCGCATGTGTCGGACTTGCGCGTCTTGCGCTCTTCTGTGGAGTTGACGTGAATATTATTGCAGACGAAAAGGACGTAAACGTAGCCCTTTGCAAAAAGCTTCTCGAAAGCGTTCCGGAGTTCAGAGGGGTGTTCACACCGCCTGCTGAAGGGCTGGATCTGATGGAGACCGGGACGTTCGTTGTTGTTGCGGACGTTAATAACCTTGCCATAGTTGAAGATCCTGCCATAATCGAAAATGCCAAGCAATACGCAGTTATCGACCATCACAGAAAAACTGCCGAATTTAAGCGCGAGCCGCTGATCGAATACATTGAGCCTAAGGCATCAAGTGCAAGCGAACTTGTATGCGAAATGCTTGAACATACACTTCCGGAGGATATGCTGACAGGCGCCGAGGCAGATCTGCTTCTTGCCGGCATCATGCTTGATACCCGTCAGTTCACCAGAAACACGGGTGCCAGAACCTATGGAGCGGCACTGTATCTCCACGATAACGGCGCTGAGCCGCAAGCTGTTCAGGATCTGTTTAAATCGGGACTCGAGGATTACCTGAGCGAGGGTCGTTTCAGATCAAACGTAGCGGTGTACCGAGGAGAGTTGGCGATCACAATGTGTGAGGAGTCGTCGGGAGATGCTGCGGCGGATAAGATCACAGCTTCTAAGGCTGCAGAGGGACTTATCGGTGTGCGCGGGATCAAGGCGGCGTTTGCACTTGTAAATCTGGGGGACAGTATGAACGTGTCTGCTCGTTCCACGGGAGAAGTGAACGTACAGCTTATTCTGGAGAAGCTCCACGGCGGAGGTCATTTTGATAACGCGGGAGCACAGCTGAAGGGTGTCAGTCCCGAGGATGCAGTGAAAATGCTTAAGGAAGCTATTGACGCTCATTTTGCTGAGCTCAAAAAAGATGAAAAACAAAACGGAAATACACATCAGAAAGTGAAGAGCACCGAGGTTTGAGCGGCTCTTCAATGTGAAAGGAAGGAACAATATGAAGGTAGTACTTTTAAAGGACGTTAAGGGACAGGGCAAGAAGGACCAGATAGTAGAGGTATCCGACGGATACGCAAGAAATTTCCTCCTCCCCAAGGGACTTGCCGCTGAGGCAAAGGGCTCTGTGCTCAACGATATAAAGAATAAGGAATCATCCAAGGCTCACAAGATAGAGCTTGAACGTGCGGCGGCTCGCGAGACCGCGGCGAAGCTTGAAGAGGTTAAGGTAGTCCTCAAGGTAAAGGCGGGCACGGGCGGAAGAATGTACGGCTCAATTACCGCAAAGGATATCGCAGAGGCGCTTGACGCTCAGCATAAGATCAAAATAGACCGCAGAAAGATGATTTGCGACACCATCAAGGCTTACGGTAACTACAAGGTGACGGTCAAGCTTTATCCCGAGATCACGGGTACCGTTAACGTGACCGTAACAGAGGCGTAAAACAAAGAATAATTCACTCCCGAACGGGACAGAATGGAGAATACCGTGAACGGAAACCTGAATGAGGAAATGGGAAGGCGAATGCCGTTTTCCCTTGATGCGGAGCAGTCTGTGCTCGCATCCATAATGATAGATCCTTCATGCATGGACAATATTGCGGCTTTGGTCAGCGCAGATGACTTTTATCTCACAGAGCACCGTGAGATCTTCTCGGTCATGCAGCGTATGTACCTTAAAAGCAAGAATATCGACGTCGTTACTCTTATAAACGAGCTTGCTGTAAACGGCGTATACGACGAGGCAGGGGGCAGAGACTATTTAAGACTTCTTGCAGAGACCGTGCCGACAGCTTCAAACGCCAAGGACTATGCCAAGATCATAAGAGACAAGGCGATACTCCGTCAGCTTATCGGCGCAGGCGAGGCTATTTCAGAGGCGGCATACGCAGGCGAGGATGAAGCTGAGCGTCTGGTCGAATTTGCTGAGACAAAGGTCTTCAACATTGCCGAGGGCAGAGAAAACAAAAGCTTCGTACATATCCGTGACGCTATCGTTATGGTATATGACAGACTTAACAATCTGAAAAACGACCCCGATGCGGTAAAGGGTACGCCTACGGGATTTACCGACCTTGATAACGTAATAGTAGGTCTCGGTAACTCCGACCTTGTGCTTGTAGGTGCCCGCCCCGGTATGGGTAAGACCAGCTTTACAATGAACCTTGCTACCGCGGCGGCTGCAAAGACGAAAAAGACGGTGTGCGTATTTTCCCTTGAGATGTCGGCCGAGCAGCTTGCCAACAGAATGCTCTCAAGCGAGGCGCAGATCGACAGCTATAAGATGCGCTCCGGTCAGCTTGACGATCAGGACTGGGAGGCGCTTGCATACGCGTCCTCAAGGCTTTCGTCTGTCGATATCCTTATCGACGACACGCCCGGCATCACCGTTGCCGGTATGAAAAGCAAGCTGAGACGTGTTAAAAATCTCGGTATGGTAGTTATCGACTACCTCCAGCTTATGCAGGGCGACACCAAGACCGACAACCGTGTAAACGAGGTGGGTGAGATATCCCGCGGACTTAAGCTTCTTGCCAAGGAGTTTAACGTACCCGTTATTACCTGCGCGCAGCTTTCCCGAGGTCCTGAGCAGAGACAGGACAAGCGTCCTATGCTGTCGGACCTTCGTGACTCCGGTGCCATCGAGCAGGACGCGGATATCGTAATGTTCCTTTACCGTGACGAGTATTACAAGGAATCCTCAGGTGAACAAAGCGTTGCCGAGGTCATCGTTGCAAAAAACAGACACGGTTCGCAAGACAAGGTAAAGCTTGGCTGGATCGGTCAATATACTAAATTCACAAACCTGACAAACACCGCTGAATAAGCGGATAAAATGTATTATGCTTGAAAGAATCAATTCTCCGTCGGATGTCAAAGGTCTTTCTTTAGACGAGAAAAAGACGCTTGCCGACGAGATAAGACAAGAGATCATACGGGTGGTATCGGTAAACGGCGGCCATCTTGCATCCAATCTGGGTGCGGTGGAGCTGACCCTTGCCATGCACACCGTATTCGACTGCCCGCGGGACAAGTTTATCTTCGACGTGGGACATCAGTGCTACACGCACAAGCTTCTTACGGGACGAGCTGAGAAATTCGATACTCTCCGCACATACGGAGGCATCTCCGGCTTTACAAACGTAGACGAGAGTGAGTATGATACCGTTACCGCAGGTCACAGCGGACCGTCTATTTCCACGGCTCTCGGTATCGCGTCCTCCGAAGCGATAAGGGGAAGCGATTCCGTTACGGTGGCAGTGGTAGGCGACGGCTCGTTCACCAACGGAATGATATTCGAAGCGCTCAATAACTGCTCAGGCAAAAAGCTGAAGCTGGTTATCATCTTAAATGATAACGGAATGTCCATCTCCGAAAATGTTGGCGGACTTCCGAAATATTTTTCAAGGATCCGAACCAGCGAAAAGTACTTCGGATTCAAGGATTTTATGAAAACACAGGTGGTGCGTCTGCCATTTGTCGGCAAGCATATCGTAAGGTTTGCCATGCACGTGAAAAACGGCGTGAAGCGTCTTTTCCTCCACGACAATATTTTCGAAAATCTTGGTATCGAGTATCTCGGACCGGTTGACGGTAACGATCTTGAAAAGCTTACGAAAGTGCTCAGAGAAGCATCCACACGCGACGAATGTACCGTAGTCCACGTAAGAACGAAGAAGGGTCTTGGCTACGGTCCTGCGGAAAAGCTTCCGGGCAAATACCACTCTGCATCGGTATTCGACCCTGCTACGGGTGAGAGCGAGCCTTCAGGCATGAGCTTCACCTATGCGGTGGGAGACGTGCTTTGCAGTCTTGCGCAGGAGAATGAGAATATCTGCGCTGTATCTGCGGCAATGACCGACGGTACGGGACTTGACGGCTTTGCGGAGCTGTTCCCCCACAGATTTTTCGACGTGGGTATTGCCGAGGAGCACGCTATCGCCTTCAGCGGAGGTCTTGCGCTTAGCGGACACCATCCGGTGTGCGTGCTGTATTCCACCTTTGCACAGAGAGTTTACGATCAGCTTTTCCACGATATCGTACTGCAGAAGGTGCCGCTTACGTTCCTTCTCAGCCACGCGGGACTTGTTCCGGGTGACGGAATCACCCATCAGGGGCTTTTCGACGTGGCGCTGTTTTCGTCCATCCCCGGGGTGAATATCTATTCCCCCGACAATTATGCAGAGCTTGCTAACATTATAGGAGCGTCCGTTGCGGGACGGGGTGTGGATATAATCAGATATCCCAAGGGACGCGAGGCTGTATACGACAGAAGCGTGTTTAAGAGAAACGGCGACGTGTTCTCGTGGGTGCCGGAGGACGTGGAGGCAGTTATCGTGACCTACGGTAGAGTAACCTCCATTGCGGTGGAGGCGGCAAAGATGAGCAGATATAAGGTGGGAGTGGTGAGAGTATCAAGACTTCTTCCTCTGCCCATAAACGAGATACTTGATGCACTCGGGAACGTACCCTTCGTATACTTCCTTGAGGAGGGTATGCGTCGCGGCGGCTTTGCTGAAAGGCTGTCTGCACACTTTATTGAGAGAGAGTATTACCCGAGAACGGTCATTCACGCGGTAAACGGGGAGTTCGTGCCGCACGGAGATACGGCAAAGCTGTTCGAGCGCTTCGGTTTTACAGCCGAAGAGGTGACCTCACGACTTGAAAGAAATATATACAGATAAAAACTGCTACAGACGGCAGATTGAAGAATTACAAATCTATTTAATTGCCGAAAGGCAGAATGGAGTAAATTATGAAAGACAAAATTTATCTTTTTAACGGTGAAAATCTTGACGGTTGGTATGCGTATGATACCATCAAATTAGCTCCTGCAGATGAGCGCCCCAACTGGGACATCAAGGACGGCGTTTACACCGTGACCAAATATGACATCTACTCTGAGTATGAGTACGGAGATGCACACGTGCACGTTGAGTTCAACCTGCCCTATATGCCGGACAGGGAAGGACAGTGGAGAGCGAACAGCGGTCTTTATATCCACGGCTGCTATGAGATACAGATCCTTGATACCTACGGCAAGGAGGGCGAGACTGCACTTGACGACTGCGGGGCTATCTACGGTATTGCAGCTCCTCTTGTTAATGCTTGTAAGGCACCCGGTGAGTGGCAGGCATACGACGTATTCGTACGCGCCGCACGTCTTAACGAGGACGGAAGCGTTGCAAAGCACGCGGTAATGACCGTATTCCTCAACGGCGAGCTTATCCACAATAACGTTGAACTTCCCCATCACTGCGCCTGCGGCAACTACGAGAGGATCGTTGAGAGAGGTCCTGTGTTCCTTCAGGATCACGCCTGCCCCGTAAGCTTCAGAAACGTTTGGGTACGTGAGCTTGACTGATCTTATTACGCAGAGAGGTAATTGTAATGAAAGAAAAGGTGATTCTTTTTGACGGCACCAATCTTGACGGATTCGTAAGCTGTTCCACGGGCGAAAAGGCAGAGTGGGACGTGCATGACGGCATGATGACCGTAGTACCCGGTAAGGGAGACATCAGAAGCATATATGAGTACAGCGACGCACACGTACACGTTGAGTTCAATCTCCCCTACATGCCCGAGATGACGGGTCAGGGCAGAGCAAACAGCGGCGTTTACGTTCAGGGCTGTTATGAGATCCAGGTGCTCGACTCCTCCATGAACGCTCACACCAACTGCTGTGAGTGCGGCGGTATCTACGAGCTTGCAAACCCCATTAATAATATGTGCAAGGCTCCCGGTGAGTGGCAGACGTACGATATCATCCTCAGAAGCGCGCGTCTTAACGAGGACGGCAGTGTAAAAAGCCACGGTATCATCACTCTTATTCACAACGGAGAGGTCATCCACAATAACGTTATCCTTACAAGCCGTACCCCCGGCGGATGCTACAGATACATAGCTGAGAGAGGTCCCGTAATGCTTCAGGACCATGACTGCCCCGTAAGCTACAGAAATATCTGGGTACAGCCCCTGGACTGATAAGCCGCCGATTGATAATTGAAGATCGAGTATATTGACGTCTTCGGCCTTCGATCAATGCATTCTCCTGTCACACATTACTGTTTCCGTGCATATTATAAAAGCAGAGATATGTAAGACTTGCGATTACATATAACGAAAGGATGATATGCCGTGAAAGTAGTACTCATTAAAAGTCCCCGTACGGTATCTCCGATCCTGAGAAGGATATTCCGTATACAAAAGCGCGGACGCTGACATACAGACAGAAATCACAGTTCCTTGAGAGTAACGTTTCAGGGAACTGTTTTTTTGCGCGTGCTTTACAGACGAAAAGAAAAAATATATAAATTACCTAAACTTTACGTCCCGAAGCGTCAGTTTTCCTTGACAAAACAGCAGATTTATTGTATCATTATATTGTGGGGAAGTGTACGGCTACGTACCTCCACGACTACCGATATTATTCGTGAAAGCGAGGCTGATCACCGTGAAAAAAATTATAGTTTTAATGCTCGTTGCCGTTATGTGCCTCGGGGTATTGTGTTCGTGCTCTGATGAAAAGATAGAAACCGGTGTGATCGGTATCGGCGGCATCGGTCCCCTTTCGGGTAATACCTCCGCTTACGGTACCGCAGTAAAAAACGGTGCGCAGCTGGCAGTTGATGAGATCAACGCAATGGGAGGCCTGCAGTTTGCCCTTAACTTCAAGGATGACAAAAACTCTCCCTCTGTCAGTGCTAAATCATACGATAAGCTCAGAGAGTGGGGTATGCACGTGCTTTTAGGTGCCGCTACCACTGAGCCCTGCCTCAGAGTGGTTGATCTTGCCGACGAGCACAGAATATTCACCGTAACTCCTTCTGCTTCATCGCCTGAGGTTACCGAGGGGCACGATAACGTGTTCCGCGTAGCGTACAACGATAACGCGCAGGGTAAAGCGGCGGCAGACTATATCGCCGCAAACGCCCTTGCTCAGAAGATAGGTATCATCTACAAATCCGACGATACGTACTCAAAGGGTGTTTATGAAGCATTCAAGGCGGAGGCAGAGCGACTGGAGCTTGAGATCGTGAGCGAGTCCTCCTTTAAAGACGGGAAGAAGAGCTTTAAGAAGAACGTTACCGAGGCGATGGAGGCAGGCGCTGAGCTTTTGTTCTGCCCCGTATACTACGAGCCTGCGGCAAAGATAATTACTGCATCGTCCGAGATCGAGTATTCTCCCATATTCTTCGGTACCGACGGCCTTGACGGACTTTTCTCCGTTGAAGGCTTTAACAAGGAGCTTGCAGAAGGCGTTCACCTCCTGAGTCCCATTCCCGCGGACTTCACAAACGATAAAACAAGACAGTTTATGGAAGAATACCAGTCCAGTTACGGTGTGCTTCCCAATCAGTTTGCCGCCGATGCATACGACGCTGTTTACGCGATATACACCGCGGCGGTGCATGCGGGAATTACCGCTGATATGACAGCTGAGGAAATGTGCGACCTTCTGTCTGAAGCAATGACTGAGATCACCCTTGACGGTATCACAGGCTCAGGCAACAGCCTTACCTGGGACGCGAGCGGCGAGGTACAGAAAGCCCCCGTCGTGGTAGTTATCCAGAACGGAATGTACGTAAAGAAGTAAGTTATAAGCAATTTTTGAAAAATAATGAGTACTGTGGCTTTTCGCTTAGGCGGAAAGCTTCAGTAATTGTATCTGAAAGGAAATGAAAATGACAAGTAATCCCCAAATCGACTGCTTTGCCAACGGCTTTTTGTCAGATCCCTCCCTCCCTTACGAGGAAAGAATAGGTCTCGGCCTTGTGGAAATGGCTAAATATACGGATATCTCCTTTAAGGATTATATCCTGCCTACCGCTGAGTGGATGCCCTCCGACAGCGCAGTAGGCTTTATGCACGCGTCGGGTATCAAGGTAATGGCAGACAGATATGACGCCCTTATCGAAAAGTATCCCGAAGAGGCGGAGGCTCTTGAGGCTCACCGCGAAGAGATGTGCTCTTACCTTAACTACGACTTCCACTATGCGGGAACGGACGTAGGCGCACGCCTTTCATCTGCCAAGGCAGGCTGGGGCGGCGGATGGGGCGGACACGCAAATCCCGACTTCGGTAAGATCGTCAACGTGGGTACCGACGGTATCCGCGCAGAGATAGAAAGATACAGAGCGTTAAATCCCGGTAAGGATGCGTTCTACAACGGTTGCCGCTACGCAATGGATTCACTTGATATCCTGGGCGACAGATTTTTGTCTCTCGCCCGTCAGATGGCGGAGACCTGCGAAAACGAGGCTGACCGCAAGCGTTACGAGGATGCGGCACGTGCTTTTGAAGTTATTCCGAGACGTCCCGCATATGACTTCACATCTGCTGTTCACGCATTCTGGCTCGTATTTGCCGTGGATGCATTCGACTCTCCCGGGCGTCTTGACCAGATGCTCCGCCGTTGTTATGAGGCAACTGACGACAGGGAAGAGATACACGATATGCTCTCCCGCCTGTGGGATGCTTTCCATGAGACCCGTACATGGCACGTTACCCTGGGCGGTACGGACGAAAACTGGAACGATATGTGCTTCGGCCTTACCCTTGACATGCTGAAGATCACTGAGGAAAAGGGATACAATACTCCCAACCTTTCCGTGAGGACCCACAAGGGTACCCCCGAGGAGATATGGCGTGCGGCGGCTGACTGCCTTGCGGCGGGTACCGCGCTTCCCACCCTTTACAACGACCACGTAGTTTGCGCCGCACTCGAAAAGATCGGTATTCCCCCCCATGACAGTCACGAATACTGCATGAACGGCTGTAACCAGATCGATATCTTCGGAAAGAGCCACATGGGTCTTGAGGACGGCGAGGTATGCCTTGCAAAATGTGTTGAATTCGCGCTGTTCAACGGTTGCGATCCTATGTGCCCCGTGTGTGACAGATACAGTGTAAATTCGGGTGACGCGAGAAGATTTAAGACGTTTGAAGAATTTATGCGTGCCGTAAAGCGTCAGATATCCTATGTGGTATACGGTATGACGCAGAACTCCAATGCAAGCCAGCACGCAAAGTCCTATTCGGGACACAACCCCCTTCGTTCATGCCTTACCGAGGGATGCTTTGAGAAGGGCGTTGACTACCGCGACGGCGGCCCTCTTTATAACCACGGACAGATACTTGCAGAGGGTATTGCAGACGCGGGCGACAGCGTATATGCTGTTAAGAAGCTTATTTACGATGAGAAAAAGTACACAATGGACCTGCTTTTGGATGCGCTTCTTGCCGATTTTGAGGGGTACGAAGACCTTTACCGCGATTTTTCCTCCTGCGCCAAGTTCGGCAACGATATAGAAGAGGTGGATGAGATCACGGCTGAGCTTACGAATTACTTCCTCCGCGAGCTTAAGCGCCACCGTACATACAGAGGCGGTATATTCACGGGCGGATGTTCACCTGAGGCGAGAATTGCCGATTACGGAAAGCGTATCGGCGCGCTTCCCAACGGAAAGAGACGCGGCACTCCCATGCTTGCGGACAGTATCTGTGCTACTCCCGGTAATGATATGGCGGGTCCCACAGCGGCAGTAAAATCCGCCCTTCACTACGATCAGGAGGAGGCGTGCAGCGGATTTATCTTCCAGATCAAATTCGAGAAGAAGGCTTTTTGTACCGAGAAGGGCAAGGAAAGCTTTATCGCCCTTGTAAAGAGCTACTTCGCAGGCGGCGGTCAGCAGGTGACCACTACGGTGGTATCTCCCGAAGATCTTCGCCGTGCCAAGGAGGATCCCGAAGGCTATGAGAGCCTTAAGGTCCGTATCGGCGGATACAGCGGATACTTTACCGAATTTGACCCCGAGCTTCAGGATAATATCATTGCAAGGACCGAGCATATGATGTAATCGACCGTGTGTTTTGTGAACTTTTTTGAAGATTTGCCCCATACCTTCGGTATGCTTTATGAAAGCTTACAATAACTGAAAAAACTCGTAAAAACACTTGCAATTTTACCTTCAGTATGGTACAATAATTAAGGTAAGATCAATATCCTCAGGAGAGTGGGCAGAAAAGTCCACTCTCTTGTTTATGATATGAAGTTTCACCCAAACTACATTTAACACGAAGAGAGGTTAAAACAATTGAATCCTTACGGAAAGAAAAACATCGCAGGAACTGTGTGGGATCTGGTTGAACCCACGGCACATGAGCTTGGCTACAGTATTTGGGACGTGGAATACGTGAAGGAAGGTGCGGATATGTACCTGAGGATCACTATCGACTCCGAGGAGGGCATCGATATTGACGACTGTGAGCGTATGACCCGCGCTATCGACCCCATGCTTGACGAGGCTGATCCTATCGAGGATTTCTATTATCTTGAGGTATCCTCTCCCGGAGTTGAGAGAGTGCTTACCATCGACGAGCATTTTGCGGCTATGGCAGGCAGTGAGGTTGAAATCAAGCTTTACCGCGCGCTTGACGGATCCAAGGTGTTCCGCGGCGTGCTCGTAGGCAAAGAAGACGGCAAGATCACCATTACAACAGATGCAGGGGATGTCAGCTTTGACAGTAAGACCGTTGCAAAGTGCACCACCGTATTTGACTGGCAGTCTGCAATGAATAACTAAAACGTATATATAATAATAGGAGAGACGAAAATGAGCAAAGAACTCTTTGAAGCGCTGGAGCTTCTTGAAAAGGAAAAGGGTATTCCCGTAGATTATATGCTTGAGAAGGTTGAGGCGGCTCTCGTTTCAGCTTACAAGAGAGAGTCCGGAAGCACGTCTGCACGCGTTGGTATCAACCGTGAAAAGCGTCAGCTTAAGCTTTACAGAATGAGAACAGTTGTTGAAGAGGTTCTTGACCCCAAGAGCGAGATCTCCCTTGAAGAGGCACAGAAGATCTCTCGCCGTTACGTTCTCGGCAGTGTAGTTGAGGACGAGGTCAAGACTAAGAACTTCGGACGTCTCAGCGCACAGACAGCAAAGCAGGTCATCGTTCAGGGTATCAGAGAAGCTGAGAAGAGCAATATCCTCAAGGACTATGAGAAGAAGCGTGAGGAGATCATCTCCGCTGTCGTAGTCAAGAGAGAAGAGGCTACCGGTGACGTTGTCGTTGACACAGGTACAAGCAACGCGCTTCTCCCCCGTGCAGAGCAGATCCCCGGCGAGGAGCTTTACGTTGGCGACCGTGTTAAGGTATTCGTTACCGAGGTCGGTAAGGCAGATGAAAAGGGTCCCATGGTAACTCTTTCAAGAACACATCCCTCTATGGTAAAGCGTATGTTTGAGTCCGAGATCCCCGAGATCCACGACGGCATCGTTCTTGTTAAGGGTATTTCCCGTGAGGCAGGCTCCAGAACGAAGATCGCAGTTGAGTCAAGAGACGAAAACGTAGATGCAGTAGGTGCTTGTATCGGTAACCGCGGAATGAGAATCTCCGAGATCGTAAACGAACTCCACGGTGAAAAGATCGACGTTGTTCAGTATTCCGAAAACGTAGAAAAGTACATCGCGGCGGCTCTCTCTCCCGCAACCGTAAGAGAGGTAGAGTTTGACGGCGAAAAGAGCGCTAAGGTAACGGTTGACGGCGACCAGCTTTCCCTTGCTATCGGTAAGGAAGGGCAGAACGTTCGTCTTGCCGCAAAGCTTACAGGCTGTAAGATCGATATAAAGGGTGTTAAGATCTGAAATGAAGAACGGCGCACCTAAAATGAAAAAAGTTCCCGAGAGACGCTGCACGGGATGCGGACAGAGCTTCCCCAAAAAGGATCTGATCCGCGTGGTACGCTCTCCCGATGGAGAAGTTTCACTTGACTTCACCGGAAAGAAATCAGGCAGAGGGGCATATATTTGTCCTAACAGCACCTGCTTCAAGAAAGCGAGAAAGCAGGGCAGGATCGCAAGAAGCCTTGAAACCGAAATATCCGATGAGCTTTACGACATCCTCGAGCACGAGGTAAAGGTAAGCGAAGCGGAAGCGGCAGAAAAGATCGACTGATATGGATGCGGTGACACAGAAGATACTGTCCCTTTCGGGACTTTGCAGAAGAGCGGGCGGAGTGGTCCCCGGTGCGGACGCCGTTATAACGGCTGTGCAGAAAAGATCTCATATGCCCGTAGCAGTCGTGATGTCAAGCTTTGCATCAGACAGAACGAAAAAGCAGATAACAGACAAGACCGCGAACGCGGGTATTCCACTGATCATAATTGAAGCAGACGCATACGATATCGGCGAAAAGCTTGGTATCATATCGTCCTGTGCGGTATACGCACTGACCGGCAAGGGTCCGGCGGCCAACATACTGCAGATAGCCCGCGAAGCGAATATAGTCCGCAAGGCGGACAGATAAACACAAAACGTGAAAAATACGACGATTGCAGTCGTAAGTCCAAGTTTTCACGTATGCTTTGAAACGAAGCAGGAAAGCACGGTAATTAGTATGGCAAAAACAGCGCCTATGTTTAAAATCAACCAGATCGCTAAGGACCTCGGTATGAAGACCAAGGAAGTTACCAGCGAGGCTGAGGCTGCAGGTGTGGCAGGCAAGACCACATCCGCATCATTTGAGGCTGAAGAATTCAATATGTTCTTCGATCATATTACCTCAAACAACCAGATAAAGGATATGGACGGCTACCTTAAGGGTAAGACCGTTATCAAGACTGCCGAAGTTCAGGCGGCTGAAAAGGCAGCAGCTGAGAAGGCGGCAGCTGAGAAGGCGGCAGCTGAGAAGGCAGCGGCTGAAAAGGCGGCAGCTGAGAAGGCAGCGGCTGAAAAGGCGGCAGCTGAAAAGGCAGCGGCAGAGAAGGCAGCGGCTGAAAAGGCAGCGGCTGAAAAGGCGGCAGCTGAGAAGGCGGCAGCTGAGAAGGCAGCGGCTGAAAAGGCAGCGGCTGAGAAAGCGGCAGCTGAAAAGGCTAAGGCGCCTCAGCGCGACGTTAAGAAGGATGAACCCCGCCGCGATAACAGAGATAACAGAGGCGACCGTCCCCAGGGCGACCGTCGTGACAACCGTGACGCTCGTCCCGATAACCGCCAGGGCGGCTATCAGAACAGAGGTCAGGATGGCGGCAGAGGTGACCATCCTCAGGGCGACAGACGCGACAATCGCGACTCCCGTCCCGATAACCGTCAGGGCGGATACCAGAACAATCGTCAGGACGGCGGATATCAGAACAGAGGTCAGAGTGCTCCCCGTGACGACCGTAAGGGTCAGTTCGATAAGGGAGGGGATCGCAGATTCGATAAGGGCGGCGACCGCGGCTTTGACAAGGGTGGACGCGACAAGGGATACGGCCTTGACCGTGCTCCCATCAAGCCTCAGCCCAAGCCTCAGGTAGAGACCGGCGTTGAAAAGAAGAAGACCGGTAACGTACGTGTGGTAGACACAAGAACCACAAACGTTAACCTTTCCAAGTATGACGAGAAGCTGGATTCCTTCGTAGGTGACGCACACGACAATACCGCAAACAAGCAGAAGCTCAAGAAGAAGGGCGACAACAAGTTTGGCGGTAAGAAGAACGATAAGGAACGCCAGGCAATGGAGAAGCTCCATCGCGCTAATATTGAGAAGGCTAAGAAGATGCCCCTCAAGGTAACCATTCCCGACGAGATCTCCGTTGGAGAGCTTGCAAGCAGACTTAAGGTAACTGCGGCTGAGGTCATCAAGCGCCTTATGATGATGGGCGTTATGGCTACCGTTAACCAGGAGCTGGACTATGACACAGCTTATCTCGTAGCTGATGAGCTTGGTGCAGAGGTAACTAAGGAAGTTACCGTTACCATCGAGGAAAAGCTCTTCGGTGCAATCGAGGAAGAGACAGACGACAACCTTCTTCCCCGTGCTCCCGTTGTATGCGTAATGGGTCACGTTGACCACGGTAAGACCTCCCTCCTTGACGCTATCAGAAATGCAAGAGTTACCGCAGGCGAGGCAGGCGGTATCACACAGCACATCGGTGCGTACAGAGTTGATCTTGACGGCCGTGAGATCACATTCCTTGATACCCCCGGTCACGAGGCGTTCACCGCAATGAGAGCGAGAGGTGCTAAGTCCACCGATATCGCCATTCTCGTTGTTGCAGCTGACGACGGTATCATGCCCCAGACGATTGAGGCTATCAACCATGCCAAGAGCGCAGGTATTGATATAGTAGTTGCCATCAACAAGATGGATAAGCCCACAGCCAACCCCGAAAACGTTAAGGCGGAGCTTACCAAGTACGAGCTGGTTCCCGAGGAATGGGGCGGTGACGTAATGTGCGTTCCCGTATCCGCTATCACACGTCAGGGTATCGATGAGCTTCTTGAAAGCGTGCTTCTCGTTGCTGAAATGAAGGAGCTTAAGGCAAATCCCGACCGCCGTGCAAAGGGACTTGTTATTGAGGCAAGGCTTGATAAGGGCCGCGGTCCCGTAGCAACCGTTCTCGTTCAGAACGGTACTCTCCACGCAGGCGACACGGTTATCGCAGGTACCTCCGTAGGTCACGTAAGAGCAATGCTCAACGACCGCGGCGAGAGAGTAAGGTTGCAGGTCCCTCCGTTCCCGTTGAGATCACCGGTCTTTCCGAGGTTCCCATGGCGGGTGACGAGTTCAACGCAGTTGAAGACGAAAGAATGGCACGTGAGCTTGCAGAGCAGAGACGTATGAAGGCTAAGGAGGAGCAGTTCAAGCTCAACTCCAAGGTCAACCTTGACGATCTGTTTGCACAGATCTCCGAGGGCGCGAAGGAGCTTTCCGTTATCGTTAAGGCAGACGTTGGCGGTTCCGCAGAGGCTGTTAAGTCCTCTCTCGAGAAGCTTTCCAACGAAGAGGTCAAGGTCAGAGTTATCCACAGCGCGGTTGGCGGTATCACCGAGGGTGACGTTATGCTCGCGGCTGCGGCAAACGCGATCATCGTAGGCTTTAACGTACGTCCCGACAAGGGTGCGGTTGATTCCGCAGAGCGTCAGAACGTTGACATCCGTACGTATCGTATCATCTACGAGTGCATCGAAGAGATCTCCGCGGCTATGAAGGGTATGCTTGCTCCTACCTTCAAGGAAGTTGTTATCGGACGCTGTGAGGTTCGCCAGACTATCCGTGTTCCCGGTATCGGTATCATCGCAGGTTCTTACGTTACCGACGGTAAGGTTCAGAGAAATGCGCAGATCCGCGTAGTACGAGGCGGTATCGTTGTGTTTGAGGATAAGATATCCTCTCTCCGCCGTTTCAAGGACGACGTACGTGAGGTAGCTCAGGGCTACGAGTGCGGTATCGGACTTGAAAAGTGCACCGATATCAAGGAAGGCGACCAGCTTGAAGCATTCATCATGGAAGAAGTCGCAAGATAAACTGAATAGATAAAACAAAAAGGGGCTTTCCCGATGAGGGAAAGTCCTTTTTTCATCTTACGAAATTCGGATCGTATTTATTGTTTGTAAACATACCGCGCATGGAGAAATATCTTTCATGTGTTCTCCAGCCGCTGGAGACGGAGTTTTCGTCGGCGAAAATAATAGTCGCCTCGGGGAAATTCTCTCTTATCTCGCCGTGCTTTACCTCGGACACGGGATTTGTGGGGAGCCACAGACGCTCGATCTTGGGGAGGGAATAAATGCACGACAGATCGTACACTCTGTTCCAGCCGAAGTTAAGATCCACAAGCTCCGTACATTCTGCAAGGGGAGAAAGGTCAGTAATACTGTTTACGAAAAGCTCAAGATACTGCAGATTCTTAAGATTTGCAAGAGGTGAAAGATCGGTGATCTTGTTGTCTGCAAGTATAAGTACGCGAAGATCGCTAAGCCCTCCGATGGTCGTAAGATCGGTGATGTCCTGATGACCAAGGTCTATGGCGTAAAGATTCGTGCAGTATTTAAGAACTTCAATGTCTTTGCTGGTCAGTCTGTCGTAGGTGTCGGACGCGTATATCATAACGGAGAAAGCCTCGTCGTCGGTACGGAGAGACCATTTTCCAAGATAAATGCGCCATACGAAGTCTATACCCGTATACTTTTCGCGGAGAGCGCCCATTTCCTCATTGGTGTAACCGCAATCACACATAACGAGCTTCGTGCCGTCTCCAAGTCCTGCCATGACCTTTTCAAGCGCAGCCTTGTCGGTGACGGTGTTGCCGCTGATGTCGATCTCAGTGGCTGTCATGTCGATGGTGAACGTACCGAAACCGACCTTGGTAATAAGTCTGACGGAAGGATACTTTTCGGTAAGTGAAGCATATTCCTCGGCGGTGAGTGTCGTTCCGGGGGATGAGAGAAGCTTCAGGCTTCCTCTTTTCAGATAGCTTTCCACAGTCCCTGTAGTTAAGCTTACCGAGCTGTCGAGGATGATCTCTTCTTCGGTGACGACCTCTTCCGTATCAGCTCCGCCGATTGCGGACTGAGAAGTCTCCTCGCCGCTTTGCACCTGAGTCTGTGAGCTGTCCTTCTGAGGAAGATCAGCGTCGGTTACGTCTCTGCAAGAGACTGCACATAAGGTAAGCGCGGCGATACAGAGCACCGCCGCGATATATTTGAAACGTCTCATTAGTCTTCGATAACTGTAACGCTTTCCATGACCTGATCACGGAGAGGCTTGTCCATAAAGTTGGTCTGTACGTTTGCGATCTTGTCAACAACGTCCATACCCTCAACTACCTTACCGAATGCGGCATACTGACCGTCAAGGAAGGTGGAGTCCTTGTGAACGATGAAGAACTGGGATGATGCGGAGTTGGGGCTCTGTGCGCGAGCCATGGAGATTACGCCGCGTACGTGGGAGATGGGGTTTGCGTGTCCGTTGATGGCAAACTCACCTACGATGTTTTCGTCGCTTCCGCCCATACCGCTGCCTGTGGGGTCGCCGCCCTGGATCATAAATCCTGCGATAACGCGGTGGAAGATAAGGCCGTTATAAAAGCCTTCCTTTGCGAGCTTTAAAAAGTTTTCTACTGTCTTGGGAGCAGCTGCAGCATCAAGCTCAAGCTTGATTATGCCGCCGTCCTGCATTTTGATCTCTACCATTTTATTTTTCTCCTTGGATTTGAAAATCTATTTGATATTGTAACAGATTGACAGGGGTTTGTCAAGAGGGATCGGCCTTACTGTACCGCCGGCTTCGGCTCGTGGGGATTTCCCGTAACAATGGGTACACCGCCCGCAGATGAGGTTATCTGCGAAACCAGCAGAGTTGTCCTTGCGTTAAGTTCACTCATAATGGCGGGATTAGCCTTTGTGAATTCGTTTACGATATTCACCTCCTGCCAGTTTACCTCGCCGATGCGGGAGGGATCAAATCGGAGGAATACCCCGAATGAAACTGAAAGGGTGAAAAGAGCCTCAGGCTCAAATGCGAGACGGCGGTTGAAGATCACCTTCACTCCGCGGTCAGCGATAAGCTGAGCGACGACGGTGTCGCGGCAACCGAGACGCATCAGGGCTTTTTTATCTGATTTTACGGTCTCGTAATTGATATTTTCAAGAAACAGTTTTTTCTCTTTTAAAAAATAGCCGTTGAAGTTTTCCATTGAATCTACCTCATTATGTACTGATGCAGAAAGGGTATAAAAAAGCCCCGCGTGTGCCGATGAAAGCGAAGAAGAAACCCTGCTAATGCAAGGGCGGTGCCCTCTCGTCCGGTTCGTGCTCCCAGCATCCTGCTACCGCAGAGGCGCAAAGTGCGCGATGGCGGTAGAGGGAGGTCTGCATCCTCACGGCCGAAGCCCGGGCTCCTTTTTACTCTTTGTGGGTTTTTATCGCTCGTCAGTCGAACACCGCAGGGGTTTTAACCTTGCCTGTATACTCAGTTCTGGTCGTCGTAGAAGATATCAGCAAACTCATCGTCGAAAATGTCAGCGATGGTGTCGAACTCCTCGTCGTCCTCGATGGTCTCGAGAACTACCTCGCCGTCCTCAAGAGCTACGCACTTAAGAACAACGTACTCGTCACTTGTCTCTTCGCCGTTTTCGTCAACGGGGATGAGAGCCTTGTACTCGGTGCCCTCATGCTCGAGAGTAGCGAGAAGAGCAAAATTAAGCTCGTTGCCTTCTTCGTCTGTGAGAGTGTATATTTCGGGATCGTAGATTTCGTTGTTTTCCATTATCGGGAACCAAACCTTTCTTCGTTATTTATCATTCTCTGTACAGCTATATTTTATACCAAAAACGCCGTTTTGTCAAGACGCTTTTTTTGTCGCATGTGAATTTTAACTTTTTTGACACGTAAGTGTCAATTCTGCTTTGCTACGGTCTTGTACTCGTCATAGGGCTTGAAATAGGGGCAACCGCCCGAAAAAGTACCCATAAGGTACATTCTGTAGTCGTCCTCGTCAAGGTCGGCGTGACATATCTTCTCACCGAGGCCTTCGTCATCGTCAGCTATATCGTAATATTCACATTCTTCGCAAATTCCGTGAATCTTTTTACCCTTCATGGTTTTCTCCGTTTTTATAAAAATTTTATTCCTTCACCACGCGGAAACAGTTGTCTTCCATGCCGCGCAGGTCAATTCCCGCAGCCTTTAATACCAATGCTTCCGTGACGGTAATGTGGTCTATTACCTCGCCGGGGACACATATGGGAATTCCCGGAGGGTAAGCGTATACGTAACGAGCCGATATCTTTCCCACCGCTTCATAGCCTTTACAGTATTCGCCGGGAAGAAGCACGGCTTCGGCTATAGACATTTTACAGGTGGGTATGTGAGTACGTCCCATGGGGATATTTGTACCGTAAGTGTATATTTTTTCATCAGCTGCCTCAGCCGCCCTTGCAAGAGCGTCCAAGGTCTCGGGGGTGTCTCCCGCGCCCGTCATGGCAACGGTATAGTATTTACTTACCATTTCGGGCTCAACGTTATTTTCACGCAGGATAGAGGCAAGCTCCGCTCCGCCTCGTAAGACGATCTTTGATACGTCCAGGTCGTACACATCATACAGTCCGTCAAAAACGTATGCGTTTTGCAGGATGCTGAGGCGGTCGCGTATCATCATTACCGCATCATACCACTCACGGAGACACCGCTCTCCTTCAGCCGATGCTAAAAATTTCACCGCGCCGTCGATGGATGCAGACAGGATATATGACGGACTGCTGGTCTGAAATATGGTCATCTGCCTCTTTATCTCACCGTAGGGGACAAGCTCTCCGCTTAAGTGGAGAAGTGCCGTCTGCGTCAGTGAGGGTAGGGTCTTGTGTATACTTTGTACCACAATGTCCGCTCCGCACTTTACCGCACCGTCAGAGAAGATCCCGTAAAGACCGAGATGCGCACCGTGTGCCTCGTCCACCATAAGCGGGACACCTCTGCGGTGGCAGATATCAGCGATAGCTCTAACGTCGCTTATAACACCCTCGTAGGTGGGACTTGTGATGATAACAAGCTTTACGTCGGGATAAAGCCGAAGCTTTTCTTCCACCTCATCTGTCGAAACTGATGAGGAAAAACCGAATGCTGTAAGGTCAGTCTTAAGATATACTGCCTCAGAACGGGTCAGCTCAAGAGCGTGGTATACCGATCTGTGGCATCCGCGGCTCATCAGCACGCGTCCTCCGTTACCCAAAACGCCTCTTACAGCGGCAAGGATGGCGCCGCTGCTTCCGTTTACCGAATAGATGCACTCTGCGCTTCCCCAAAGGGATGCGGCAAGACGTTCCGACTCAAGGAAGATGCCGTCGGGGGAATTCAAGTCGTCAAAGCCTTCGATCTCGGTGATGTCAAGAGTGCCGCCGATGGGGGCAAGATGAGCAAAGGACGGATTTCTCTTGTGCCCCGGCATATGCATGGGGACACGTCCGAGACGGGAATTTTTCTGCAGCTTTTCAAGTATGCTCCCCTTCACGTTACGCCTCCTTTCTTCAAATGGCGGAGAGGATATTCGTACATCCTCTCCGCCTGTGAATTTATTTAGAATTTTATGCTCTTGTGATCTTGATAACTTCCATATGACCGGGAGCAAGGCACATGGGAGAAGACTTTCCGGGACCCTTGAGATCGCCTCTTGTGAAGCAGTCAACAAGCTTGTCGCCGTTGTAGTATACGAACTCAGCCTTTGCAACCTTTTCGGAGAAGTGGAGAGTCATGTGATATGAGTTTTCCATGTCGGTGTTGACAACTGCGATGTAATCGTTGCCGTCTTCATCCTTGAAGAAGCTGAGCATACCGCTTCTGCAGTCTGCGTGCTCGATAAGGTCGGATGCACCGGGAGTGAAGTAGGGGTAACCGCCGAAGCTTACACCCAGACCGTAGGACTCAATGTGGGACAGACGGTTGAAGAGACCGCCGTAGAGGATGTTGAACTTCTTCTGAACTCTTGCAAGGTCATAGAAGTGTCCGGTCTTGATGCCGAACTCGTCGATGGGAGACTCTCTGTAGTCGAAAGCCACGATCTTGTCGTAAAGTCTGAACCAGACCGCACCCTTACATCCGCATGCTACGGGTACGTTGATCTGCCAACGGAAGTCGTCAACTGTGGGAGCACGGTAGAAGTCGTGTGCGCTGGAAAGGGGAGTGACCCAAACGTCAACGCCTGCCTTTTTACCTGCTTCAACGAAGGTACGGATATTATACATTGCCTCGAACACGCCGCTCTTGTCGCGGAAGAGCTGAGAATATACGCCGAAGCCGATAATGTCGGCGCCTGAGTAATCCTTGAACTTCTTTACCCAGTCGTTGATATTCTGCTCGCCCTTAAGGAGCATACGCTCAGTACGCTCGATGCTTCCGAAGTTGGTGTATACGTGGCACTCGGGATGGCACTCGCGGATGATCTTCATACCTTCGAAATATGCCTCTTCACTGTCGGTGTTGGGCTCCTCACCTACGTAGTAGCCGTAAACAGCGGGGTGACGGCCGAAGGTGTCTACGATGGTCATAACGTCTGCTCTGTAAACGTCAGCGCCATTGTAGTAGTTTTCAAGGAACATCTTGTCAAACTGAAGGATGACCTGGATGCCGAGAGACCGGGCGTCGTCAAGAATTGCGATAAGGTCCTCGTTTTTGTCGTGTCCGAGCGTGAACACGGGAAGAGTGGGAGTTGTGATACCAAGCTCGATCCAGTCGCGGAGCATCTGAGACTTGTAGTCCGCAAATGCGTTGTAGTTCCAAAACGTGGTATGTATGATGTTTGCCATAAAGCTCTCCGTTCTGCCGATATCGGCGGGGTCAGTGCGCGTTTGTGCTTTTTCCGCGTTGGGAAATAACACCGCAGAAATATGACCCGTTATGAATTTGGGTGTACGTCAATGCCGTACCTATCTTCTTATAATATATCATGGGAAACGTTTTTTGTCAAGTAAAATAAGCGTATATAACGCCTTGTGAGTTGCACCCGCGCTTGAAAATTAACAGTTTTTATATTGACTTTTTCTCTTTTTCCTATTATACTGTTCTTAATAAGTATAATATTGAAAAAACAGGAGACACATATGAAAATATACAGGATCTTGGCAGCTTTTCTTGCCGTCTTAATGATGCTCGCGGTGCTTGTTTCATGCGGAAAAGAGGATGAGACCGTACTGTCGATTGGCGGCTTTGACGTGCCCTATCACGTTTACAGATATATTGCGGTAAACTCAAGACGTGACGTTGAAGCTCAGTTCGGTGAGGACGTTTGGAGCTCCGATAAGGCTGACGAAGCGAGGGCTATCCTTGAAGAAAACGTAAAAGACTCCCTTCTCAACCTTTACACCGTATGCTCACTGGGAGCGGATTTCGGCGTTTCATGGAGCGATGACTTAGTTTCGGCTCAGGCCGAGCTTCAGTATCAGAGCGCTGTTGCCGAATACGAAAACGAACGTGAATTCAAGAAGGCGCTTGAAGAGATGGCAATGACTGAGGATACCTTCAGATTCATCCTTTCAAACAGCATCCTCAACAACGAGGCATACGCGGCAATGATCGCGTCCGACAAGAAGTACACCGACAAGGAATACCTGCAGGATATCTTTGACGGTGACGAATTTATAAGAGTCAAGCAGATACTTGTGGGAGATGCTTACTCCGCAAGCGACGAAGCAAAGCTCGAAAAGGCGCAGGACATCAAGGCAAGCCTTGACGCGGGCGAGGATTTCGACGATCTTTGCAGAGCCTTCAACAACGATCTTTACATGTTTGAAAATGACGACGGTTATTACATAATGCGCGGTACACGCAACTTCGAGTTCGAAGAGGCGGCGTTTGCCCTTGAGGTGGGCGAGACGGGCGATATCGTAAAAACCGACGTGGGCTACAGCATAATCAAGCGTTACGAGAAGGACGCGGAATATATTGCTGAGAATTTCGATGCTCTGGCTGCGGAATACTATGAGTCCGTATACAGTATCATGTACGAGGAAAGATACGAAAAGCTTTCAGGCGAGCTTAAGAGTCTGCCTGAGGCTTACGACGCTACAGAGATAGAATAAAAAACGCAGAAAACTGACAAGGGGGGAACGGATTTGAAAAAACAAAAGCTGAAGAGACGGACATACAGACCCGTTTCAAAGAAAGTTAAAACCGTAAAGAAGATCGTATGGCGTATTCTGTTCGTTCTCATCTGTGCCGCGGCGCTTTGCGTTTTCTCTGTGTATCTGGGGTCATGGCTGAAGGAAAGAGCGGCTCAGATCGACGGTATTCTGCAGGCGGACACCCAGCAGAGCGAAAGTGTGTCTGAGGAGACTCTCCCTCCCCCGACAGAAGCTCCCGAAGAAGGAGTGCCCGCTCGTGCGGCATATCTTGACGTTCTCGGAATGTCCGGCGCTGATATTGAAAAGTATATTTATAACCTTCACGAAAGCTATAACACGGTAAGCATTGATATCACGTCAGAGGACGGTAAGCTGGTTTACGTCTCTCCCGCACTTCTTGAGTACGTCAAGCTTGATCCGTCAGCCGTGACCGCTTCTCCCGTTGTGGGCAGTGTGAAGGGGGATGACGGAGAATATACCGAGTACGAGATCGACGTGCTTTCCAATATCAAGACGGCACTTGATGCGGCAAAGAGAAAAGATCTCCGCGTTTGTGCAGTGTATTCCACTACCTCTGCCGTGATGCAGAGCGAGGCATACGAGAGCGCGTGGGATATCGATGCTGTCGTTGCAAGCGAGCTTTACAGCCTCGGCTTTGACGAGGTGATGATCGACGGCCTGTTTTCAGAGGAGCATCCTCTTGACGCAGAGAACGTGAACAGAGCTGTACGGTATACTGCGGAGCTTAAAAACAGGGCGGAAGGCTTTGATATAGGTCTTGTAATTCCCGAGGAGGCTGTTTTTGTACCCGCTAATGCCAGCATTGTCAATATGCTCTCGGAATATACCGATTTCTTATGTGTGTACGTTTCGGGAGAGGGCGCAGATGCTGAAGAAGCTTATTCTGTAGCGTACGAGGAATTCCATTCCGTAAAGGGCGCACTTTCTGCATATAACGTGAGAGCTGTCATACTTAACGGGGATGGGGAACGGGCGGCGGCTGTAGCCACTGCACTTACTGATCTGACGTCTGTCGGCGTACAGTTCACCTGTGAGGTCACCTCTCCCGTATATTCACCCGAGAGTGCAGATGATACTGACGAAACGGAGACTGAGTATCCTGCGGACACGGGCTATAATGAAAACGCAAACAGGAAAGACGATTATACAAATGATACCGAATATAAAGAAGAAACGGCAGAGCAGGATACGGGAGCGATCGACTGAATCCGAAACGCTGATGACTGACCCCGTGAGCGGGGTATCAGCCGAAGCGTTTGCGGCACTTTCGGCATCAAAGCCGCTGCTGTTTCTTGACAGAAACGCAAATATTACAGATACGAGTGCAAAATACAAGTCCTGTCACGGCAAAATATGTGACAGGACTGTTTTGCAAGGTGCCGTCGGGGACGGCTATGAGCTTTTCCGCGCCATGTGCCGCGGTACTTCGGAGAGAGGACAGGAATGCTCTCACGTGTTCCGCTTGGATCTGTATTGTTACAGATATGCGGTGTTGTACCGTCTTGACGTCTGCGGCGAGGCAGTAAACGTGCTTTGCCTTGCAAAGAACGAAGCAGAGCTTGACTGCTGCCGTGCATCAAATGAAACAGCGGGAGTACCGTGGGGTCCCTGCGACGTAGCTACGATGCCGTCTGTCTTATGTGAAGAGGACGACATGAGCGCTTACGAGGCGTATCTTGTAGCACGGGGACTTGCAGAAAGGTGGGGCAGACGGCTGACATGTTCCAAGATCAGCTTCAGCGGATATGCAGATGACAGAAGCTCATCTCACGTGGAGGGGCTGAGCCCGAGTGCTTTTTCACTTACCGTGATGTCGGTCATAAAACTGCTGGACGCTTCTACTGACAGCAGAATGATAAAAATATGCTTCTACGGAGGAAGTGCGGTACAGATGGAAGCGTCGACCGACGCACTGTCGTTTTTCGGCGTTTCACGGTATTCGGGACGTCTTACCGGGCTTTTGTCCTGCGTCACGGAAGGTACCGTGCCTCTTATATGTGCGGTGCTTGCGGCTGAAAGTGCAGGGCTTACCGCAGAGGCGGAGGTTTGCGACGGTATGATCAGTATCGTGTTATCCTCGACAGGTGCGCAGTATCCCGCCATGGATTTCAAGTTCGACGATATCCCGGATAGGATCGATAAGCTGTTCGATAAAGCTTCGGTACTGCTGTCAGCGGCATCAGACATCACTTTGCCGCAAGAAGGAGCAGAAGGAGAAGAGTGACGTCATAGGTGCTCTCACCTTTTTCCGAAATAAGCAGTATGAGGCAGATGATAAGTATGTCCTCGTAGCCTCGCGGAGTCAGATCAGAGAGGGAGAACACATGCGATGGTGCCGCCTCACCTGGGTTTGCAGGCGAAGCCGATTGGTTTTCTGCATTTGACGAACATGCTTCTTCGGGCGTGACCGATGCTTTTTTGCCGACGCTCACGTCCTCTTCAGGAGCTTCGGGACGGTGCCTGAAACGGCTGCCGTCGTATCTTGGAGGCAGATTGTATCTGTAAAGCTCATATTCATCGTCGCTCACGTCCGTGAAACCGTCACGGTCACGGTGGTCGTATGTGGCATTTTTGTATCTGCTGTACACGTTTTTTCTCCTTTACGTTACACCGTCCCGTGGACGGTCAGATGTGCGGAACGGTCATTTGCCATTGTCAGCTCCGCCTCCGTTTTTCAGCACGTCAAGTATTCCCGTCATTCCCGAGAGGGAAGTGAACGTGTCTATCATATTCTGCCTTTCGGGACTGAGATACGGCTTCAGCGCGGAAAGCAACTGATTCCGCCTTTTGACATCGGGAGAATCTGCCCCGCCGCTTTTGCCGAGACTGTTTAAAAGAGGCGCCACCGATGAAATAAGAGAAGAGACGTCCGTCGGATCTTTTTCTGCGTTTGTTTCAGTCGGGGGTGAAGGTACGGCTTCGTTCAGGCTTTCCGATGAAAGCATCCCCTGCTTCAGCTTTTGTACCATTTCCATAGCCCCGGGGTCGCTCATCAGCTTTTCGATCATCCGTGAAAGGTCTGCGTTGTTATCCATTATTTCTTCCACCTGCTTTCTTGCCCAGCTTATACTGTTCTATAAGCTCACATGCTCTGCTGATATCTCCGTCGGTTACTTGACTCAGCATGTGCCTCAGTCCCGCGATTGTACATGCGTCCGTCCGCTTTGATGGGAACTCACCTTTGGATATCACCCGCATCATCCCGACGAGCTGTTCATCGGGTAAGCTTAAAAGGCTGTCGAGAGCCTTTTTGTCAAATTTCAATAGTGTCACCGTCCTTTTGTGAGTAAAGGTTTCCTTAAAGTATATGTGGACACCGCTGAGATAGAACGTCTATAGCATAAACATGATTTAGTCAAATGCCTATATGGATACAGGAGTAATTATGAAAATACTTGTTTTTTCCGATTCCCACGGCAACACCTCGCGAATGAAGGAGATAATCTCCATGCACGGCGCGTCGTGCAAATTGATAATACATCTGGGTGACGGCGTGAGAGATATTTCCTACGTTTCGTCATTTTTTCCCGAGATACCCGTCATATCCCTTAACGGAAACGGCGAAAGCCTGAAGCGGGACGTCCGTATATTCGATGAGTGCGGCGTAAGATTTATGTGTATGCACGGGCATAGCTATAACGTGAAATTCGGCATTGACCGTGCGGTGTATGCTGCAATGGAAGCAGAAGCGGATGTTTTGCTGTACGGTCATACTCATACTCCCCACGATACGTCGGTCCCCTATGAAAACGGAAAATATCTGAAGGTGTTCAATCCCGGCTCTGTCGGCAAAGGATATCCGCCGTCCTACGGAATTGTGGAAATATCCCGCGGACAAGTGCTGACGTCCCACGGAAAGTATTAAATACGTCCCGCCCTCTCGGCGGGATTTTTTATTCCCGTGCCATTTCGGGGCATTTGGTAATTATATCCAAACTTATATGGTAAAATTTGGTTACAATTTATCGTCCGTGCTTATTGCAATTTCTTCCAAATTATGGTAGAATAATTGCAAGCAATACCAAATAATGGAAAATAAAAGACGGCGGGCAGGGTGAACACCGTCCCACGTTCCGAAATTTGTACATATTAGGTCAACCAAAAGAAAGGCTTGGGGGAGAAAAATGAATCAGGAAATACGTATTTTGATCGCAGACGAGAATGCAGAGACAAGGAAGAACATCCGCGACGTGCTTGACGGAGGCGGACGCTTTGCAGTTACGGAAACGGACAACGGGAACACGGCATACGATAAGATAAAAAACGGAGGCTTTGACATCGTTATATGCGACGCATGGCTGACGGGTATCGACGGAGTGTCGCTTATCAGACGTTGCTCCGAGCTTAAGGGCGCGATACCGACTTTTATACTCGTGACACAGATGGCAAGCAGAAATATCTTTGTTGAGGCAAACCGCGCGGGGGCTGAGCTGTGCCTTACAAAGCCGATCGACTATACTACCTTTGCGTCTCAGCTTGAGACTATCTGCCGTAACAGGGGCTACGTTAAAAACATCAGCGGAGGCAGGGAAAAGCTGTCCCTTCCCATATCTCAGGACGATATCGAATCTCAGGTGACGAAGATAATCCATCAGATAGGCGTGCCCGCCCATATCAAGGGCTATCAGTACCTGAGAAGCGCTATTTTGATGACGGTCAATGACAACAATATTATCAACTCCGTGACAAAGGTGCTTTATCCTACGGTGGCAAAGCAGTATTCCACCACTACGTCGAGAGTTGAGCGCGCCATCCGTCACGCCATTGAGGTGGCGTGGGACAGAGGCGATATCGATACTCTCAACTCATACTTCGGATATACCATACAGAACAATCGGGGTAAGCCTACCAACAGTGAGTTTATCGCCATGATAGCGGATAATCTGAGACTGAAATACAAGATAAAATAATAGGTACACAGCAGAGAGACGTTTTACGGAAAAGGCGGCTCTCTGCTTTTTTTCTATTGACATTAAAGAAGAACTTATAGTATAATTAAAGTATAATTAAATCAAAGAATTACTTACAAAAGAAAGGTACGGTAAAATGAACGCGAAAAAACTTTTATCACTAATTCTTGCGGCGCTGATGCTTTTAAGCGTAGGTGCACTTGGGATCACTGCGGCAGACGACGCTCTTCCTTTTACGGACGTGGCGGAGGGCGCATGGTACTATGATTCTGTGAAATACGTTTACGCAAACGGGCTTATGAACGGAACGGGAAACGGAAATACGTTTTCTCCCGCTGTAGGCCTCACCCGCGGTATGGTAGTTACGGTACTCTACCGTATGTCAGGCTCCCCTGAGGCGGAATATGACGATTTTGCGTATTCCGACGTTCCCGACGGTGAGTTTTATACTCTCCCCGTAATGTGGGCGAAGGAGGCAGGTGTCGTTACCTCTACAGGTATGGATGACGTAGGCTTTGAGCTTTTCTCCCCCCTGCGTACCATCACCCGTCAGGAACTTGCTACCATGTTCGTCCGTTACGCGGCGTACGCAAGCATAGACACGGATAAAAAGGCGGATATCTCCTCCTTCAAGGACGTGGCTCAGGTAGCGGATTGGGCATCTGATGCTATGGCGTGGTGTAATGAGGTCGGACTTATCAAGGGTACGGGAAACGGCGACATGCTCTCTCCGTTGATGACTGCAACCAGAGATCAGTTTGCTACCATCATTCACCGCTTCAAGACGACTGCTTTTGAGTATCTTTACAAGTACAATGCTCCGAAGCTCATATCTCAGTTTACAGAGAAGGAATATTCTCCCGTTGAGGATGCGGATATCTACGTAGCAGTGGACGGTAATGACAGTAACCCCGGTACAAAGGACAAGCCTCTTGCAACCTTCGAGGGCGCAGTTAAGAAGGTTCGTGAGCTTAAGAAGGATTCCTCAAGAGACGGTATTACAGTAGCCTTCAAGGCAGGAAACTATGGTATGCTTGATCTGGAGCTTACTGCTGAGGACTCCGGTAGCGAAAAATGCCCCATTACATATTGCGCTTACGGCGACGGCGAGGTAGTTTTCTCTAACGGATTTGAAATTTTCCTTGATGAGTTCAAGCCCATTGAGGACGGTGACAGATATCTCTTTGACGATAAGTCTGAAAATAAAATTTACAAGGTAGATCTTAAGGACAAGTCCTACGAGGGTACGCTTACACACGTTCTTCCTCTTTACGGTGACTACTACTTTGGAAACGGAACCTGCAACTACAAGGGCGACGTTACCTTCATAAGCGGTCTTTATGACAGCGAGCAGAGCCTTGAGCTTGCACGCTTCCCCAATAAGAAGTCTGCTGACGGCGAGGACCAGTATATGGACCTTGGCAAGGAGGTTCACCATCCCTTTGACGTTGTAGCTGAACGCATTTTTGCGAACAGACTTGCTACATATCACGAGTATAACAATATTCAGTTTATCGGTATGTTTGCCGCTGAGTATGAGTCTAACTTTGCTGCTATCGAAAGCTACAACAAGGAGACAAATACCATCACGTTCCAGAACTGGATATCCAACGGTATCAGAGCGAATCCGGACGGATTCTTGCAGAACATTTCTGAAGAACTCGACTTTGAGGGCGAATATTGGTTAGACGTTGAAAACGAGGTGCTTTACGTTTATGATCCTACGTCTGACGTTTATACTCTCTCTACCGCAGGAACACTTCTCAAGGTAACAGATGCGGAATACATCAGCTTCATCGGCCTTGATTTCAAGCATTCCATGGATGAGGGAATTATCGTAAACGGTAACAACATCACCATTTCCGACGCAGAGATCTTCGGTATCCACGGCTCATACGTTAGAGATACTGATTTCGGTACCTACGCGGTGATCCTTAACGGAAACAATAATGCGCTGAAGAACTCAACTCTCAGCCACCTTGGCGGCGGCGGTGTTACCATCAGTGGCGGTGATCCGGACTATCTTATTCCTTCAAACAGCGTGATCGATAACAACCTTATCACTCAGTTTGGTCAGGTATTCCAGGCATGGACTCCCGGTGTTCGTATTTTTGACTGCGTGGGAGCAACCATTTCCCACAACGAGATCAGCCATACTCCTCACCAGGCGATCCATTTCGACCGTGCGTATGAATACATTGACGGCGAGGTTCGTGCTATCGATAACGTAATAGAATATAACTATATCCACGACACTATTACTCACTACAGAGATGCAGGATCCATCTATCACGGTGAGTGTCAGACCAACAGAGGAAACATCATCCGTTACAACCTTATCAGTAAGGTTGGTGTCGGCGGATGGGGACTGTACCTTGACGACGGTATCAGCGGACAGACCGTGTATGGAAACATATTCCACAATACGGGTGTTTGCGGTATCATGGGCGGTGCAGGACGCGATAATTTCGTGTATGACAATTATTTTATCCAGGAGGGAAATGTTCCTGTGGATATGAGTCCGATGTCTATAGGCGCAAAGTATGCGGATATGCTGGCGGATGAGGGAGTTGACAGACTGTGGAGTTCAACATGGCCGGGAACCTACGGACAGACTATGGCTGATATTCCCACCGATCCTGCGGCACTTAAGATCTGGCAGGAAAGATGGCCGGAGCTGTTTGAATGTCTTGATGAGAGAGACGAGATCACGCCTGACCGTATTACAGACCGTACTCTTATGGTAAATTCTGCCGGCAGTATTTATAAGAACAATTTCGCTTACGGTGTCACAAGAATGAAGGATTTCAGCTTTGATCCCTCTGCATTATGGTTCAACGAGGTTGAAAATAACGTTCTCTATACTGACGAGACCGATCCGCAGATATTTGTAAATCCTGCGATTGGAGACTATTCCGTTAAGCCCGGAATGGGATTTGCCGACAATCATTTCGCAGAAATCGGAAGGTATTGATTTGTTCCTTGGAACAAATCAATGAATTGCCCGTGCGGGCATGAATTGGCAGGGACCGTGAATTGCACCTGCAGTGCATGAATTGTCTTCGACATATATAGGACGGGCAATTCAAATCATAAAAGCATTAGCTTTCAATTCATGAATTTGAAAGGTTCAATTCATGACGGTTTACCGTCAATTCATTTCATATATCAATAAATTAATATACCAACCAAGGAGACAAACAAATGAATGCAAAAAGAATTTTGGCATTTGTCCTTTCATGCATCATGCTGCTTGGCACGTGCGTGATGGGAATTGGTGCCGCTGAAGAAAAGCTGCCCTTTACCGACGTTCCCGAGAATGAATGGTTTTACGGAGCAGTAGAGTACGTTTATGCAAACGGACTTATGAACGGTACGGGTAACGGAAGCGTATTCTCACCCAAAATGAATCTGACACGAGGAATGGTAGTAACCGTTCTTTACAGAAATGACTCATCTCCCGCCGGCAAATATCCAAATGTTTTTGCTGACGTTGCAGAGGGTACGTACTACGCTACAGCCGCGGCATGGGCGTACAAGAACGCGGTCGTAACCGGTACGGGCTTTGACGAATGGGGCGATCCTCTTTTCTCCCCCGACCGCAATATCACCCGTCAGGAGCTTGCGGCAATGTTTGCAAGATACGCGGCGTACCGTCACGTTGATACGACCAAGAACACAGCGGAGCTTGACAGCTTCCCCGACAGCGGAAAGGTTGCGTCCTGGGCTGAAAAGGAATTCAAGTGGTCGTCAGGTACGGGTATCATCACGGGTAAGGCGAACGGAGGCGTGACGACTCTCGCTCCCGAGGATCTTGCTACACGTGCTGAATTTGCAACGATGATCCAGCGTTATAACGTAAAGGATGACGCACGTGAATTTTCATATCTTCACGCGTACGAGACCCCTGTACTGAAATCTCAGTATACCGAAAAGGAATACCTCCCCGTAACGGATGCTGACGTCTACGTTTCCGTTGACGGCAGTGATAAGAACGACGGTTCATTTGAAAAGCCCCTTGCTACGTTTGAGGCAGCTGTTGAAAAGGTGCGCGAGATCAAGGCTACAAAGAAAACGGGCGGGATCGTGGTTGCCTTTATGGCAGGCGAATACGAGGCTCCTGTAGACCTTGTACTCACCTCTGCAGATGCAGGTACTGCTGAATGTCCCATCTCCTACGTGAAGTACGGCGACGGTGAGGTAATATTCAATGCGGGCATGAGCTTTTCATCAGAGGATTTCACTGCGTTAACCGACGCTGAGCGTGAGATGTTCCCCGCAGAGGCACAGAACAAGATCAAAAAGATAGATCTTGGAAAGTATGGGCTTGATGCATCAAAGCTTACTGAAGACAATGCGGTGTTTGCAGGCGAGGAGAGAATGGATCTTGCCCGTTGGCCGAACAAAACCATTAAGGGGAATGACGATTTCGTTGACAAGCATTATGTTGCTTCAGTCAACATAGAGGATAAAAGCTTGGTTCTCAGAGACAGTGTGGCTGACAGGCTTAACAAATACCATAACATTGATGATATGTATATGCTGGGATATTACAAGTACGACTGGTCTTATTCACAGGGAAAGATCATAGCATATGATGCTGAGACAGGTACTATAAAGCCTACGATCAACGGATACGGTCTCGGAACTTCCAGCGAATTCAATCTTCCTTGCTTCTATTTCTACAACATCCCCGATGAGCTTGACAGAGCTGATGAGTATTACATCGACCGTAAGACGGGAACACTTTACGTAATGGATCCTAAGGGAACGTACACTTTAGCCAAGACAGGTCAGATGATGACTATGACGGATACGGACTACGTAAGCTTTGTTGGTCTCGAGTTCTGCTACGGAACAGGAACGTTTATGTCTGCAACGGAATCTGATCACGTTACATTCGACAGACTTTACGTTCACAATATGCGCAGTAAGGGTATTTCCATAACCGGTGATAAAGTTACTGTTACCTCTTCCGAATTCTATGACGTAGGTGCAAGAAACGTTGAACTTGTATCGGGTGACAGAAATACTCTTACCAAGGGTAACAGCGAGATCGTTAACTGTCTCTTCGACAAGTTTGGATCTGTTGAAAAGACGGGTCAGTCCGCGATCTACGTCTGGGGATGCGGTATCCGTATCGCACACAACGAGATATGTAACTCCTCCAATATGGGTATCTACTACAGCGAATACATCCAGGCAAGTAACTATATTACCATTGAGTACAACTACATCCACAACGTAGTAACTCAGACTAATGACTCCGGTGCTATCTACGGCGGACGTAACCTTGCAGGTCACGGCTCCGTAGTCAGATATAATCTGATAAGCAATATCGGTGATGCTGATGAGGGATACAATCCGATCGCAATTTATCTTGATGACTATATGTCCGGTCAGGAAGTGTACGGCAATATTATTTTCAGCAGTGCAGGCGGAAACTCCATCTTTATGCACGGAGGACGCGAGAATAAGATACACGATAATATTTTCATCACGTTAAAGGGTAGTGCATGGCAGTCTGACGTCAGACTTAACTCAGAGGATCACGAGATAATGGCTGACAGAACTGAAGACTTTACAAAGCCTATCGGAGACCATGAGCATTTAATGATCTTGGAGCTTGTTCCCTTCAGAAGCGAGATATGGGCACAGCATTTCCCCACTCTTGCGAAATGCAAGTACGACAAACAAGAACCCATGGCATCCATTAAGGATGACATAGATTTCATTATCAATTCCTCTTACAATGAGGTGTACGATAACCATTCGTTTACAAGCGATGTTGGACTTAAGAGTGAGTATCTCACTGAATTCAGTGACAACGTGCGTAAGCATGCCACGAGAATCGAAGAAAACAAAAAATATACACTTGAAGAAAATCCCTACTTTGTCGATCCTACCCACGGTGACTATACCGTAAAGGATGGCGCAGGTATTCTTGACATTCAGTATGAGAAGATCGGTAGATATTGATCTGTAAAAGCAACGAGCCGTACGCCTGTGGGTGTACGGCTCAACTTTTTGTTTGTGCGGCCAAGTTTATTGACTTTAAGAGCTAACTGCTGTATAATGAAGATAGTATCAAAATTCCAAATTACAAGGAGACATAAAATGAACGCAAAAAGATCTTTATCGGCACTTCTTGCCCTTATCATACTTCTCACCACGTGTGTGATGGGTGTGAGTGCGGCTGAAGAAAAGCTGCCCTTTACCGACGTTCCCGAGAACGAGTGGTACTACGGCGCGGTAGAGTTCGTGTATGAAAACGGACTTATGAACGGTACGGGTAACGGCTCAACCTTCTCACCCATGGCAAAGCTGACAAGAGGTATGGTTGTAACCGTGCTTTACCGCAACAACTACTCTCCCGCTGTTGCTAATGATGAGATATTCGTTGACGTTGCAAAGGGTCAGTACTACGCAAAGGCGTCCGCATGGGCGTACGAAAACGGTATCGTTACAGGTACGGGCTTTGACGATTGGGGCGAGCCCATCTTCTCTCCCGACCGAAACATCACCCGTCAGGAGCTTGCGGCCATCTTCGGCAGATACGCAAGTTTCAAGAACGTTGACGTAGACAAGAATACCGCAGACATTACAAAATTCCCCGACAGCGGCAAGGTTGCGTCCTGGGCTGAAAAGGAATTTAAGTGGGCGTCAGGAAACGGCATTATCAACGGTAAGACCTCCGGCGGCGAGAGCTATCTTGCCCCCACAGATACCGCAACGAGAGCGGAATTTGCTACCATCATTGAGCGTTTCAACAGTGCGGAATTTGAGTACGTGCTCAAATATGCCACACCCGACTACAACAGATACCGCGAAAACAAGATGGAGCTTGTAACTGACGCTGACATCTACGTGGCGGTAGACGGTGACGACAGAAACGACGGATCTTTAGAAAAGCCTCTCGCAAGCTTCGAGGCTGCCCGCGATAAGGTACGCGAGCTGAATGACGGAACGAGAAACGGTATCACCGTTGCCTTCAAGGCAGGCGACTACGGTGCGCTTAACATAAACTTTACTGAAGAGGATGCAGGTACTGCAGACTGTCCCATCACATACTGCGCTTACGGTGACGGCAAGGTTACCTTCAACAACGGTATGGCTATCGCCTCAGGTGAGTTCAAGCCTCTTGATGAGGCTGATAAGAAGCTCTTCGGAGAATCTTACGTGAACGATATCAAGAAGGTATACATCGGCGACAGACTCGGTGATAACGTAGATATCAGCAGTGTTTATCTCTTCTCCGCAGATGGCTTCTGCAATTTCGCAAGGTTCCCCAACAAGGGTACTGTCGACACCTTCCTCAGCAACTTCTTTGAGAAGGCAGGCGACTCCTCCATCAAGGTGCTTGTAAGCAAGGAAAAGTTTGATAACTACCATACCTTCGATGGTGTACAGATCGTTGGTCACTTCATGTACGAGTGGGCAACTGCTAACGCCGGTGTTGTCTCCTACGATAAGGAAATAGGTGTGTTCCAGCTTTCCGGTACTTCAGGCTACGGAATCAGCGAAGACAAGGCAGATATAAAGCTTTACATCAACAACGTTTCCGAGGAGCTTGATTTTGAAAAGGAATTCTGGATTGACAGAAATACAGGAATGCTTTACGTATACAAGCCTGCAGGAAACTACAGCCTTGCAACTTACGGAACGTTCGTGAATATGCTCCATTCCGATTACGTTACCTTTGAAAACCTTGACTTTACCACTACCACAGCGAAGGCAATGCACATCTATGCTGACAACGTAACGCTCAGAAACTGTGACATTTCCTACGTTGCAGGTGACATCATGATCCGCTTTGATAACGCAGGTGTTTCAAACTGTGTTGTTGAGGGATGTAACTTCTCTTACCTTGCAGGCAGCGGTATCCGTATCGACGGTACCTCTCCCGAGCTTGTAAATGACGGCAACAAGTTTATCAACAACGGCTTTGACAACTACTGTATCGTTTACACCAGCGGTAACGGACTCCATATCAACCATTGTATGGGCACGCTCGTTGCAAATAACGTATTCTCCAACTCTCCCCGTACAGGTCTTGACGTATACGGATGTATCGATTGTGTAATTGAGTACAACGTATTCGACAACGTAATGACCAACTCTGCCGACGGCGGCGCACTTTACTTCGGCGGAACAAGATGGGGCCGTGCCAACATCGTAAGATACAATCTGTTTACCAACATCAAGGTTGGCGCAGGTATCTTCACGATTTATCTTGACGACGGCACCTCCGGTCAGATTCTCTACTCCAATATCTTCTACAACTCCGGTGACTATTCCATTATGATCTCCGGCGGACGTGATAATCAGCTTTATGACAACATCACTATCGTTGAGGACGGAAACCGCAAGGGATTCTGGACACATGATAAGTATTACAACATGTGGCATGACGGAGAGCTTGATCCCGGCAGATGGAATGAGATCGCTGACGATTACGTCAGAATGCAGAATGAGAGCGATCCCGTAAAGCTTAACTTCTATAAGACTCGCTTCCCCGAGGTGTTCACAATGATCCTTACCTTTGAGGATTACAAGGATTCTAACTGCATGATCAACCCCAAGAACTACTACTCAAAGAACTATGTCTTCGGAAGCACTCATGTATACCGTCAGAGCGCACTTGACTGCTCTACGATCATCGAGAACAAGGATGATATTTCACTCGATACCAACGATTATTTCGTAAATCCCTCTATTGGTGACTACTCCATCAAGGATGGCGCGGACTTTGCAGATAATCACTTCGACAAGATCGGACGTATCGCTCCGTGAGTCAATAAAAACGCATCCCGAATTGGCGCGATACTCTTAACGGAGAATTCGTAAGCACAGAATGTCGGCAGAGAACTTGTTTTCTCTGCCGATTTGTGTTATAATGAAGTTCGTAGGGCGGGGGCTTGCTCCCGCCGTGACAAAAGATTTATACCGATAAGGCTACAGAGGGGTATGGGCTTTGCCCGATGCGTTTGTAATACAAAGGCGAAACTGGCAATAAAACGGAACGATAAATAAGAATTTGTAGGTATGTAAAGTCATGTTGCGGAAATGTAAAGTTGGTGCGGTGGTGTTTTTGCTCGTTTTTTCATATAATGAAGTCATCACAGCCAAGGAGGTTTTTCTATGACATTGTCAGAAAAAATAGTTAGC
>JAFSGU010000060.1 GCA_017440665.1 Clostridia bacterium
GCCTGCGGGCTCGGTCACGCCACGGCTCTGACAACCGTTTAAGGTTGTCATTCACTACCGTGTCGCCGCTTCGCTACCCACTGGAGAAGGCTTATTAGAGCGTTCGTTCATCCGTAGCCATGGGGTATGTGCAAATTGTTCGCTCTCGGGAGGGGCAACCCCTCCCCTACGACGGCGTTGGATGTTCGTTCATCCGTAACCGTGGAGATTGTGCACATCGTTCGCTCTCGGGAGGGACAACCCCTCCGAGTTTGTGAGCGGTATATTCCCCATATTCGTGGGGGAGAAACGGAATGTTCACCACACTCCGTCCCCCACCCGGGTTCGCCGAGGGCGAATTATATCACGTTTCCGTAGGAAACATATCACTGCCGCAGGCAATATCACGTTCCGTAGGAACATATAACTGCCGTAGGCAATATCACGTTCCGTAGGAACATATCACTGCCGTAGGCAATATCACGTTCCGTAGGAACATATAACTGCCGCAGACAATATCACGTTCCGTAGGAACATATCACTTTTCCCGAAGGGAAAAACCTTAGTGGCATCCTCCGCAGGAGGAGCAGTCGTGTGCGCAAGGACGCTCGCCGGTGATACCGAACTGAACCTCACCCATAACCTCGCCGTAAAGAGCATCGAACGCATCCTTTGCGTCCATGTATGCCTTGTATACGGGATGCTCAACAACGTTGTTGTAAAGCTCGGTCATACGTGCGGAAAGCTTCTCGCGAACTTCGTCATCCTGGCTTGCAGCTTCAGCAGATGTCATCATAAGCTCCTGATGAGCGTTGTACTCACCGATGAGAGACATAAGCTCTTCGCTTCTCTCGTAGTCCTCCATAGCGGCGTCAAGTGCCTTTGTTACGGGATCGTTCTTGATAAGGTCGCCAAGCATGTGCGCGGCTTTCATGATCTCTTCTGTCATTTTAGTTTACTTCCTTTTTGTTGATTTGATTTATATGCAGACACGAATGTGTCCGATAAGCAGGTGAATTGAAAATTATTTGTGGGTGCACAGCCGTGGAGATGGTACGGGGCGTTCGTTTTCGGGCGGATATAGAATCCGCCCCTACAGCATTTGGGGATATCGAACGTATAATTATAGCTGTAAACGAATATGCGAGACGTTTTACATCGTAGGCCGAGGCGCACTTCGCGGAGCGAATGTGCTGACGCCCCTACGACGGTTTGGTCGTTCATCTGCCGCCGTTGAGATAACGCTCATCTTCCCTTTTATAAAGGCTTGCCCTTTGGGAGAGCTGTCAGCGATAGCTGACTGAGAGAGCAAGTTGCCATTTGGTTTGTGTTAAACGGATGTAACACCTCATCCGATCGGAGAATTACATTCTCCGACCACCTTGTCTCGCCTGCGGGCTCGGTCACGCCACGGCTCTGACAACCGTTTAAGGTTGTCATTCACTACCGTGTCGCCGCTTCGCTACCCACTGGAGAAGGCTTATTAGAGCGTTCGTTCATCCGTAGCCGTGGGGACGGTGCGAAACGTTCGTTTTCGGGCGGACATAGAATCCGCCCCTACGGTGGTATGGTGGGACATCCGTAGCCGTGGGGGATGGTGGGTGGTGTACGTTCGCGGGCGCACTCAGTGACGCCCCTACGACGGTTGGGGACAAACGAAACGGCTGCAGAATAAACGCAGGATTACATCCCCGATGTCCGAACCCGTTGTGCGAGAGGAGAGCAAACGAATTTCGCCCGTCCCCATTTCGTCACACATACGAAGCGGCAAAAAGTCGCAGACTGCCGCGCGGATGACGGGGACATCGGAAGCCGGGCAGCGCCTGGGGCGGCGACTGAGCCCCGGGCGGTTTTTTGGTTCCGTCTTTTTCGCAAAAAAGCGGAATAGTGTGCGATATTTAGAAAGATATGTTCGCAGGAACGTAGCCGCGTGGAATGTGCAAATCGTTCGCTCTCGGGAGGGGCAACCCCTCCCCTACAACGGTTGGGGGACATCCGTAGCCGTGGAGACGGTGCGAAATGTTCGTTTGCGGGAGGATGATATCCTCCCCTACGACGGTAATACCGCATTGGCGGTATCCGTGGAGGTTATGCGGGGATTTCGTTTTCGGGACGATTCGTGAATCGCCCCTACGATGTTAATACCGCATCGGCGGTAGCCGTGTGGGATACCCGTTCCCCACACAATTCGCCGAGGGCGAATTATTTCACATTTCCGAAGGAAATATTTCACCGTGCAAAGCACGATTTCACATTTTCCCTTATAGGGAAAATATTTCATTTGTTTGCCGTTACGGCAAACATATCTCGCCTTCCATCGAATATGCTCCGACGGAGACTATCTCAAGCTCTACGAACTTGCCGATCATGTCGGGCGTCCCCTTGAAGTGGACGGGACGCGCCATGTCGCCTCTGCCCGTCAGCATACCGTCGTCACTTTTGCTGACGCCTTCAACGAGCACTTTTACACGTCTGCCGAGGAATCGCGCATTGCGCTTTTCGCATATCTCATCCTGAAGCGCAAGGAGCCTCTTAAATCGCTCGCCCGATACCTCAGGGGGTACCTGATCCTCCATCTCAGCGGCAGGGGTGCCTATACGGGGAGAATAGATAAACGAGAATATCATATCGTATTCAACGCGGCGAAGCATCTCAAGCGTTGCCTCGAAATCCTCATCCGTCTCGCCGGGAAAGCCTACGATAATATCGGTGGTAAGACTTATATCGGGACACATCTCCTTCAGACGGTCGATGATTCCCATATAGTGTTCCGCAGAATAGCGGCGGTTCATACGTCTCAGCACCTCTGTGGAGCCTGACTGCACGGGAAGGTGAAAATGCTTTACCACCTTATCCTCGGTGGCAACCACGCGGAGCAGCTCGTCCGAAGCATCCTTCGGATGGCTTGTCATAAAGCGGATTCGGAAGTCTCCCTCAAGGGCGCATATCATGCGGATGAGAGACGCGATATTCACGTCCTCCTCAAGGTCGCGTCCGTATGAGTTTACGTTCTGTCCGAGAAGTGTGATCTCCTTTGCGCCGTCTGCGATAAGAGCCTTTGCCTCCGCGATGATATCCTCGGGGCGGCGGCTTCTCTCTCGTCCGCGCACGTAGGGTACGATACAGTAGGTGCAGAAGTTGTTGCAGCCGTACATAATGGAGAGCCACGCGGCGCCTCCCTCACGTCTGACGGTGGGAAGTCCCTCGGCGATCTTGTAGTCCTCTGTAATAACGAAGCTTCTGCCGCGCTTCTTCATCGCCTTTTCCACAAGTGAGGGAACAAGATGGATAGATCCCGTGTCAAAGGTGAAGCTGACGTAGGGATAGCTCATCTTAAACTTATCCGCGCGGTGGCGCTGAGTTACCATGCATCCGCCGACGCCTATGATAAGCGCGGGATTCTTCTCCCTTATATGCTTGAACTCACCGATAATGGAAAACGCCTTTTTCTCCGCGTGCTCGCGGATGGCGCAGGTATTAACTAAGATGAGGCTTGCGTCCTCGGGAGCACTTTTGCGGTATCCCATAAGCTCCGCAAGTCCCGCAAGGCGTTCGCTGTCCGCCTCGTTCTGCTGACAGCCGAAGGTCTCTATATAGTAGCCGGGCGCGTTGTCTGAAACCATTCCCTTTTTCGCAAATCCCGCGGCGATTCGGCGGGCGCAGTCAAGGGCGGCGGTCACGTCGCATTCGGGCACGTGTTTGCTTGTATTATTCAAAACGGATCATTCTCCCTTATTTATAAGTCTTACGGTATATGCGTCGTCTATAAGCTCAAAATCATCCTCGGTGATACCGGGGGTAAGGATGACCTCGCCCGCATCATTAATGAGGACTGCCTCAAAGCTGACGGATGTATCCAGGTAAAGCTCAAAAGTCCCCGCCTCTCCGAGTATTACTGCCGCTTCAGACAGAGCGTCGGACACGGCGCCGTTATTCGACCACACTGCCGCCTGGACAACTCCGCTGTCGGCGGGGTAACCGTCTGCGGGATCGATGACGCAGTCATCTTCACAGTTGCATACTGAAATAAAGCCGCGTGAGATACTGTAGTATGCGGCGGTGACGTCCCCGTCATCGGGAGAAGGCACGCCTATCTTAAACATAGAGCCGTCAGACTTATCACCGAAAACACCCACGCTGTCGCCTGCGGAAACGATGCCGTATCTGACATCAGCGGCGGAAAGGTATTCCATAAGGCGCTGTGCCGCAAAGCCTTCCTTGATACCGTCAAGGTCAAGCTTACAGCCTTTTTCGGTAATATGTATCTTATCGGGGGTAACTTCAAGAAGCGAAACGCCGGTATGCTCAAGAGCCGCTGAGACCTCGTCAGCAGACGGCTCGCCATCTGCCCAAAGCTCCTTCAAAGCTCCCATGACAGGCGAATAAGCTCCGCCCGTGGCAGTTGCCATATTAACGGCGGTGCCGAGAGCCGAACAAAAGCTTTCGTCAGCCTCCATTATCATATCGACCTTATTATTGAGGGCATAGACCAGGGAGGCCTCGTCATCGGTAACGAAGAGCTTATCGCATTTTGACACAAGTCTGCCGCAGCCCTCGCCCACGCTGTCGAAATACGAGCCGTCTAATCTGTCACCTGAAAGTGACGAGCTTGACATACGGAGGGTAACGTAGAAATCTGCGCCTTTGATAACGCGGTCGGTATATTCAGACCTACCGCCGCAGGCAGACAGACAAACCATGAGGATAATAGCTAAAACACAGCAAACAGTTTTTTTCATAGGAGGGATTCCTTTCAAAAAGCATAATACCGCATTGTATCAATTATATCATTATAATATTATACACCAAGAGGCGAGCTAAGTCAATAATAAGTGAAAGATTTCATGCCTCCACGGCTGTTGTGGAGGCGTATGCCGTCCCCTCAAATATTGTAGGGGAGGGGCTTGCTCCTCCCGCATCCAAACGCCCCCACCATCCCCCATGTCATCGCTCCAACGTGCGGTGCGAACATACCACTCTACCCTTCGCATCATATGCCGCTTTTTTTATAAAAAAAGACGGCACCAAAAAAATCTTCTATGGGGCAAGCCCCCTTGAAGCACACCCCCTCGATGTCCAAAAATCTCTCGCGGCAGTCTGCGACATATTGCCGCTCCGTATGCTTCACGAAATGAAGACCCACAAAAGAGATTTACGTTTACCTCCCGCACCACGGGTTCGGACATCGGGGATGCGTGCACAGCACGCGCGTATTCCAACGCCTCGCACATACTCCACGGTTGCAGCGCAAACGTAATTCAACATTGTCGGAACAAAGTTTTAAAAAGATCTGTTTCTAAACATAACTAGTTTAGATTTGATAATTATTCCTTGACACTGCTTACTTTTTATGATATAATAAAACTTGCTTAGGGCATAATATTTTAAATTTGAAACGTTGTTTCTGTGCGTTTATTTTTGTTTATGCAAGTGAACATCTGTAAACACCCCAAAACAAAGAATTAAATTTAATCTATGTTGTCCGACATTCTCTATCTCGGTGCACAGGGGTAGTGTTTTTTGTCGGATATTATTATGCCTTTTAGTAAACTATTTACTGAAAGGATTTTTTATTATGGAACAAAATGATTTGATGTTCATCCAAAGTCAGATTGGCTACAAGTTTAATAATTTAGACTTGTTGCAACAGGCATTTACCAGACGCTCGTATTCAGAGGAGAACGGCGGTGGAAACAACGAGTTGTTAGAATTTATCGGCGATAAAGTATTAGACCTCTTTGTAGTAAAACTTTTAATTACAGAAAACAGCAATTCGGCAGGGCTGTATAAAAAGTTTGATCCCAAGTTCAAAAGCAGTTGGTTGTATGAGATCGAAAAAAAGTCTTTCCCCGAAGAAAACGTGCTGATATCAACCTATTCGGAAGCTGAACTTACTGAAATTAAAAAGCTTTTGGTGCAAAAGAAAACGTTAGCAAACCGTATTGATGATCTTGGATTAGCAGAATATCTGTTAATGGGGCACGGAGATATCCTTCAAAACACGGGAGAAGAAAACTCCGTAAAAGAAGATTTATTTGAAGCGATTCTCGGCGCTATTGCGATCGACTGTAACTGGAATATGGAAAAGCTGCAAAATGCAGTTGAGATTATGCTGTCACCCGAAAGTATCCTTGCTGACGGCGATACCGAAGACTATGTTTCACTGATTCAAGATTGGACGCACATCAAAACCAACGGGATACCGCAATACCATTTTGAAAAGCAAGGACTGCAAATCACTTTGTACACTCAGTTTAATGGAATTTCACAGCCTCTCGGACTTGGAGATGAACTCGTCAATAAAACAAAATACCATTGTCTTTTAAAAATATCTGATGATCTACCTATTTTCAGAGGTTTCGGTCAATCGCAGACTGAAGCCAGAAAAAATGTTTGCAAACTCGCTTATGAACATCTTTGCAAAGAAGGTCTTTGGCTATCTATTCGCGACGAAATCGATAATCCCAACAAAGAAGATGCCATTAGCCAATTAGAAATCTTGGCTCGTCGGGGTTACTTCTCAATCCCCACCTACGATTTCGAACAGACCTATGATAAAGACGGAAATCCTATTTGGGAAAGTGTTTGCCGTATAGCCGAAGAAAGTGAATCTTTCTCTGCAAAATCATCCTCAAAAAAAGATGCTAAGAAATCTGCTGCATTCAAAATGTTGCAGTATGTTCGTAATGATTGAGGAGGTGTTCGTATGACTAAATGGTGTTTAAATTATGATTCCGGTGAATATGAACACATAGACAAAGACGGTTTTAGCATTGACCGCGGCGAGTATGTCAACAATTGGGACGACAGCGAATATCGCAGAGAGGAAGAGGAGGAAGAAGAACGACGCCGTCTTGAAGAAGAAGAAGAAGAGGAAGAACGCCTCCGTCTTGAAGAGGAGGAAGAAGATGATGAGTGGTAGAAACGGATCGCCTTTTTCTGTCGTTTGATCTTATACTGTAACAAGCGAGAAAATGCACATCATTTTTCAAATTATTTAGGATAACCTAAAGCCTTATATAACAAAAAGCAGAAACGAAAAATCGTTTCTGCTTTTTAGTTACTGACAAACCCATTCTTATAAAAACGAATTTGCAAGATGCACAAAGGAAAAGGTTCCCTCCGGGGGGAGCTTGCGGGTAAATCGACCGCCTAACAAACGCTCCATATCGTCTCCACGGCTACCTCGTTCGCGCGAACACATCTTTCTTCCCCGCGCACACTATTCCGTTTCCCAAAATCGGCACAAAAAAACCGCCTCTTGCGAGACGGTTTCCGTTTATTTACTTTTTCATATCAGCCTTGACGCTGTCGAATGTATCGGCGATGTCCTTTTCGGGAGCCTTTGTAACAAGGCTTACAACGATGATGAGGACCAGCGAGAGGATGAATGAGGGGAGAAGCTCATAGATAGCGAACACGCCGCCGAGCTTTGCGATAACGAACTTCCAAAGGAAGACCATAACTCCACCGCCGATCATACCTGCCATGATACCCTCCTTTGTGGCTCTCTTCCAGAAGAGCGCGAGGAGCATTGCGGGACCGAACACCGCGCCGAAGCCTGCCCATGCGAAGGATACTACGCGGAACACGGAGCTTGTGGGGTCAGCCGCGATGAAGATCGCGATGACGGAAATAACGATAACGGATACTCTTGCGAGGATCATAGACTTCTTCTGAGAAAGCTTCACGCCGAATGTCTCAACAAGAAGGTCCTGAGACACGCTGGACGCCGCAGCAAGAAGCTGAGAGTCAGCGGTAGACATGGTAGACGCGAGGATACCTGAGAGGATGATACCGCCGACAAATGCGGGGATCCAACCGAAAGAGCTGAGGTACTTTGCGATGTCAACGATGATAGTTTCACCTGCGGAAGCGTTTTCGTATGCGGGGAGGATGCCCTTCTGCATGAGGGAGTAGCCAACCACACCGATGAGCACAGCGATACCCATGGAGATAACTACCCAAACGGATGCTACGCGGCGGGAGAGCTTCAGCTTGCTGTCATCCTTGATCGCCATAAAGCGGAGGAGAATATGAGGCATACCGAAGTAACCGAGACCCCAAGCGAGAGTGGATGCAACGGGAAGCGCGCCGTAGCTGCCTGTTTCACCTGTTGCAACGCTATAGCCTTTGAAGAGGTCGAGGAATCCGGGGAGAGTCTTAACGTTGTCGATAACGTTGCCAAATCCATGGGTGATACCCTCACCGAAGCCGAGAACAACAAGAAGAGCGATGGTCATAACGATACTCTGTACGAAGTCGGTGGTGGAAGCCGCGAGGAATCCGCCGAGGGTACAGTAAGCGATAATTACAACGGCGCTGATGATCATAGCCACCATATAGTCCATGCCGAAAAGGGAGCCGAAGAGCTTACCGCAAGCGGCAAAGCCGGAAGCAACGTAGGGCACGAAGAACACGATGATCATTACAGCGGAAATGAGAGTGATCATACGGGACTTGTCACCAAAACGCTTAGCGAAGAAGTCGGGGAGAGTGAATGAACCGATCTTTGCGCTGTAAAGGCGGAGGCGACGAGCCACTATAAGCCAGTTAATGTATGTACCGATAGCGAGACCGATAGCAGTCCAGGAAGCCTCAGCAAGGCCGCCCATCATAGCAACTGCGGGAAGACCCATGAGAAGCCAACCGCTCATATCGGATGCCTCTGCGCTCATGGCTGTCACGAGAGGACCCAGTGTTCGACCGCCGAGGTAAAAGTCGTCGGTGGTCTTATTCTTTTTGCTCACGGCAAAACCGATGCCAAGCATCATTGCCATATAAGCAAAAATGGTAACGAGAATGATTATATTTGAAGTAATCATACATAGTCTCCTTTGCGAAAATAAAAGATATCATCTATTGTAGCAAAAAATGTCAGCTTTGTAAAGGGGTTTATGAGATTTTACTGTAATTATTTCGCAAAAATATGCAATATTTTGAGAAAATATACAATGCGTGGCGGGTGAGGGAGTGCGCAAACCAACGCCTCCCACCGTTTCCACGGCTACTGCCGATGTAATTAACCGCGGTAGGGGCGGATTCTATATCCGCCCGTAAACAAACGATGCACACCGTCTCTGCGGTTACTGCAAAACGTCCAATCTCCACAAACCCATGTAGGGGAGGGGTTCCCCCTCCCGCGAACGTACGCCCCGCACCGTCCCCGCGGCTTCCGCGTTTCTGCGAACACATCTTCCTGACATTCGCGTACTATTCCGCTTTTTTCTTGAAAAAAGACGGAACCAAAAAATGCCTCCACTGTATTCCGCTACGCGGAAACAGGCGAGTGCTTACGCACTCCCGGGACGGGGCGCCGCCCTACTTCCGCGCGCGGAAGTAGTTGGAGCATTGCCCGGCTTCCGCTGTCCAAATACCCCGCGCGGCAGTCTGCGACTTTTTGCCGCTTCGTCTATGTGACGAAATGCGGTTACGCGGTTGGCGATTGTTTTCCGCCCGCACGGGAGCGATCGGACATCGGTGGATGTAATCCTTCGTTTATTCTGTAGCCGTTTCGTTGATATGTTTCCCCAACCGTCGTAGGGGAGGATATCATCCTCCCGAAAACTAACGTCCCCCACCATCCCCGCGGCGGGAGATGAACAAACAACCCACATCACCGTAGGGGCGATTCACGAATCGTCCCGCAAACGAATACCTCGCACCCCACGACGGGAGGATAATATCCTCCCCTACAACGAAAAAACGTCCCGCGCCAAGCATGCGGTTACGGATGAACGCCCACAACCGCCGTAGGGGCGCCACTGTGTGCGCCCGCCTAACGAACGCCACACACCACCTCCACGGCGGGAGATGAACCCCCGCCCTACGATGTAAAACGTCTCACACCATCCCCTCGGCTACCGATGCCCCCAACGCCGTAGGGGACGGATACAGCATTTCGCGAAACGAAATGCGACCTCCCGTAAACCAACGCATCGCACCATCCCTACGGCTACCGTCGAAACATCCTTCATATATTTTAATAAAATTATTTGGAGACAAATATTCCGAAATCATTCATCATTCTTCATTCATCATTCCCTCGCCCCTCGGCTGCCGCGTCTGCAAACACATCCCTCTATGCACAAAAAAAGCCTTCGGACGAACCGAAAGCTTTTTCGTTTGTTTTATTTATTTTACTCTTCTACCTGTTCCTTAGGACGTCTTACGAGGAAGAGGCTGATAAGGAGAGCTACCACGTAGAGAGCAGCAACAACGTAGAGAACGGTCTGGTAACCTGTGGGATTTACCATCTCGCCGTTGATCTCAACAGTCTCGCCGACACGGCTTACGATGAAGGAAGCAAGCTGGTTACCGGTAAGACCTGCAAACGCCCATGCGGAAAGGGTGATACCGTGGATGGCGCTGATGCTGGACATACCGTAGTGGTCGGAAAGGAGGGTGGGCACGTTGGAGAAGCCTCCGCCGTAGCCTGCGTTTACCATCATGATGAGCGCGATAACGAGAACGGTGAGAACGATGTTACCGTTAGCGTTAGCGATACCGCCTGTAAGGATAACTACGACGGAAAGAACGATGGAAACGATGAATATAAGCTTATAGATGGTGTTTCTGTCGCGCATCTTGTCAGCCCAAGCGGAGTAACCGAGACGGCCGCCTGCGTTGAAGATAGCGGAGAAGGTGCAGATGATACCTACGAATGCACCGAGGCCGAGACACTTGATGATGTACTTCTCCTGAGAGATGAACGCAAGGCCGCAGGTGATGTTGAGGTAGAACATGAGCCAGATACCAACGTAGTTGGTAAGGGGACGGGTCTTGAGGACCTGCATGATGGAGGGCTTCTTCTCGTCGCCCTGAGGCTCGTGCCAATCGTCGGGCTTCTTGAGGAGGAGGTGACCTACGAACATCATTACGAAGTAAACAGCCGCAAGGATGAAGAACATCTTGTAGATACCGCCCTCGCCCAGGTTCTCCAGCATCCAGGACATGATGGGGCTGGCGATAGCCTTAGCCGCACCGAAGCCTGCAACAGCAAGACCTGTAGCAAGGCCCTTTCTGTCGCGGAACCAGAGCATAAGAGTCTTAACGGGGGAGAGGTAACCTGTACCGAGACCAATACCCATGATAAGACCGTAGCAGAGGTAGATACCGAGAAGAGCAACAACGCTTCCGGGGTTCTTACCGCCGAACCAGATGAAGAAGCCTGTACCTGCCATACCTAAAGCAAAGGTGATAGCCGCGATGAGAGAGGACTTGTGGATATCCTTTTCAACGATATTGCCGAGGAAAGCGGCAGACATACCGAGGAAGAAGATTGCAAGGCTGAATGCCCATTCGCAAGCGCCCTTGGAGAAACCGATGTGCTCACCGATCTCACTGCTGAAGATAGACCAGCAGTAAACAGTACCGATACTGCAATGGAGAAGGAGTGCGGGGATAGCAGCGCGGATCCACTTATTGGTGCGCCAGCCGCCGCGTTTAGCCTTATCAGACATAACAAAAACACCTTTCGGATATATGTAATAAATTCGGGCCGCACCGCGGAAATACGACTTGAAATACGTATTTTCGAGCGGAGCTTTCCGTTTAACATGATATCACAAACGGGATATAAAATCAAGCGAAATAATTAACAAATCGTGACCGCTTATTCATCCCCGCATAGGGGATTTTGATGTACGTCATTTCCCCGCGGATGGATTTATCAACTGAGGCGGGTAAATGAAGCGTTCTCATGTGAGAACTTAAAGCATTTACCTTTCGGAAAATATGATATGATTCGCATCAGCAAGGAAACCTCATGAATACTGCACGTTGTTTTTTGTATCTTCTCGCCCAAAGCTATTTTCAATTTTGGTTTCAGTATTCTTGACACCGCGGCTCAAATTATGCTATAATATACCTGTCAAATCCCCCGCAGACAGCGGGGACTTGTTATACGGAGGACATATGAAAACATTAACTAAGCTGATCTCCCTTGTCTTGGCGGCAGTGATGATGCTTTCTGCAATGGCGATGTTCGTCGCCGCAGAGGAAGAGCCTCTCTTCTCCGACGTTAAGACCACAGACTGGGCGTACGAGGGAATCAAGTACGCTACCGAAAAGGGACTTATGAACGGCACGGGAGGCGGTAAATTCTCCCCTCAGGGCAAGCTGACCCGCGGCATGGTAATAACCGTGCTGTACCGACTTGAAGGCTCTCCCGCCGTCAAGTTCGACGAGGCTGATTTCCTTGACGTGCCTGCAGGAATGTACTACTCAAACGCGGCTTCATGGGCAGTAAAAAACGAAGTGGTAACGGGTACCTCTACCGACATCTGGGGCACCCCCGCAGTTTCCCCCGACCGCAACATCACCCGTCAGGAACTGGCGACCCTGTTCGTAAGATTCGCAAACTACCGCCACGTTAAGATGAACGAGGGCGGCTCTCTTGACGCCTTCACCGACCGCGACCGCGTTGCTTCATGGGCGGCAGACGCCATGAAGTGGGCAACCGCCGCAGGCCTTATCAACGGCACGGGTAACGGCAAGACCCTCTCTCCCGAGGGAGACGCTACCCGCGAGCAGTTTGCAACCATTATTCAGCGTTACTGCGAGGCTAAGTTCGACTATGAGATATTCTACGCCGAGCCGAAGCCCCTCCACAGCTACACCGAGCCTGAGTACCCCCCTGTTGACGACGCGGACTTCTACGTAGCGGTAGACGGTGACGACAAGAACCCCGGTACTCTCGAGGCGCCCTTTGCTACGTTCGAAAAGGCACGCGACGCAGTGCGCGAGCTGAAGAAGACCAAGAAGGGTGAGATCAAGGTCGCCTTCAAGGCAGGCAACTACGGCACTCTTGACAACGTGACTTTCACCGCAGAGGACGGCGGCACGGCTGACGCTCCCATCACCTACTGCAAGTACGGCGACGGACCCGTTGTCTTCACCAACGGAATCAAGATAGAAGAGTCGGCATTCAATCCCGTTACCGAGA
>JAFSGU010000061.1 GCA_017440665.1 Clostridia bacterium
ACCGAGATTAACGCAATATTCAGTTGTATTAGAATTCCCGTTAGAACTGGGATCGTTTTAGAAACGATGGAATGCCCGAAACCCGCATGGTTAAAGGGTTTTCGGCGTTTCGGCTTCCGTTTGGCGAAGAAGATTTCGAGTGCGGACCCTTCAACCACTTGGGTACATCTCCATATTAAATTACCCACATATTATACCACAAGGGCGGGAGGAATGCAAGAACTTTTCTAAAAAAAGTCTCGCTTCCTCCCTTTGTTTATTCTTTGTTTTACGGTTATTTCAAAAGTACTGTGATGCTTTGGCAAATGGCGTAAATCACCGGCACGATGAGCGCGGGGAGCATATTCCCTACTCTCAGGCGCTTACCGAAAATAAGGTTTATTCCCACACCGAAGATCAGCACGCTTCCCACTGCCGACAGGTTGGAGACCAGCCGTCCGTCACCGAGAGTGTAGAGATACGGCTCCACAAGTCCCGCGAAGAGAGTCAGCGCGCCCTGATACACAGCAAGAGGGATGACCGCACACATGACGCCCACGCCCAGAGCGGAGGCAAATATCATGGATGACGTAAGGTCAAGCACGGATTTTGTAAACAGTATGGATGCGTCTCCGTACAGCGCGTCCTTGATGGGTCCGACTATGGACATGGCGCCCACGCAGAACACGAGGAATGCTGTCACAAGTCCCTCGGTGAAGCGCTCACCGCCCGATGCGAAGATCTTGAGCTTCTTAAGCTTTTCACCAAGTCCCTCAAGTCTTTCCTCAATGCGCATCGCCTCTCCCGCGAGAGTACCCACGGTGAGGGAGACGATCATCAGAAGCACTCCCGACACCGAAAGCCGTCCGTCAATGACTGTCACCGTGTCGGAGAGGACTCCCGTGATGCCGATAAACACCGTGGCAAGTCCCAGCGCCTTCATAAGGCTCTCCGAAAGCTTATCGCTGATGCCGCGCTTGAACACCATACCGATAATGCTTCCCGCAAGGACTGCGATTATATTAACTATAGTTCCTATTCCCGTCATATAATACACTCCGCTTAAAACAGCGAAAGCTGATTTGTTCTCGAAAGTCCCGCAAGGGCGCCGTTTCGCTCAAGAATCTCCTGAACGGATTTTGACATTCCCGAAAGACGCTTCAAGTCGTCAATCGAGAACACTTCCCCGCTTTCCCTTGCCTCAACAATACTTTCCGCCGCCGATGAACCTACACCGGGAAGTGAGTCGAAGGGCAGACGTATCTTTCCGTCCTCGGGCACGTAGCTGTGCGCAGTTGACTTGAAATAGTCAACGGGGAGGAAGCTGTAGCCGCGCTGATAGCACTCGTTTACAAGGTCCAGAGCATTGAGCGTATCCGCCTCCTTCTGGGAGAGAGAAACACCGGGCTTTGAATATTCCTTGATCACCTGCGCTACCTTATCCTTACCGCCCATTACTATCTCCGCGTCAAAGCCTGAGGGCGCCGCGGTAAAGTACGCCGCGTAGAATACGTCGGGACGGTATATCTTGAACCACGCAAGGCGAAGGGCGTCCATTACGTATGCCGCCGCGTGTGCCTTGGGGAACATGTACTTGATCTTTTTACACGAGTCGATGTACCAATCCGGCACGCCGTGCTCTATCATTTCAGCCTCGTATTCGGGCTTCAGTCCTTTACCCTTACGAACGTCCTCCATTATCTTGAAGGCGTGGCTCTTGTCAAGGTCATGCTTCTGAATGAGGTACAGCATGATGTCGTCACGGCATCCGATAACGTCGGAAATGGTACACACGCCGTTTTTGATAAGCTCGTCGGCGTTACCAAGCCAAACTCCCGTACCGTGGGTAAGACCGGAGATCTGCAAAAGATCGGCAAAGGTCTTGGGCTGTGCCGCCATAAGAACGCCGCGGATGAATTTCGTACCCATCTCGGGCAGACCGAGAGTTCCCGTCTCGCTGTTGATCTGCTGTGGGGTAACTCCGATGGGTTCAGTTGAGGTAAAGAGCTGATAAACCTTGGGGTCGGACAGGGGAACGTCAAGTATATTCATCCCCGAATACTCTTCGAGACGCTTATACTTGGTGGGAATATCGTGTCCGAGTATGTCAAGCTTCAAGATGGTATCGTGAAGGTATTTAAACTCGAAATGTGTGGTGACCGTGGACGAATTGGGATCGTCCGCTGGATGCTGAACAGGACAAAATTCATATACATCGTGCTCAGCGGGAACGACGATGATACCGCCGGGATGCTGACCCGTCGTTCGCTTTACACCAACACAGCCTGCGATAAGTCTTTCCATCTCAGCTCTCTTTACGGATATTCCCTTGTCCTCAAGGTAGTGGGCAACGAAGCCGAATGCGGTCTTCGCCGCAAGTGTACCGATGGTACCCGCGCGGAACGCCTTGCCCTTACCGAAAAGAACCTCGGTGAAGCGGTGGGCGTCACCCTGAACGTCACCTGAGAAGTTAAGGTCGATATCGGGCACCTTGTCTCCGTAGAAGCCGAGGAACGTTTCGAAGGGAATATCGTGTCCGTCGCGGTACAGGTCCTCGCCGCAGTTGGGACATTTCTTGGGAGCGAGGTCAAAGCCGCTCTTTACGTCGGGCTGTTCCGCCTTGAAGTCTTCAAAATCGGAATATTTACATTTTAGGCATCTGTAGTGGGGCGGCAGAGGATTTACCTTTGTGATACCCGCCATGGTAGCGGCAAAGGATGATCCTACCGAGCCTCGGGAGCCTACCTGATATCCCTTCTCCTCGCTGTTTTCAACAAGCTTTCGGGCGATTATGTACATGATGGCAAAGCCGTTTTTTATGATCGAGTCAAGCTCACGGTCAAGTCGCGCAAGAACTATCTCGGGTACGGGGTCACCGTACATCTCCTTCGCAAGTGCGTGGCACTTCTCAGTCAGTTCTTCTTCAGCTCCGTCGATGTGGGGAGGATAGTTACCCTCGGGAATGGGGCGCACCACCTCGATCATGTCGGCGATCTTGTTAGGATTGGTAATTACCACCTCACGTGCAGTCTCCTCGCCGAGGTATTCAAATTCGGCAAGCATTTCTTCCGTTGTGCGGTAGTAAAGCTTTGTTTCCTTGTCAGCGTCCTTAAATTTAAGACCTGACAGCAGAACTCGTCTGTATATCTCGTCCTCGGGATCGAGATAGTGTGCGTCGCAGGTAGCGACGACGGGACGGTTCGCCTTACGTCCAAGCTCAACCACGCGGCGGTTAAGGTCGCGGAGAGCTTCCTCGTCCTTTACAGTGCCGTTTTCTATCATGAACGTATTGTTTGATATGGGCTGTATCTCAAGATAATCGTAGAAGGATGCCATTTCAATAAGGTCAGCCTCAGGCTTACCTGCAAGGATAGCCTGGAAAAGCTCACCCGCCTCGCAGGCAGAGCCGATTATAAGACCGTCGCGGTGCTCTTCAAGATTGGTCTTGGGGATACGGGGATTTCTTCTGTAATATTTAAGGTATGAATCGGACACAAGCTTGTAAAGATTCTTAAGTCCCGTAAGGTTCTTAACAAGAATTATCTGATGATACGTTTTGAGGTTGAGAGGGTCCGCTTTCTCACTCATTACGTAATTCATACGGGAAACGTCGCCGATGCCCTCCTCCTTCAAGCGGGAGATCATGCGGTCGAATATCATTGCCAGCATTTCGGCGTCGTCCGACGCTCTGTGATGGTTAAACTCGCCAAGCTCGTAAAGCTTCGCCAAAGTGTCAAGCTTGTGATTCTTTGACGTGGGATTGACGTATCTTGACATTGCGACCGTATCGAGGAAGGGATTTTTAAATTCCATTCCGCATCTTTCTGCTGCAACCTTGATAAATCCAACGTCAAAGTTGGCATTGTGTGCCACTACCATGCGCTCTCCGCAGAATTCAAGGAATTTGGGGAGCACCACGGAAATGTCAGGGGCATCCGCTACCATCTCGTCGGTGATGCCCGTCAGACGCACGATGTTTTCGGGGATCGGCACGCCGGGATTTACAAATTCGGAGAATTTTCCGAGGACCTCGCCGTTTTTCACGATGACAGCACCAATCTCAGTGATCATGCAGGTTGCGGCTGACAGACCCGTGGTCTCGATGTCGAATATTACGAATTCGTCGTCGAAGGACACGCCCTCACCGCCTACGGCGGCTCTCTGCGTATCGTCTACAAAGTACGCCTCAACACCGTAGATGACCTTTACCTTACCGCCCAGCTTTTCTGCGGTAAGCATTGCAACGGGAAAGCTCTGCAGGTTACCGTGGTCGGTAACGGCAACGGCTTTGTGTCCCCATCTTGCGGCGGTCTTGACCACCTCGTCCACCTTGGATATGGCGTCCATTGCGGACATATTCGTGTGCAGGTGCAGCTCAACTCGCTTTTCCTCGGCGTTGTCCTCACGGAGCACACGCTTTACCTTCATAACGTCATTATACTGCATGAACAGCTCGTTATCAAAGCTGTCCGCCTTCACGTTACCCCTTACCGCAAAGGATTTACCAATGCCGAAGGTACCCTTAAGCTCGTCGGCGCCCTCCTCGGTTGCGGTGGTCTTAAGGAAAAGGGATGCGTCCTTATCGGTGATACCAATGATGATGGACATCTTATCGCTTCGGCGTATCTCCTTTGCCTCAAAGGAGAACACTTCACCGATGATCTCGATGTTCTTACCTGTGGATTTGATGGCTCTGAGGGGGGTGATCTCATCGGGGATGAACTCGCGTCCGAGCACAAGCTCGGGAGAGGAGATGTCAAACTTCATCTTACCTGAGCGGATGATACCGCCGTCAAGCCTTTCGATGGTGTCCTCACCCTCGAAGAGGGAGTGGACTCTCTTAAGATTCAGCTCGGGCACCGCGGGAGCAGATGCCTCCGCAGGCTTTGCCGAAGCCTCTGCGGCAACACGCTTCGCCTCAGCCTCTGCCGCAAGGCGCATTCTGTTGTTTATGTCCTCCTGTCGGCGGGACATATAATCCGCATATCTTTCGGAAGCGTTTTCGCTTCTGTCGATGGTCACGTTATATTTTTCGCCAAACTCGCAGAAAAGGATGTGGGAGATAAACTCAGCGGTGCGTGCCGTGTCAAGCAAGTCGATACCGCCCTGATCAAAGGGGATGGTAATATGTACGTCGTGTCCCTCCACGGCGGTTTCCATTTCGGCAAAGAAGCCGTTGATAACGATACCCACTCTCGCCGCTTCCGTTACCACGTCGGGGAGATAGTCCCGTCTGAAGCAATCGGCAGGATATTTCGTCAGGATACGCACAAGGCGCAGACCGTAGGTCTCAGCCATAGCTGCCTCAAGGGAATATATATCCGCCTTGCGGAAAAGCTTCGGCAGAGATACCGTCAGCTCCAAAACTCCCTTTTCACGGTCAAGCTTCAGGGATTCTATCAGCGCCGTATCAAATATTTCCTTATGGATGCCGCCGGGAGTAAATCTCGAAAAGCGGTCGTACATGTTTTTACGTGTTTCCTGTCCCATTTTGTTCTCTTTCGTTATTCCGTGTTCGTATGCTTAATTCTAACTTATGTGATGGGACCCTTACGTCCCATATCAGGTTTCGATAAATTCGTCTATATACTTAAGAAGGGTGGGCACGATGTCTGCCTCCTCCACTCTTCCCTCGGGCACGCCGCGTCGGAAGAACACACCGAATCCGTCGCCTCCCGCTACACCGAAGTCAGCCTCTCTTGCCTCTCCGGGGCCGTTTACAACGCATCCCATAACGGCAACGTTAAGGCTCTTTCCCTTTGTATCAACGTCCGCTACCGCTTCTCTGAGGCGTCCCACAAGGGAGATAAGATCAACCTTCGTTCTGCCGCAGGTGGGGCATGAGATGATGTTGATGCCGCCCCTATTCCATCTGCCAACCGCGCGGAGTATCTCGCGTCCCGCCCGAATCTCGTCCACCGGGTCTGCCGTAAGAGACACGCGGATGGTGTCACCGATACCGTGAGTGAGAAGAGAGCCGATGCCCGCCGCGTTTTTAACAAGTCCGCTGTAAACGTCACCCGCCTCGGTAACACCGAGATGCAGAGGATAGGTACTGTTAGCTGCAACTATCTCCGACGCTTTCACCATCTTTGTGACGTCGGAGGACTTGATGGACACTACGATATCGGAAAAGCCCATTCCCTCTAGCACATCCGCCTGAGTAAGGGCAGATTCGGCAATTGCCTCAGCTGTGGGAGAGCCGTATTTTTCAAGGAGGGATTTTTCGAGAGAGCCGCCGTTAACGCCGATACGGATCGGTACGCCCTGCGCCTTGCAGGCGTCTGCGACCTCACGGACCTTCCGGCTCTCACCTATGTTTCCGGGATTTATTCTAATCTTGTCCGCACCGCACTTAAGAGCGGCAAGCGCTATTTTATAATCAAAATGGATGTCCGCAACAAGAGGCATGGTCACGCCGTTATTCTTGGCATAGGAAAAAACCTCAGCCACGCTCTCCTCGGGAACGGCTATTCTGGCAATGTCACAGCCTGCCTTCTGCAGACGGAGAAGCTGACTGACGGTTCCCTCAAAATCGTGAGCGGGGATATTTGTCATTGACTGAACGGGAATATCGGCATTCCCACCTATCACAACGGAGCCTACCTTTACCTCACGCGCTTTACGTCTTTCCATAATTATCAACCTTTCTTATATTTGCGGAAAGCTTCAGCCCCGTTTTGAGACTGAAGCTTCTGCTGATTATGCATTTGTCTAACCTACGAACAGTCCCGCCACGTCCTTACACGTTACGATAACGATAAGGAGCATAAGCAAGGCAAATCCGAGGAAATTTATAAATCCCTCTACCTTAACGGGAACCTTGCGTCTGAATATCAGCTCGACGAGCTGGAACACTATACGTCCGCCGTCCAGTGCCGGGAACGGAAGCAGATTCATCACGCCTAAGTTGATGCTTAAAAATCCCACAAGGTATACGAAATCGGTTACAGCCTGTTTTTTTGTTTCTGCTTCGCTGAGAGTGCTTGAGAGCACCTCGGTGACACCGATGGGACCGGATACGCTTTCTACGCTGTAGCGGCCCGTTATCAGGTCGTAAAGCGAATCGTATACCATCTTTATGGTGGAAACACTGCGCACGTATGAGTGCTTGATGCAGTTGGCGAAGCTTTTTTCTTCTGCGTACACCTTGAAGTCACGCATACCGAACACGGTACCCGCTTCCTCCATCTGCGGGAAAGTAACGTCCTCTATGACCACTTTCTCGCCGTCTCGCACTACCGTAATGCTGACAGGCTTTACGCCCTGTCTCGTCAGCTCGTAGTGGAGGTCACGGTCGGTGTACACACGGGTCTTGTTTATATGTGTTATGCGGTCGCCTAACATAAGTCCCTGCTCTTCCGAGGAAACGGTTGCATTCTCGTAGGTGATAAACTCACCCACGGTGGTTGAGCCAAGCTTATCCGTGGCAAATACGAGAGCTGTCATCACGATCACACCCATGAGGATGTTGACAGCGGCACCTGCCGCAGTTATGATGATACGCTTCCAGACCGCTTTTTTGTAAAATGCGTTTTCGTCCTCGCTTTCGTCATCCTCGCCCGCCATGGCAACGAAGCCGCCAAATGGGAGAAGTCTGAGCGAATAGGTGATACCCGACTTTTTCGACTTGCGGGAAAGTATCCTCGGGCCCATTCCGATGGCAAACTCGTTTACGGTTACACCGAATATACGGGCGAAGAGGAAATGTCCTCCTTCATGGATAAAGATCAAAAAGCCGAAGGCAAAAATTGCTAAAAGGATAGTCAGAATATTGATCACACACACTTCCTTTCGGGTGTATTCGTCAAATTATACTTGTTACCACCCGACTTGCAGTGGACTTTGCACGGGCTACAGCCTCGTAAACGTCGCCGTCGGTGGTGATAGCTCCCTGTACCGTCTTTGCAAGGGTTTCATCGATGACCCTCACGATGTCGCAGAAGCCTATCCTACCCTTGAGGAATGCGTCTACCGCAACCTCGTCTGCTGCGATAAGGCTTGACGGCATAACACCGTCCGCCTCTATTGCACGGTAAGCGGTACTGAGGAGGGGGAACGCCTCCGTGTCGGGCGCGTCAAAGGTGAGCTTGGCTATAGCGGGAAAGTCCAGCTTTCCGTAAGGTGCCACAGCCCTTTCGGGATATGATATGGCGTAGCGTATGCACGAGCGCATATCGGGAGCTGCCAATTGAGCGATAACGCTGTTATCAATATACTCAACCATTGAGTGAATTATACTTTGTCTGTGAATGAGCACCTCTACCTTATCGGGAGTAACTCCGAAAAGACGCACAGCCTCCATGACCTCAAAGCCCTTGTTCATAAGGGTAGCGGAGTCGACGGTGATCTTGGGTCCCATTTTCCACGTAGGATGGGCAAGTGCCCTCTCGGGGGTCACGTCGCGAAGCTCGTCAAAGCTCTTTCCGAAGAAGGGTCCGCCCGACGCTGTAAGAAGAATACGGCTGATGGTGTCGGGATGTGCGGCGTTTTCGCTTCCGCATCTGAGACACTGGAATATTGCGCTGTGCTCGCTGTCAACGGGCACCATTACACCGCCCGACTTTGAAAGCTCTCGGTTAATAAGTCCGCCTGCGGCGATTATCGCCTCTTTGTTAGCCATACCGATCTTAGCGCCTGTCTTTGCCGCCGCAAGAGCGGATCTGGTACCCTCAAGTCCTGCGATAGAATGAATGATAACGTCGTGGTGAGTGCCGAGTATTGCACTTTCAAGTGCATCGGCGCCTACGATTATCTCGTATTTGCCGCCTGTCAGCTCGCGAAGCTTTTCGGCTGTCGCGTCGTCGCTCACGGAAAGCACCGCGGGAGAAAGCTCTGCCGCCTGCTCTGCGAGCAGCTTATAGTTTCTGCCTGCCGCGAGAACGCCTACTTTGACGCCCATCTCGCGTGCAACACATACCGCCTGAGTACCGACGGAGCCCGTACTGCCGAGGATGGTCACTACGGTATCGTTATAGTTTTTCAAGTTTGTCACTTCCTTAAATCAAAACAGTGAGTATCTTATCGCAAGCTCTGCGATGATGAGAAGCACGGGGGATGTGATAAGAACGCTGTCGAAGCGGTCCATTACACCGCCGTGACCGGGGAAAAGCTTTCCGTAGTCCTTGATGCCGTACTTTCTCTTGATAAGAGACGCGATAAGGTCGCCTACCTGAGACACACCTGACGTGACGGCACCCATTACGAAAAGGATAACGTATGAGAGCACGCCGCTGTTTTCGCCCACGAGAGTGAACGCGCCGTATACTGCAAAAGCGATACCTGTGAAGATGATGCCGCCGATGCTTCCTTCAACGGTCTTCTTGGGGCTGACGTCGGGAATGAGCTTGTGGCGACCGAACGCTCTTCCGCAGAAATATGCCGCGGAGTCGCTCATCCAGGGACCGAGGAATGCGAGGATGTACAGATATGTACCGATCTCGCAGTCTCTGAGAAGGACGAGAGATGTAAAGCTTGTAACGATGTAGAATACCATCGTGAAGGAAACGCCCGCTTCGCCTACGTCATACTTGCCCTTGGAGAATACGCAAAGAGCGAGGATTATAATAAGATAGCAGAAGAATACTGCAACGAAGATGGGCATGAAGTTTTCAGATGCGCCGAAAACACGCGCCAGAATAGGGAAAGATGCCGCAAGGATCACGGAAAGCGAGGTAAGATGCCACTTCTTCATGCCGATGCATGAGAGCATCTCTACGGCTCCGATAGCGGAAAGTATCGCCATGGCGATGGGAAACGCCCATGTATGAGAGAAAATAAGTATGGGTAAAAACGCAGCGATAGCGACTATCGCTGTAATGATTCTTGTACGCATATGTTCAACCTTTCGCGAAGGCACGAGCCTCCGTCATAGATATTTTACTTCTTGTCAAGTCCGCCGAAGCGTCTTTTTCTTCCCGCAAAGCTGATAACAGCCGCGTCAACGTCTCCTGTGGAATATGCGGGCCAGAGCTTATCGGAGAAATAAAGCTCTGAGTACGCCCCCTGCCACATAAGGAAATTGGACGTGCGGAACTCGCCGCCCGTGCGGACGATAAGGTCCGGCTCGGGACAGTCTGCGGTGTAAAGTCTCGCCGAGATATCGGCCTCGGTGATGTCGGTGATGCCTTCCTCCACGGCTCGCTTCACCGCGGAAACTATCTCCGCGCGTCCGCCGTAGTTGAGAGCGATATTGAGTCTGTATTCGCGGCCTTTCGTAAAGCTTTCAAGCTCGGCGATCTTCACCTTAATCTTCTCGTCAAGAGGTGTTACGTCTCCGATAAAGCGGAATTCAACGTCAGTCTCCTCTCTTGCCTCCGCCATGTAGGAGTCAAGAAGCGCCATAATGGCGTTTACCTCCCTTTCGGGACGGCGCCAGTTTTCCGTGGAAAAGGCGTATACGGTAACGTATCCGATACCGATGCTCTTACAGTAACGGACGACTGTTTTGAAATTCTTCGCGCCCGCGCTGTGACCTGCCTCACGGGGCAGACCCTTAGCAGTAGCCCATCTGCCGTTGCCGTCCATGATAAAAGCGATATGTCTGAGATTTGACGCTTCTACAAGGGCACGCACGTCGATTTTTTCTTTTTTCTTACCGAACATAAAAACAAGTACCGCGCCCGTCTGTCCCGAAAGGGCACAAAAACCCTCGGAACAGCACGGACGCTGCCTTTCTTATAAACTTAGATGGACATGATCTCTTTCTCTTTTGCAGAGGTGATAGCGTCGATCTCCTTGACAAACTTATCGGTGAGGTCCTGCATTGCCTTCTCGGACTGTTTCTGCTCGTCCTCGGTCATCTCGCCTGCCTTCTTCATATCCTTAGCCTTGTCGATACCCTCGCGTCTGACGTTTCTGATGGATACCTTAGCGTCCTCGCCCATGCCGGAAACCTGCTTCTTAAGCTCGCGGCGGCGCTCCTCAGTGAGAGGGGGGAAGTTGAGACGGAGGTTCTTACCGTCGTTCTGAGGTGTGATACCGAGGTTAGATGCGAGGATCGCCTTCTCAATGTTCTTGAGAGTGGAAGCGTCCCAGGGAAGGATCATAAGGGTCTTAGCGTCACTTACCTTAACCTCAGCCATCTGGTTGATGGGTGTGTCCATGCCGTAGTAGTCAACGGTGATGCCGTTGAGAACTGCTGCAGACGCGCGGCCAACTCTGATAGTCTCAAGGGACTCCTCGTAGACCTCAATAGACTTTTTCATTTTTCTTTCGAATTCTTTAGTATCGAGTTTCATATATTTCTCCATTTCTGCCGATGTCGGCAATCTTAAAATTAACTTGTTTTATATGAAATCTGTCTGTGACAGAGATCAGTCGTTGTATATCTCGCACTCAACGTCAGCCGCGGTCACGAGAGTACCGATGGTCTCGCCGCATACAGCCGCCTTGATAAGATCATGTTCCTTAAGTGCAAATGCTATGATATCGATTCCGCTGTCAGATGCAAGAGCGAATGCGGAGGGGTCAAGAGCCTCGATGCCGCGATCGATGCATTCCTTATATGTGATAGTCTTGTATCTAACCGCATTCTTATCCTTTGCGGGGTCTGCGGAGTATACGCCGTCGACGTTCTTTGCCATGAGCATAACGTCAGCGGAGATCTCTCTTGCGCGTACAACGCCCGCTGTGTCCGTAGAAATAAAGGGGATACCCGCGCCGCCTGCGAAAATAACGGGACGGCCTGCGTTTATGTACTCTACAGCCTTCTCGTAGTTGAAGGTCTCCGCAAATGCAGTCATGGGAACGGAGGTCATTACCACCGCATCAAGTCCCTTCTTCTGCAGAGCATCCTGGAATCTGAGACAGTTGATGGTGGTTGCAAGCATACCCATGTGGTCAGCCTTGGTACGGTTAACGCCTGCGCCGAACTTACCTCTCCAGATGTTTCCGCCGCCGATCATGATACCAAAGCCGCATCCAAGCTCGGTACACTCCTTGATAACGGACGTGATACGGTCAAGAACCTCTACGTCGAACATTTCCTTCTGTTCACCTGTTGCGGGGTCCTTTTTAGCAAGAGCTTCGCCTGAAAGCTTCAGAAAAGCGCGCTTATATTTAACAGCCATAACTATCTCCAATCATTATTTAATTTTATTTGTTTCTCTTAATATTTTACCCTAAGAGAGAGGATTTGTAAATAGTTTTTTCGGTTTTCGGGCGTTTTTTGCGCTTACTTTTTGAAAACCTCGTCGTATTCCTCCTCTTCCTCACGGGCACGCTTGAACTTACCCGTTATCGCAAAGCGGGTCACGTTTATTACAAGATAAGCGATAATAAAGAGGAAAGTACCTATAACGATGGCTGAGGGTCTGTCTGCGTATCCGCCGCCCACGATAAAGAGAAGGAGGAATCCGGCAAGGCAGGAGAGAAAATGCCAGAGCATCTTCACGGTGAAGTTACCCTTGCCCTGAAGGATCAGCTCAGCGGCTGACAGCACGAAGGAGATACCCAGCACCATCCACATAATATTGAAGCGGGGGATCCACGCGGTACCGCCGCCCGTATTGGTGATATATCCGAGGACGTAAAGAAGAGTGATGATGACCGTGTTGATAACGCAGGTCACGGTAAGCGTCTTCTTTGCGATCTTTACAAATGAATTCATATTTCCAGCCTCCGAATAGACTTAAAAAACGTGTTTTTCACTTATTTGTTTTATTGTACCATATCTTACCCGTTTTTTCAAGGTGGAAGAATAAAACTATTGAAGTTTTAAGTGAGAATTTGTTTTTCGGAGTATGACCATGCGTAGCTTCTATTAATTTCACAATTCGCGAGAGCGAATTACTTCATGTTAGCCGTAAGGAAACGCTTCATGTTCTCCGAAGGAGAATGCTTCATTTTTATTGTGCAAGGTCTTCGTTGACAAATCGTCTGCCATGTGGTAAAATGAACTTACATAATTGAAATTCGGAGAAAAACACAATGAAAACTTCTTCTTATGATAAGACATTCACACCCGCGGGAGATTTTCCCGAGGACGTGGTCTGGATAAACGTAAAAAACGCGCCGTTTTCCATCCACGGCGTATTCTTCGACGAGGCTCAGGGACAGTTCGTCCGCATGGAGCAAAGCGTGGCTGACACCACCAAAGGTATGGTGAAGGACCTGCACCGATGCACGGCGGGCGGACGCATCCGTTTCCGCACCGACTCACGCTATTTGGGAATGTATGCGGTCATGGGCGAGCATGATCACACAACTCAGATGAACCACGGCTTCGACCTTTCCCACTATGACGCAAATTTCGGCAGAGAGACATACGCTTACTCATTCGTGCCTCCCTCTCACATGAAAGACGGCTTCGGCGCGGGATTTCATACGGACGGAGTGATGAAGGATTACGTGCTCCATATGCCTACTCACGGTGAGGTTCGCGAGCTTTACGTAGCCTTAAAGCCTGATGCCGAGGTTGAAGGACCCACGCCATACAGACACGGCTCGCCCGTGGTGTATTACGGTTCGTCCATAACTCAAGGCTCATGTGCGTCCCGTCCCGCTAACATCTACGAGGCAATAGTTTCAAGAAAGCTTGACACGGACTACGTAAACCTCGGTTTTTCCGGCAGCGCACTTGCAGAGGAAGAGGTCATAAAATATATCGCTTCACTTGATATGTCTGTTTTCGTGTGCGACTACGACCACAACGCGCCCGATGCAGAGCATCTGCTCCGCACACATCCCCGTGTTTACGACATCATAAGAGAGGCAAAGCCGACGCTTCCCATCGTGTTTATCTCAGCGCCAAACATCATGCCCGACTACACCTGGCACATCCCACGTCGCGACGCTATCCGCAGTACCTATGAAAATGCAAAGGCGAAGGGTGACCGTAACGTATACTTCATTGACGGGGAGACATTCTTTGATATTCCCGACCGAGATATGTGCACCGCCGACACCTGCCACCCCAACGATCTTGGAATGTATCTTATTGCGGAGAAGGTTACGGCTGTGCTTGACGGTATCCTGAACGGAGAAAAGTAAAAAAGGTATATCCACTTTTTTCAGGCAGTAACCGTGGCGGCGATGTGCGGCGGTCGTTGACGGAATTTCCAAACCGTACAAACGTGCATTGTAGGAGGTAGTAATGAAACGTTTTTTCAAAGCTTTCGGTATTGTTTTCGCTTGTTGCGCTTTTCTGTTTTTCTCGGCTGTGCTGTGGCAATTTACATTTCTTAACTACACACCGCACGATTCTTTTGAATATATAACGGGCATATTATTCGTGTTTCTCGCTTTTATCCCCGTATGTATTATTCTTTTTAAAACACCTCTTTCAAGGGTCTTTGCTATAATTTTATCAGTGTTACTTGTACTTCAAATGCCCGCATCACTTGCCGTAAAACTGTATAGAGATACAGAGTTTAGACAAAGCTATGTATCCACCGACAGCGAGTTCAACGAGAACGCACGGTATTTCATGCCCGAGAAAACCGAGGGTGTGCAATTTATGCATTATCACTCTGCAAACACAATGGAGGAATGGGTATATGCCAAAGTACAGTACGACGACGGTGAATATACACGCGTAATAGACGGTGTTGATTCTATGTATGAGTTTTACGAGGCTGACTATACTGACAAGGACGGTCAGAAGTATGTTAATGCGGAGGCTTTTGTCCTCACCCGTCTGCCTATAGAGTTTGACGGCTTCACATACCGTATAGTGAAAACAGACTCCATAAAAGACGGCATGAGTGACAAATACGTTGCGTATATCGGCACGAATGACACCGAAAAAAGCATCGTTTTCCTATTTGCAGAATCCGAGTGTTACGGCTTTATGGGAGCAGAGTATGTGCTAAGTCAATTTTTAAAACATACACCGTGATCTTTCGCAAATCATAACCGACAAATTCCTTAAAAATTCTTCCTAAAAACTGTTGCAAAATCGACTGCATGGGTGTATAATGAGGACACAGCACAAATATGGGACGCCCATTAAGCGCCGCGTTAAAGTCACAGGTTTATTCGTTATGATAAATCAGACATAAACTGTCGGTTATACAATTCATAAAGTTGCAATCTGCCGACAAGTTCGGCAGATTTCTGCATTTATGCGGCTTTTATCAGTCAGGATGTGATAATTATTGAAAAACAAAACTAAAAATCCCCGTCTTGTAATATTTATCGTTTGGCTCGTTCTGATCGCTCTGCTTACTACCGCGGTCATTCTGCTTTTACCTCCCGGTGAAAAGCACGAGACCATCAAGGAGGTCATGCGCGACGGGGTACTCCACGAAGATAACAAGATGAGCTTTTTCTCACTTCAAGTGAATCCCGGTGTCATCTCAGCTTATACGGTAACGGCAATACTTCTTTTGACCGCCGTCATCATACGTATTTTCATAATTCCCCGTTTCAAGACCGTACCCGGAAAAATACAGGCGGTGCTTGAGTGGATGGTGGAATTCTTCCGCGGCATGGCACGTCAGAACAGCCATCACAGATCGGGATTTGTGGGAGCGTACATCTTCTGCGCGGGAATCTACATCTTCTTCAGTACTCTCTTCGAGCTTTTCGGCTTTCAGTGGACTACCACCGCAGGGCACGCTATGACGCTCCCCGCTCCCCTGTCCGACATCAACGCGGCAATCGCCATGGGCGTGATGTCATACTCTATCATCCTCGGCGCAGGTCTTATCTGCGGAGGCATCCGCGGAGGTCTGGGCGTACTGAAGGATTTCTCGCTGCCCATATCCATGAGCTTCCGTCTTTTCGGCGCTCTTCTCAGCGGACTGCTTGTCACCGAGCTGGTGTACTACTATGTGACGCTCAGCTTTGTCTTACCCGTGGTCGTTGGCGTGATGTTCACCCTGCTCCACGCGGCAATACAGACCTACGTCCTTGCCACTCTCGTTTCCATCTTCTACGGCGAGGCGGTAGAGCCTAAGGCTCCGCGTGAGAAAAAGACAAAAAAGAAAAATAAAGCAACTGAATAATATGAGGAAATAATTATGAAAAACAATAAGCTTATCTATATCATCGCACTTTTCGTGCTTGCAGTTTCTCTCGTTTTCACCCTTTCTTCAGGCGTTTTCGCCGAGGATGCAGCTCCCGAAGCTGAGGCAGTTGCCGACGCCGCTGAGGATACGGCAGACGGAGGTATCTCCGCAAAGGCTATCGCCGCCGCCATCTGCGTAGGATTAGCGGGTGCCGCAGGTGCTATCGCCATGGGTATGGCTATCTCCAAAAGTGCCGAGAGTATGGCTCGTCAGCCCGAGGCATCCTCTCAGATCAACGGTGCCATGATGCTGGGTCTCGTATTTATCGAAACGGCTATCATCTATGCACTTATCATCGCCATTCTCATCATATTCGTACTGTAAAACGATCCATTTGGTACAGCTTAGACTGATTGGAGTATAAAATGAACCTTCCACTTAACATCGATCTTCTGCAGATACTTCTGCATATGCTTAACTTCGTGATACTTGCGGGCGGTCTTTATCTGCTTCTCTACTCTCCCATCTGCAAGTTTATCGACGGAAGACAAAAGGCTTTTGAGGAAGCCGAAGAGCGCAACCGCCTCACAGAAGAGGAAAACCTCCGTCTGAAAAACGAATATCTTTTAAAGATAAGCTCTGCCGAGGCTGAGATCGCCGAAAAAAAGAAGGCGGCTGAAAAGGAATGGGCGGACACATCCGCCGCATACATCCGCGAGGCGCGTGAAAAGGCAGATGCCATCATCCGTGCGGCTGAGACTGAGGCAGAGGACCGCAAGGAGCATATCCTTGAGTCCGTACAGACTGAGCTTGGCGAGCTGGTCATCGGTGCGGCGCACAAGCTTGTCAGCGACACCGTGACTCCCGAGCGCGACTGTGCCCTTTACGACGAATTCATCCGTCTTGCCGATGAAAAGCTTGCCGAAGAAAAGGCATCTCACCGCAAGACAGACCACAAAGCGTAAGGCTTGCGTCATCATGTTGCCGCAGACCGTCACGTCACAGCGGCAGAAAGGCGTGGAAATAACTAATGATAAAGAATGATTTTGACCTCTCCCCTACGGCGGAAAATCCTCCGCTGAGGGTGGAAGTACAGTGTATCACACCGCCCAGCGAAGAACAGCTTGAAAAAATGAAGGTCTTCTTCATGGCTGAATATTCCGCAGACGACGTTGATTTCATAATAAAAAAGGACCCCACGGTCGTTGGAGGCTTCCGTATTTTCGTCGGCGACGAAAACTACGACTGGAGTACGCTCGGCAGAGTAAGACAGCTGAGAAAGTCCTTTCAGTCTCTTGAAAAGGCGTACGACCCCGGACACATCATATCTCTCCTGAAAGAGGATCTTTCAACATTCGAGCTTCACGCGGGTCATCAGCAGGTGGGCTTCGTCTCTACCGTAGGTGACGGCATTGCGATAATCGAGGGGCTTCACGAGGTCGAATACGGCGAGATAGTCCTTTTCGACAGCGGCGTAAAGGGCATGGTCCAGGACCTTCGCTCCGACGGCACCGGCGGCGTTATCTTATTCGGGGATGACACCGAAATTTCCGAGGGCAGCAGAGTTGTGAGAACTCAGCGTACGGCGGGTATCCCAATCAGCACCAGGATCCTCGGAAGAATAATAGACCCTCTCGGAAAGCCCGTTGACGACGGCGGTGACGTAAATGCCAAGGAATATTTCCCCATTGAGCGTCCCGCACCGGGCATCATGGAGAGAAAATCCGTAAACCGTCCTCTTGAAACGGGAATTTTGGCTATAGACTCAATGTTCCCCATCGGACGCGGTCAGCGTGAGCTGATAATCGGCGACAGGCAGACGGGAAAGACCACGGTCGCCACCGACACCATCATCAACCAGAAGGGCAAAAACGTAGTATGCGTTTACGTTGCCATCGGACAGAAGGCAGGCTCCATCGCAAAGGTGGTATCCACACTAAAGAAGCACGGCGCTATGGACTACACGGTGGTAGTATCATCCCCCGCCTCCGACAACGCGGCTCTCCAGTACATCGCTCCCTACGCGGGATGCGCCGTTGCGGAATACTTCATGTATCACGGACGTGACGTGCTCATCGTATACGACGACTTATCCAAGCACGCAGTTGCATACCGTACGCTGAGCCTTCTTCTTGAGCGCTCCCCCGGACGCGAGGCGTACCCCGGTGACGTATTCTACCTCCATTCAAGACTTCTTGAACGTTCCGCACAGCTTTCCGATGAACTGAACGGCGGCAGCATGACCGCCCTGCCCATCGTTGAAACGCAGGCGGGAGACGTATCTGCATACATCCCCACCAATATCATATCCATCACGGACGGTCAGCTCTTCCTTGAGAGCGAGCTGTTCTTTGCAGGTCAAAGACCTGCTATCAACGTAGGTCTGTCCGTTTCCCGAGTGGGAGGCGCCGCTCAGACCAACATTATGAAAAAGTCGGTCGGAAGCATTCGACTTGACCTTGCCCAGTACAGGGAGATGCAGGCATTCTCCCAGTTTGGCGGAGACCTTGATCCCGCGACCGCACGTCAGCTTAAGTACGGTGCGGGTCTGATGCAGCTGCTGAAGCAGAGCAACAACTCTCCCATGAGCCTCCACAGACAGGTCATCACGCTTATCTGCGCTCAGGCGAAGCTGTTCGTTGACATCCCTCCCCGCGAGATAAAGAAGGTACAGACGGAGCTTCTCGACTATTTTGAGCTTCACAACAGAGCCGTTTGCCACCAGATAGAGTACTATAAAACTTATTCCGACGACATCAGACGTAACGTGGCGATAACTGCAAAGCGCTTCTTCGACGAAAGATACGGCGGAACCGGAAAGCATTAAAAGCATAAAATCAAGAAAGGAGATCACGTATGGCAAGTGCAGCTGAGATCAAAGCAAGAATAAGCGGTGTCCGCGACACGAAGAAGATAACCGACGCCATGTATATGATCTCCTCTTCCAAGATGAGACGGGCGCTGTCGGACCTTGAACGGACCACCCCGTATTTCGATGCACTCGCCGAGAAGATAGGCGAGCTGTTCCACTACATCCCCGAAACGAAGAACAGATACTTTAAAGTTATAAAGCCCGACGACGTGCCCCACATGAATCACGGTGTTCTGCTCATCACGTCCAACAAGGGTCTTGCAGGCGCGTACAATGCGGAAGCTCTGAAAATGTGCGAGGAGTATATGGAGCGCCACCCTCGTACCACCGTATTTATCATGGGTGAGTACGGCAGGCAGTATTTTATAAACAAAAAGCTACCCTTCGTGGAGGAATTCAAATATTCCGCAGAGCGTCCTTCCATTACGGCGGCAAGGCAAGTCTGCGCGGATATACTTGAGTATTACGACAACGAGATGCTTGACGAGATAAGCATCATCTATACCGACTACATGGGCGCAAAGCCGGGCGAATGCAAGAAGGTGACCCTTCTCCCCCTTGAAAAGACGAATTTTTACAGGGGTGGCGGCAAAGCCTTCGAAAAGGAGTTTTTACCAAGTCCCGACGAGGTGCTCGACGGCGTCATCCCCAGCTACATCATGGGCTTTATCTACGGTTGCCTTGCGGAAAGCTTTTGCAGTGAACAGCAGGCGAGAATGAACGCCATGAAAAGCGCTTCAGACAATGCTGAGGAGATCATCTCTTCACTTCGTCTTCAGTACAATAAAATGAGGCAGGCGGCGATCACAGGTGAGATGATCGAGATCACCGCAGGTGTAAAGGCGCTGAAAAAGAAGCGTCTCAGTCAAAGTAAAGAAAGGCACGGTCATACTTATGATACATGAAAATGAAAAAGCACTTAACGTTGGCGTGACCGTCCAGATAACGGGTCCCGTCGTTGACGTTAAGTTTCCGAAAGATGCACTTCCCCGTCTGAGAGAGTGTCTCCACGTTACCTGCAAGGGTGAAAAAAGATACATGGAAGTGGTACAGCACGTTGGAAGCTCCACGGTGCGCTGTGTCATGCTTGGTGCATCCGAGGGCCTTTGCCGTGACATGAAGGTGTACGCCACAGGCGCACCCATTTCCGTTCCCGTCGGAGAGGCGGTCCTCGGCAGACTTATGAACGTTATGGGCGACACCATCGACGGAGGTGAAGAGATACCCGCCGACAATCCCCGAAGCAGTATTTACCGTCCCGCGCCTACCTATGCGGAAAGGAGCATGGGCGAGGAGATACTGGAAACGGGAATAAAGGTCATAGACCTGCTTGCCCCCTACACAAAAGGCGGAAAGATCGGTCTTTTCGGCGGTGCGGGCGTAGGTAAGACGGTACTGATCCAGGAGCTTATCCACAACATCGCCACGGAGCACGGCGGTTACTCCATATTCACGGGAGTCGGCGAGCGAAGCCGCGAGGGATGTGACCTGTATTCCGAAATGGCTGAAAGCGGAGTTTTGAACAAGACGGCTCTCGTTTTCGGTCAGATGAACGAAGCGCCCGGTGTGCGAATGAGGGTAGCGCTTACGGGGCTTACCATGGCGGAGCATTTCCGCGAGGGCTCGGGCAAGGACGTGCTTCTCTTTATCGACAATATCTTCCGCTTTATCCAGGCGGGAAGCGAGGTATCCACCCTTCTCGGACGTATGCCCTCAGCCGTTGGCTATCAGCCTACCTTAGCACAGGAGCTTGGTGAGCTTGAGGAGCGCATCGCTTCAACGAAAAACGGATCCGTCACCTCAGTTCAGGCCATATACGTGCCTGCCGACGACCTGACAGACCCCGCCCCGGCAACCACCTTTGCCCATCTTGACGCCACCACCGTACTGAGCCGAAAGATAGCGGAGCTTGGTATCTACCCCGCGGTAGACCCTCTTGAATCATCATCCCGTCTGCTTGACCCTGAGCTTGTGGGAGAAGAGCACTACACCGTTGCCCGCAGAGTTCAGGAGATACTTGAGCATTACAACGAGCTTCAGGACATCATTGCCATCCTCGGCATGGATGAGCTGAGCGAGGAAGACCGTACCATCGTGCGCCGCGCAAGAAAGCTGCAGAGATTTTTGTCTCAGCCCTTCAGCGTAGCCGAAAAGTTCACGGGAATGGCGGGCATCTACGTGCCTCTCGCCGACACCGTACGCAGCTTCAAGGCTATAATCGAGGGTGAGGCTGACGAGCTTCCCGAGGGTGCGTTCTTCAACGTAGGTACTATTGAGGACGCCTTTGAAAAAGCGCGCACCTTGGCGAAAGGGTGACAGACGTGAAAACCTTCCATCTTGAAATACTGACCCCGGAGAGAGTTTTTTTCAGGGGAGAATGTACGTCTCTTACCGTGCCGATAACCGACGGAATGATAGGTATTCTTGCAGGCCGCGAGCCTGTCACAGCCTCCGTAGTGGTGGGTAACGCACGCTACGTGACGCCCGACGGCAATAAGGTGACGTTTTCCGTGTCAGGGGGAATGCTTGACGTGTCTGCGGATAAGGTAAGTCTCATTTGCGACTCAGCCCTTCTCCCCGAGGAGATAGACGAGGAAGCGGCACGTATCGAAGCGGAGCTTGCCCGTGTTCAGCTTTCAAAGAAACAGAGCCACCGCGACTATATGATGTCACGTCTTATGCTGTCAAACGCAATAAACAATATTAAGGTTAAGCAAAAGTCAAGTATAAACTGACATAGTTTTTTAAATGAAAATCAAAAATTGAACCGGTGCGGGAGATGTCTCCCGCACCGCTGTTTGTGCCCATCGTTAGAATTCGGAGTCTGCGAAGGATCACTTCACGGTGAATTCGGCAGCCGCGGGGGACAACGCGGGATGCTTGCTTTCGGGGCTGTCGCATTAAGGTAAAAAAATGCACAAACACCTGTAGGGACCGGCGTCCTCGACGGTCCCTACATTTACATTGGCGTTTTGCCGATTATTTTCTAAATGCGACAGCCCCATACACGTATAGGATTATTTCATCCATGTCCTAAGGGATGTCT